>NZ_CP033073.1:5457038-5785557 GCF_003675325.1 Streptomyces dangxiongensis
CTCGTACATCCGGATGTAGCCGCCGAGGTCGTCGGGGGCCTCGATGTACATGTCCATGGGAGCGCCGGACACCCGGCGGATCTCCGTGAGGTGATCCAGCGTCAGGTCGCTGGGCACGTTGACGGAGTCGGCGCCGAGCCGCTCGTAGACGGCGTACGAGGCCGGATTGACGGGACCGATGAGCGCCGACACCTTCAGGGTGGTGTCGGCCGGGATGATCCCGGCCTCGCGCGCCCGGTGCAGGGTCCACAGCACGCCCTCGTCGGCCACGAGCAGGCACTTGACGCCCAGTTCGGTGGCGCGGACGGCGTCCTCGACACAGCCGGCCACGGCGTCGTGGCCCCGGGCGCGCAGTCCGGCCCCCCGCGAGTCGGACCGCACCGAGCCGCCGATGTCCCAGGTGCCGCGCGGACCGGTGAACAGGCAGAGTTCGATGTCGCGTTCGGCGGTGGCGTCCACCATCTCGGTGATCTCGGCGTCGGTGAGCATCCACACGCCGCTGCCCTGGCTGATCCGGTGGATCGGCACGTCGAGGCGCGAGGCCTCCTTCAGGATGACCGCCAGCGCTTCGGGCCCCTCGCACGAGGGGATCTCGGTGCGCCAGCGGCCACCGCCCGGGAAGGTGCGGGCGGAGGCGTCGGCGGGGTCGAGGGCGGGTGCCCCCAGGCCGAGTGCGGCGAGCACCTGCTCGCCGGGCCTGCGGACTGCCGGGGCGGAAGCGTCGGTCACAAGCTGTCCTTCGTGTTCGGTATATCGGACAAAGTTCGCGGCTCTGGGTACGGCGAGGCACTGGTGGTACGCCGGCCGGGGCGCCGTCAGGTCACACCCCGGCCGGCGTACGGCTGGGTCCGGCAGGCGGCCCTAGGGGTGGAGCAGCACCTTGCCCACCGCCGGGTCGCCGGCCCCGACCAGCTCGATGGCCCGCGAGAACTCGGCCAGCGGCAGCTCGTGCGTGACCAGCGGCAGCGGGTCCAGCAGCCCGGCGCCGAACACCCGCACGGTGTGCGCCCAGGCGTCCGGCGGCGCCCCGAAGACCGTGTGCACCTCCAACTGCCGTACGACGAGATCGGTCGGGTCCAGCCCGTCCGCGCCCGGCGCCGGGATCCCGGTGAGGACCAGGCGCCCGCCGCGCCGTAGCAGTGCGGCGGCGGTGCGCGCGGCGGACGCGGATCCGGCGGTCTCGATCACCACGTCGAAATCGGCGGGCAGTTCCTCGTCCTTGAGCCGGAAACCGGTGGCCCCGAACCGCCGGGCCAGCGCCTCCCGGTCGTCGCGCGTGCCGACGACGAGCAGCTCCGCCGGTGAGACGGCCCGCAGGAACTGCACGGCGAACATGCCCAGCGTGCCCGTGCCCACCACCGCGACCCGCTCACCCGGCCGGGCGTTCGCCTTCAGCGCGGCGGCGGCGACACAGGCGGCCGGCTCCAGCAGTGCGGCGGCCGTCAGGTCGGCGTCGTCCGGCAGGACGTGCAGCAGCCGGGCCGGCAGGGTCAGCGTGGCCGCCATGGCCCCGGGCCGGGTGAACCCGGTCTCCTCGTACCCGGCCGTGCACAGGGTGGTCTCGCCCGCGTGACAGCGTTCGCACACCTGGCAGTTGCGGAAACCCTCGCCGACCACCTTGCGGCCGGCGAGCGTGCCGGGCACCCCGGGCCCCACCGCGGTGACCGTCCCCGACCACTCGTGTCCGGGGGTCAGCGGGTAACGCACGTACCCCTCGGGCCGGTTGCCCTGGTACACCTCGCGGTCGCTGCCGCAGATGCCGACCGCGTGCACGGCCACCAGCGCCTCACCCGGGCCGGGCTCCCGCGGCGCGTGCGCCTCCACCCGGTGGACGCCGGGCGCCTCGACCAGGATCTGGGAACTCACTGAGTGCCCTTCGGCTTGCGCTGCTCCCAGCCCTCGGCCCACAGGTCGAACCGGGCCTGCTGCTGCGGGAACTCGGCCGCCGCGTCGACGTCCAGCTCCACGCCGAGACCCGGTGCGTCGGACAGGTGGAAGTACCCGTCCACGACCTCCGGCGCCCCCTTGACCACCTTCTTGATCTCCGCGTCGGCGAAGTCGTTGAAGTGCTCAAGGATCTTGAAGTTCGGGGAGGTGAAGCCGACCTGGAGGGAGGCGGCGGTGAGCACGGACCCGCCCACGTTGTGCGGGGCGACCAGCATGTAGTGCGTCTCGGCGGTCGCGGCGAGCTTCCGGGTCTCCCAGATGCCGCCGATGTGTCCGACGTCGGGCTGGATGATGTCCACGGCCTGGCTGTCGAACAGCTCGCGGAACTCGATCCGGTCGTGGATGCGTTCACCGGTGGCGACCGGGATGTCGACCTTGGCGGCGACCTTCTCCAGCGCCTTGAGGTTCTCCGGCGGCACCGGCTCCTCCAGCCAGGCCGGCTTGAACGGCGCCATCTCCTTGGCCAGCCGGACGGCGGTGGCGGGGGAGAAGCGGCCGTGCATCTCCAGCATCAGCTCCGTCTCCGGGCCGATGGCGTCCCGTACGGCCTCGATGAGCGAGACGGCGTACAGGGTCTCCCGGTGGTCCAGCTCGAAGTGTCCGGTGCCGAACGGGTCGATCTTCAGCGCCCGGTAGCCGCGCTCCACCACGCCCTGCGCGGCCCTGTGGTACGCCTCCGGGGTCCGCTCGGTGGTGTACCACCCGTTGGCGTACGCCTTGACCTTGTCGGTGACCTTCCCGCCGAGTAGCTGCCACACCGGCACGCCCAGGGCCTTGCCCTTGATGTCCCAGCAGGCCATCTCCACGACCGCGATGCCCGACATGACGATCTCGCCGGCGCGGCCGTAGTCGCCGTACTTCATCCGGCGCGCCAGGTCCTCGACGGCGAACGGGTCCGACCCGAGAATGTGGTTGGCCTCGGCCTCCCGCAGATAGCCGATCAGCGCGTCGGTGTGACCGAGCATCCGGGTCTCGCCGACGCCGGTGATCCCCTCGTCGGTGTGCACCTGGACGTAGGTCAGGTTCCGCCACGGTGTACCGACCACGTGCGTGCTGATTCCGGTGATGCGCACGACAGTTGCCCCTCAGACTGTTCGAGATTTCGTCACACGTTCGAAATGCTGGCGTGACAGTAAGGACGGTGCGGCAGGGGTGTCAATGGGTCGAACAGGTAACGGTTTCGGCACGGTGACCGGAAACTCTTTCGGTCCCGCACGAAACCTTCACAGCCTCACCTGGAAGCCGGGTCGTGCGGACTCTAGTCTTCCGGCGTCATGAACTTCTGTCACCCGTGCCAACGGCACCTCAACGGCGCCCTGGCCTGCCCCGGGTGCGGAACACCGGCCACGTACGCGCAGACGCCGACGCCGGTGTACGAGGCATACACGTACACCCCCGCGGAACACACACCCCGCCCCGCCGAAGCCGTCGGGGGACACCCGTACGGGGAGTCGTCGCCCGGGGGCGGGCCCGCCGAAGCCGCCGGGGGAGACCCGTACGGGGACTCGCAGTCCGGGGGCGGAGCCGTCGAAGCCGTCGGGGGGTATCCGTACGGCGAGTCGGAGCGCACGGATCAGCCCGCGGAAGCCGTCGAGGGTGTGGCGACCGCCGAGGGTGACATCGCGCCCACGGGCAGGCGGGCCCGTGGCCGGGCCGAGGACAGCCGACGGGACCGCAAGGCCGCCGCGCACCGCCGCCGGCGTCGCCGTACGGCCCTGGTCGCCGCCGGGTTCGTCCTCGCGGCGGGTGGACTCAGCCTCGCCGAACTGGGCACGGACATGCCCTTCTCGCCGTTCACCGGGGACAAGCCGGCCCCGGCCGGGGAGGCGGCGGCGGACGGCGGTACCTCCCCGGCGGCAGCGGCCCGCACGGCAGACCCGCTGGACGCCGTCTCCGCTGCGACCCCGGGGCGCGCGGGGCTCCGCGTCCGCGGCTGCGGCCTCCGCGTCGGCCTCGAAGTCCCCTCGGGAGAAGGATTCCGCCTCCCCGTCGGCTCAGGAGACCGACAAGCCCGAGCAGTCGGCCACGACGCCTTCCGGTACGGCCGCTGCGGACGACCCCGCACCACCGGCCGCCACCGAGCCCACCACCACCCCGACGACGGCCACCCCCACACGACCACCGCCCCCACCCCGACCCCGACCCCGACCCCCACCAGAACCTGCGACCGCTTCCTCTGGTGGTGCACCTGACACCACCGACGCAGTACCGAGGGCCGCGGAATCCCGCGCAACAAGCCCCTGACACGCCGGCCGACGGCAAGGCCCCTGAAGGGGCGCGGGGAACTGCGCGACCGGCCCACGACGCCCCGCGCCCGACAACACGCCGCGGCCTCACCGCACCCCGCACACGACGCCCCGCCCCCGCCGGGACGCCGTCAGGCCAGCGTCACGGTGATGTTGCCGCGCGTAGCCTTCGAGTAGGGGCACACCTGGTGAGCCTTCTCGACCAGCGCCCGCGCGGTCGCCCCGTCGGCGTTCGGAATGCTCGCCGAGATCTCCATGATGATCCCGAACCCGTCCTCGTTCTTGCCGATACCGACCTTCGCGGTGACGGTGGACCCGGACACGTCCACGCCCTCCTGCCGTGCGACGACACCGAGCGCCCCCTGGAAGCAGGCGCTGTACCCCGCGGCGAACAGTTGCTCGGGGTTGGTGCCGGCGCCGTCGCCGCCCATCACCTCGGGCGGGTTCACGACGACGTCGAGCGCGCCGTCGTCGGTGGCGACCCGCCCGTCGCGGCCGTTCTCGGCGGTGGCGACGGCCGTGTACAGGACGTCTGACTGCGTGATGGGCATGCGGTTGTCTTCCTCTCGGTCCGCCGCGACTCGCGCCCACGATCGCCGACGGATTTCGGAATGAAGTTACCGCATGCCGAAATCAACGGGAAGGTCGCCCAAGGGAGAGGGCGGCCCCAGGAAGGGTGCCGTCAGAGCTTGACGACCATCTTGCCGATGTTGTCGCCCCGCAGGACCCCGAGGAACGCCTCCAGGTTGTTCTCGATGCCCTCGGCCACGGTCTCGCGGTACTTCAGCGCACCCGAGGCGACCCAGGGGGCCGACCTCCTGGACGAACTGGGGCTGGAGGTCGTAGTGGGTCTCCGACGAGAAAGCCCTCGATGCGGCCGCGGGTCTGGATCAGCCGGGCGAGGTTCTTCGGGCCGGGGGCGGGCTCGGTGTTGTTGTAGACCGAGATCATGCCGCAGACGGCGATCCGGCCGCCCTGGTTCAGCGAGCCGATGGCGGCCTCCAGGTGGTCCCCGCCGACGTTGTCGAAGTAGACGTCGATGCCGTCCGGCGCGGCCTGCCGCAACTGCTCGGCGACCGGGCCGTTCTTGTAGTTGAAGGCGGCGTCGAAGCCGTACTCCTCCACCAGGAGCTTGACCTTCTCGTCGGACCCGGCGGAGCCGATGACCCGGGAGGCGCCCTTGAGCTTGGCGATCTGTCCCACCTGGCTGCCGACGGCACCCGCCGCTCCGGAGACGAAGACGACGTCGCCCTCCTTGAAGGAGGCGGTGCGCAGCAGGCCGGCGTAGGCGGTCAGCCCGGTCATGCCGAGGACGCCGAGGTACGTCGAGAGCGGCGCGGCGTCGGGGTCGACCTTGACGGCGTGCTTCGCGTCCAGGGCCGCGTACTCGCGCCAGCCGAAGAAGTGCAGGACGTGGTCGCCGGCGGAGATGCCCTCGGCGCGGGACTCGATCACCTCGCCGACCGCACCGCCCTGCATGACCTTGTTCAGCTCGAACGGGGCGGCGTACGACTTCGCGGCACTCATCCGGCCGCGCATGTACGGGTCGACGGAGAGGTACTTGTTCCGCACCAGCACCTGCCCCTCGCCCGGGGTCGGGACCGGGCCCTCGACGAGGGCGAAGTCCTCGGGCTTGGGCCAGCCGACGGGACGGCTGAGCAGGTGCCACTCGCGGTTGATCATGACAACGCCTTCCTGTTTATTTCAGTACCTGAAACAACCATGCTCATGGATATTTCATGATGTCAAGTAACCGGGTATCCTGGCGGATATGTCCACCCCATCGAAGTCCCCCCGCCCCGACGCGCTCACCCTGGAGGTCGTCGAGCTGATCGGGGACGTCGTGGCCCGCTTCTACGAGGACTACGAGAAGGCGGCGGGCGAACACGCGCTGACCGGCCCGCAGGCCCGCCTCCTCAGCCTGCTCTCGCTGGAGCCGCTGCCCATGCGCAAGCTGGCGCAGAAGCTGAAGTGCGAGCCGTCGAACGTGACCGGGATCGTGGACCGCCTGGAGGCCCGCGGGCTGGCGGAGCGCCGCCCCGACCCGGCCGACCGCCGGGTGAAGGTGGCCGCCGCCACCGAGGAGGGCCGGCGCGTGGCCCAGGATCTCCGCGAGGGCCTGCACTTCGCCCGCGAACCCCTCGCCGGCCTGTCCGACGAGCAGCGCCGCTCCCTGCGGGACCTGCTCCGCCGCATGCTCGACGACTGAGGATCCGCCCCGCGTGCCGAGCCAGTAAAGTCCTGGGCATGCGCGATCTCGGGGTGGGTTTCGGTTATCTGCTGAAGGGCCAGCGGTGGGTGGCCCGGCACGGGCGGCAGTACGGCTTCGGGTTGCTGCCCGGACTGATCACGCTGGTGCTGTACGCCGCAGCGCTGGTCGCGCTCGCCGTGTGGGGCGAGAGCGCCGTCACCTGGGCGACCCCGTTCGCGGACGACTGGTCCAGCCCCTGGCAGGGCCTGTTCCGCGGCTTTCTGACCGCCGTCCTGTTCGCCCTCGGCCTGCTGCTGGCCGTGCTGACGTTCACGGCCGTCACCCTGCTGGTCGGCCAGCCCTTCTACGAGAACCTCTCGGAGAAGGCCGACGCCGACGTCTCGCCCGACGGCACCGCGCCCCGCTCCGACCTTCCGCTCTGGCGCGAGCTGTGGATCTCCGCCCGTGACAGCCTGCGCGTCCTGGTCCGCGCCGCCCTGTGGGGCGTGCTGCTCTTCGCCCTCGGTTTCCTGCCGTTCGTCGGGCAGGCGGTCGTCCCCGTGCTCGGCTTCTTCGTCACCGGTTTCTTCCTCACCGAGGAACTCGCCGCCGTGGCGCTCCAGCGCCGGGGCGTCGACCTGCGCGCCCGCCTCGCCCTGCTCCGCTCCCGCAAGACGCTGGTCTGGGGCTTCGGCACCCCTCTGGGCCTGGCCTTCCTGGTTCCGTTCGTCGCGGTGTTCCTGATGCCGGGCGCGGTGGCCGGCGCCACGTTCCTCGCCCGCGACCTGCTGGGTGAGGAGAGCGCCGCCGGCGACTCCGCGGCCTCCGCCGCCCAGCCGGACAGGGAGGACGTCCCCCAGTGACCTCGGTGGCCCCGGCGCGTCAGCCGTGTGCCGCCGGGGCGCCGACCGCGACCGTCACGATGGACCGCACCTGAGCGATGATGTCCAGCCGGTTGTGTACGAACTCCGGGTCGGTCACCGCACCCGTCGCCGGGTCGGTGTTGCCGGTGCCGAAGGTCAGGACGGGCGTGTGCACATGGCCGCCGGGCACGGTGTCGTGCAGCCCGAGCCGGTCCCGCAGCAGCGTGACCCGGTAGGCGATCTCGTTGGAGAGGTAGTCGCCGCCGCCCCCGGCGCGGGCGGTGGAGCCGGGGGTCGGCCCGTCCGGCCGTACGACGGGGTTGTCTCCCCCGGCCGGGATCTCGGTCACCTCGGTGTGGTCGTAGACGGGGAAGCGTCCTGTCCGGGCGGCCACCATTGCGGCGTACGGCAGGGTCGTGCTCGTCCACTGCGGCTGCGAGGCCGGGTCGGCGACCGGGACGGTCTCCGTCCGCGAGACGCTGTCGTTGTCCGGGAAGCCGCCCCGCCAGGCGCCGTTGGTGCGCTCGACGTCGAACCGGCCGACGCGGCCCTGGCTCACGGTCGTGAACAGGTCCACCTCCGGCAGGTACGGCCGCAGGGCGCGCTCCACCGTGCCCTCGGCGAAGTCCTGCCAGCGCACCGGGAACACGGCGGTCTCGACGCGCGCCGGCCCCCGGTCCGTCTCGATCACCGTGCCGTCCAGCGCGAGCGCGCTCGCCCCGGACGGGTTGGAGATGCGGATGTCCCGGTCGAGCGTGAAGGGGTCGAAGCCGGTGAGCAGCACGCGCCGCAGGTGCTTCGCCCCGGGGTAGCGGATGCCGGTCTGTCCGCGCGAGGTCCGCTCCAACTCGTTCAGCAGCGCCCCCCGTTGCCCGCCGGTCAACTCGAACCCGGGCTCCCACACGCGCAGTTCCCGGCTCATCCCCAGCCGTGCCCAGTACAGCGGCCGGTCGTCGTCCCGGCTCAGGTCGCCCCCCGCCGGCCCCCGCCCCTGCGCCCGCGCCACGGCCCGCCGCCACAGCGCGGTCCCCTCCCGTCCGACGAGTCGGCGGGCCTGCGCGTAGGAGTGCACGCGCTCCAGCCCGTCGCGGAGACCGGGCGCCACCCCGTCGAACCCGGAGCGTCGCAGGATCTCCCGCGGTACGGCCCGGTCGAGCCGTTGCTCCTCGACGGTGGGGGACGGGGCCGCCGGTCCTGCGGAGGCCGCGGTGGCGGGGGCGGACAGGCCGGTGAGCAGAGCCAGGCCGATGACGCCGAGACGAAGGGATATGCACGTCAAGGGAGTTCGGGTCCTTCCGTCGCTGTGGGGCGCGTGATGCGGTGGACGGCGGCAGTATGACGCGACGGGAGTCACCCGCGCCATGCCACGAACCTGGCCCGAACGCGGGCGGCGTCGACCGTAGTCGGACATGGGCGCCGCCGGCTGAGGCAGGACGGCCGCGCGAGGGCCCGCCCGCTCAGGCCGCCGGTCCGCCCTGCAGCCGCGGGAAGTCGCGGAACGCGCCCGGCACCTCGACCGGCTCCGGGTCCAGCAGGCCGGCAGGTCCGTCCGCCAGGGGGTGTCCGGCACCGCGTCCCACCGGTCGCGCTCCCGGAGCACGGCCACCGGCAGGGCGTCCTCGGTGCCGAAGCAGTGCGGCAGGCCTGCCGGGTCAGCCCCGCCCGCTCGGCCGCCGCGGACAGGCTCGCATCCCGGTGACCGCGCTCGGCGATCACCTCCCCGGATGCACGATGGAGGCACCTGCACGGACCCCGACGAGGAGGAACCGCGATGGCGGGAGCCCAGCCCACCCCGGCCGACCAGGCCCGCGAGGCGTGGTCCGCGCGGTCGCAGCCGCCAACCCGAACACCGTCGTCGTGAACGCGGGCTCCCCGGTGGAACTGCCCTGGCGGGACGAGGTCGCCGCCGTCCTGCTCGGCTGGTTCCCCGGCCAGGAGGGCGGCGCCGCCCTCGCCGACGTCCTCACCGGCGCCCACGAGCCCGGCGGCCGGCTGCCCACCACCTCGGGCTCCCTCGCCGACGCCCTGGTCACCCAGGTCGTCCCGACCGACGGCGAACTCCGCTACGAAGAGGGCGTGTTCATCGGCTACGCCGCCTGGGAGAAGGCCGGCCGCACCCCGTCCTACCCCTTCGGCCACGGCCTCGGCCACACCGACTGGGCCTACGAGTCCCTGGACGTCGACGGCACCACCGTCCGCGTCCGCCTGCGCCACACCGGCGAGCGCCCCGGCCGCGAGGTCGTCCAGATCTACGTCGCCCCGGCCGGCCCCGGCCCCGAACGCCCCGCACGCCGGCTGGCCGCTTTCGCCGCCGCCGAGGCCGCCCCCGGCGAGAGCACCGAGGTGACCGTCGAACTCCCGCGCCGCGCCTTCGAGGTCTGGGACGAGACGGCGAAGGCGTGGGCGTGTGTGAAGGGTTCGTACGAGATCGCCGCCGGACGCTCGATCGCCGACCAAAGGCTCACCGCACCGATTAACGTCTGATCCAGGACAAGTCCCCCACCCAGCGGGGCTCCCCAAGAACAGCCCCGGTCCGGGACCTGACCCCTGGACCGGGGCAACGTCAGTCGCCGGCCCCGCCCCGCCCCCGTACCCCGAACCCGTACACCGTCTCGGAGCGCAAGGGGGCGCCCGGTCGCAGGGTCGTGGTGGGGAAGGACGGGTGGTTGGGGGAGTCCGGGAAGTGCTGGGTCTCCAGGGCGATCGCGGCGCCGGGGGTGAACGGGGCGGAGAGGTGGTCGGCGGTGTAGAGCTGGACGCCCGGCTCGGTCGTCGCCACCGTCAGGACGCGGCCGGTCACGGGGTCGTACAGCTCGGCCACCTCCTCGGCCGCCTCGCTCACCCCCTTGTCCAGCACGAGGTTGTGGTCGTAGCCGGTGCCCACCGCCCGGGCCGTGCGGAAGTCGAGGCGGGAGCCGGTCACGTCCTCCAGCGCACCGGTGGGGATGAGGTCCGCGTCCACCGGCGTGTACCGGGACGCGGCCAGCCGCAGCTCGTGTCCGCCCGCGTGGCCGGAGCCGCTCAGGTTCCAGTACGTGTGGTTCGTCAGGCTGACGACGGTCGGCGCGTCGGTGACCGCCTCGTACGCGATGCGCAGCGCGCCCGTGTCCGTCAGCGTGTACGTCACCGCGACCTCCAGCCGGCCCGGGAAGCCCTCCTCGCCGTGCGGGCTCACCCGGCTCAGGCGCACCCCGTGCCCGACCGGTGTCACGTCCCAGACCCGCTTGTCGAAGCCCCGCGCGCCGCCGTGCAGCGAGTTGGTGCCCTCGTTCG
Source organism: Streptomyces dangxiongensis (assembly GCF_003675325.1). NCBI lineage: Bacteria > Bacillati > Actinomycetota > Actinomycetes > Kitasatosporales > Streptomycetaceae > Streptomyces > Streptomyces dangxiongensis. The sequence continues at coordinate 5,467,559 of NZ_CP033073.1, forward strand.
GCGTCAGGGCGTACGTCCGGCCGTCCAGCGGGAACCGGCCGCCCGCGATCCGGTTGGCGTACCGGCCGATCACGGCGCCCAGATACGGTTCCGGATGCTCCAGATAGCCGTCGAGGGACGGGAATCCCAGCACCACGTCCGTCATCCGTCGGGCCTCGTCCGGGACCTCCACCGACTGCACGATCCCGCCGTAGGACAGCACCCGGACCCGGACCCCGGCGCGCTCCAGCGTCCAGCGGTGCACCGGCGTGCCGTCGGGAAGTGTGCCGAAAAGTTCGTTCATGTGGAAACCCTAGGTCACGGCTGTCGCGCCGTGATCCTTCCGTAGGCGATCTCGGCCAGCCGCGCCTGGCCGTCCGTGCTGGGGTGGAACCAGTCCCAGTGACTGAGCTGATCCGTGCCGAAGCGGTAGTCGTAGACCGCGTTCCCGTCGAACCGGCAGCGCCGGTCCCGGGCGCAGACGTCCTTCAGCACCGCGTTGTACGCCACCACCCGCTGCTGCACGCTGTCCCGGCGCACCATCGCCGAGCCGGTCAGATCGTCCGCGTCGGCCAGCATCGACGGGCAGATGCCGAGCTTCCACACCTGCTTGCCCAGCGGGTTCGTCCGGCCCTCGGACCACAGCCGCTTCAGGTTCGGCACGCTGGCCACGTACACCTGTGTCCGCGGCAGCGCCGTACGCAGGGTGCGCATCGCCCTCTCGAAGTCCGCGCGGAAGGCGGCCACCGGCGTCATCGCCGACGCCGACGACCGGCAGGCGTCGTTCGCGCCGGCCATGACCGTCACCAGTTGCGGGCCGCGCCGCGCCGCCTGCTCCATCTGGCCGGGCAGGTCCGCCATACGGGCGCCGGTCACCGCGTAGTTCCAGCTCCGCTCCGCCGCCCCCGGCACGCCCAGCAGCCGCACCGCCAGACTGTCCACCCGGGCGTCACCGCCCGTCGCCCACGACACCTCCGGGCAGTCCGACAGCACCGCGCACGCGTCGAAACCGCGCGTGATGGAGTCACCCACCGCGGCGATCGACTCCGGGCTGCGGTCCCACACCGGGGGCCGGGCCGCGTGCTTCGTGCCCTCCGGGGCGGCCGGCCCCGCGCCGTCACATCCGGCGGCGCCCAGCATGACGGCCGCCACGGCGACGAGCACGGCCCGCACCCGGCGGCTTCGCTTCCGCATCCCTGGTGTTCCCCTCGCTCGACGGTCGGCCTCCTGCCCTGACAACGTGCGGGGGTTCCCGGCCGGCTCCCCCCGGGAACGGCACACCCCCGCACAAGCGTCCCCCTGGGTGAATGGCGGCGTTTTCCTGGCAGCGGGACCGACGGTACGTCACACTCCTTGCCCCGTCGCAAGGTAGCCTCGCCATCAACGCGGCCGTCGTGCCACAGCCGCCCAGCCAGTCCGCAAGATGTCCCGCTCTGCCCGGAGGTTCCGGTGACGACACGTGGAGTTCTGTACGTGCACTCCGCGCCGCGCGCGCTGTGCCCGCACGTCGAGTGGGCCGTCGCCGGGGTGCTCGGCGCGCGCGTCAGCCTCGACTGGATCCGGCAGCCCGCGGCCCCCGGCACCTGGCGCTCGGAGTTCTCCTGGCGGGGCGAGGCCGGCACCGCCTCCAAGCTCGCCTCCGCGCTGCGCGGCTGGCGCCTGCTGCGCTTCGAGGTCACCGCCGAGCCCTGCCCCACCGCCGAGGGCGAGCGCTATAGCTGCACCCCCGGCCTCGGCATCTTCCACGCCGTCACCGGTATCCACGGCGACATCCTCATCCCCGAGGACCGGCTCCGCGCGGCCCTGCAACGCAGCCGGAGCGGCGAGACGGACCTGGAGGGGGAGCTGTCCCGGCTGTTGGGCAAGCCGTGGGACGACGAACTGGAGCCGTTCCGCTACGCGGGAGAGGGCGCGCCGGTGCGCTGGTTGCACCAGGTGGTGTGAGTCCGGCGGGCGCCGGACATGACGAGGGGCCCTCACCGCCGGTGAGGGCCCCTCGTCATGTGTGTGCTCAGACGGTCCTGAACGCCAGGACCACGTTGTGCCCGCCGAACCCGAACGAGTCGTTCAGCACGGCGATCCGGCCCTCGGGCAGCGCCCGCGGGGCACCGGTCACCACGTCGGCGTTGACCTCGGGGTCGAGGTCGTCCACGTTGATGGTCGGCGGAGCCGTACGGTTCACCAGCGCCAGGATCGACGCGACGGTCTCGACACCGCCGGCCCCGCCCAGCAGATGACCGGTCATCGACTTGGTCGCGGAGACCGCCATGTGGTCGACGTCGTCGCCGAACACCTTCCGCAGTGCCTTGATCTCGGCGACGTCGCCCTGCGGGGTCGACGTGGCGTGCGCGTTGACGTGCACGATCTCGGCCGGCTTCAGATCCGTGTTGTCCAGCAGGTTGTGCAGCGCGTGCGCGATGCCGTTGCCGGACGGCTCCGGCTGCGTGATGTGGTGGCTGTCGGCGGAGATGCCCTGGCCGACCGCCTCGACGTAGATCCGGGCGCCGCGGGCCTTCGCGTGCTCCTCGGACTCCAGGACGATCACACCGGCGCCCTCGCCGAGCACGAAGCCGTCACGGCCCGCGTCGTACGGCCGCGACGCGCCCGTGGGGTCGTCGTTGTTCTTGGACATCGCCATCATGTTGCCGAACGCGGCGATGGGAAGCGGGTGGATGGCGGCCTCGGTGCCACCGGCCACGACCACGTCCGCACGCCCGGTGCGGATCATCTCGATCGCGTACCCGATGGCCTCCGCGCCCGAGGCGCAGGCCGAGACCGGGGTGTGCACACCGGCGCGGGCACCCAGCTCGATCCCGACGTTGGCCGCCGGGGAGTTGGGCATCAGCATGGGCACGGTGTGCGGGGAGACACGGCGGACGCCCTTGTCCCGGAGCACGTCGTACTGGTCCAGGAGGGTCGTCACACCGCCGATGCCGGAGGCGATGACCGCACCGAGGCGGTCGGGGTTCACGGACGCGCCCGACGCCGAAGCGTCTGATGTCACAGCACCGGCCCTGGCGGTGAAACCGGCGTCCTTCCATGCCTCCTGAGCGGCGATCAGCGCGAACTGCGCGGACCGGTCCAACTTGCGGGCCTGCGGGCGGGGAAGGATCTCGCCCGGCTCGACGGCGATCCGCGCGGCGATCCGGACGGGGAGCTGGGCCGCCCAGTCCTCCTCCAGAAGGCGGACACCGGACGTGCCGGCGAGGAGGGCCTCCCAGGTCGAGGCTGCGTCGCCACCCAGCGGTGTGGTTGCGCCGATACCGGTGACGACCACGGTGCGATTGGTCGGGCTCACGGGAATTCTTTCTCCAACGGATACGGGATTCGACGGCGCCACCGCCGGGTGGCGGGGCCTAGCAGCCTGGTGCCTGCGCGGTTGCTCAGGCCTGGTGCTTGAGGATGTAGTCGGTGGCGTCGCCGACGGTCCTGAGGTTCTTGACGTCCTCGTCCGGGATCTTCACGTCGAAGCGCTCCTCGGCGGCGACGACGACCTCGACCATGGACAGCGAGTCCACGTCCAGGTCGTCGGTGAAGGACTTGTCCCTCTGGACGTCCTCGGTGGGGATCCCGGCGATCTCGTTCACGATCTCGGCGAGACCGGCGACGATCTCTTCCTGAGTGGCGGCCATGTCAGGCGCTCCTTCTTCGATGTTCCAGACGGTTTGTGGCAGTTGTCCCCGTTCCGGACCGCATGGTCCGGCACGGAGTGCCTAGGGGAGGGTAACGACCGTGGCGGCGTACACGAGACCCGCCCCGAATCCGATGACGAGCGCGGTGTCACCGCTCTTCGCCTCACCGGTCGCCAGGAGCCGCTCCATCGCGAGCGGGATCGAGGCGGCCGAGGTGTTGCCGGTGGTGCGGATGTCACGGGCGACCGTGACGTGCTCCGGCAGTTTCAGCGTCTTCACCATCGAGTCGATGATCCGCACATTGGCCTGGTGCGGGATGAAGACGTCCAGTTCGTCCGGGGTGATTCCGGCCGCGTCCAGCGCCTGCTGGGCGACCTTCGCCATCTCGAACACGGCCCAGCGGAACACCGCCTGGCCCTCCTGCGTGATCGCAGGGAACTTGATGTTGCCGTCGCTGTCGAGCGGCAGCGCGGACAGGTCACCGAGCCGGAACCGGTCCCACGAGACGGTCTGCCGGATCGTCTCGGACTTGTCGCCCTCGGAACCCCACACGGTCGGGCCGATAGCCGGCTCCTCGGAGGGGCCGACGACGACCGCACCGGCGCCGTCGCCGAAGAGGAACGCGGTGGCCCGGTCCTCCAGGTCGGTCAGGTCGCTCAGCCGCTCGACGCCGATGACGAGGACGTGGTCGGCGGAACCTTCCACCACCATGCCCTTGGCGAGCGTCAGGCCGTAGCCGAAGCCCGCACAGCCGGCCGAGATGTCGAAGGCGGCGGCCTTGTTCGTGCCCAGCCGGTCGGCGATCTCGGTGGCGACGGCCGGGGTCTGGCTGAAGTGCGAGACGGTGGAGACGACCACCGCGCCGATCCGCTCGGCGTCGATGCCCGCGTCCGCGATCGCCTTGCCGGAGGCCTCGACCGCCATCGTGGCCACGGTCTCGTCGGGTCCCGCCCAGTGCCGGGTCTCGATACCGGAGCGCGAACGGATCCACTCATCCGACGAGTCGATCTTCTCGAGGATCACCTCGTTGGGCACGACCCGGGTCGGACGGTAGCCGCCGACACCGAGAATGCGCGCGTACGGGGCGCCCTTGCTGGGCTTGATCTTCGCCATGTACGGCTCCTTAGACGCCGGCGTGCTCTGCGAGGAGAGCGCGGGCCGCGTCGAGATCGTCGGGGGTCTTCAGTGCCAGCGTCGGCACGCCGGGCAGCGCGCGCTTGGCCAGGCCGGTCAGCGTGCCGCCCGGGCACACCTCGATCAGCGCGGTGACGCCGAGTTCCTTGAAGGTCTCCATGCACAGGTCCCAGCGCACGGGGTTGGCGACCTGGCCGACCAGCCGCTCCAGCACCTCGGCACCGGTGGCGACGGTCCGTCCGTCCTTGTTGGAGACGTAGGCGACCCGCGGGTCGGCGGGCGTGAGGTCCGCCGCCGCCTTGGCCAGCGTCTCGACCGCGGGCGCCATGTGACGCGTGTGGAAGGCGCCGGCGACCTTCAGCGGGACGACCTTGCGGACGCCCTCGGGCTTGTCCTCGGCCAGCGCGGCGAGCTGCTCCAGCGTGCCGGCGGCGACGATCTGGCCCGCGCCGTTGATGTTCGCGGGGGTCAACCCCAGCTTCTCCAGGTGCGGGAGGGTGACCTCCGGGTCGCCGCCCAGCAGCGCCGCCATGCCGGTCTTGGTGACCGCGGCGGCGTCGGCCATCGCCAGACCCCGCGTGCGGACGAGACCGAGGGCGGCCGTGTCGTCGAGGACCCCGGCGAAGACGGCGGCGGTGATCTCACCGACGCTGTGACCCGCGACCGCGCCCGGCGCGATCTCGGACATGTCACCCAGTGCCGCGGCGGACAGCAGGCCGGCTGCCACCAGCAACGGCTGGGCCACCGCGGTGTCCCGGATGGCGTCGGCGTCGGCCTGGGTGCCGTAGTGGACCAGGTCCAGTCCGAGGGCGTCCGACCACGCGGCGACGCGGTCCGCGGCACCGGGGAGGTCGAGCCAGGGGGTCAGGAAGCCGGGCGTCTGGGCACCCTGGCCGGGAGCGACGAGTACGAGCACTCTCACACTCTCTCTTGGGGACGGGCGCGGCCGCCCGTGAGGACAAGGACGAAGAACATGGAGGGGTTTTGTGGGGCCTCCACAAAACCCTATGCCTGAGTATCACCGTCGGCCAGACGCCCCAGGATGAGCGCGATCCGCAGTGTGAAGGCGGATCGTACATCCGAGGGCGACCAACCGGTGACGTCTGTCACACGTCGGAGCCGGTAGCGCACGGTGTTCGGGTGAACGAAGAGCATTCTCGCCGCGCCTTCCAGGCTGCTCGCCTGCTCCAGGTAGACACTCAGGGTTTCCAGGAGGGCCGAGCCCGCCTCCTCCAGCGGTCTGTAGATCTCCTCCACCAACTGCTCACGGGCGCTGGGATCACCCGCCATGGCCCGCTCCGGCAGCAGATCGTCCGCGAGCACCGGCCGCGGCGCGTCCTGCCAGGCGGAACAGGCCTTCAGTCCGGCGGCGGCGGCCTGCGCGGACCGGGTGGCGGCCAGCAGGTCGGGTACGACGGGTCCGGCGACCACCGGCCCGGCCGCGTACGGCCCGATCAGCGACTTGGCGACCGCGAGCGGGTTGGGGCTGCCGCCGGCCACGACGACGAGCCGGTCCCCGAGCACCCCGGTGAGCACCTGGAGCTTGGCGTGCCGGGCGGCCCGCCGGATCGCCTCGACGGTCAGCTCGCTGTCCCCGTCCGGGGCGGTCCCGAGCACCACGCACACATGCTCGGGGGAGTTCCAGCCCAGCGCGGCGGCCCGGCTGACGGCCCCCTCGTCGGCCTCCCCGCTGAGCACGGCGTTCACCACCAGGGACTCCAGGCGCGCGTCCCAGGCACCCCGTGCCTCGGCGGCCTGGGCGTACACCTGGGCGGTGGCGAAGGCGATCTCGCGGGCGTACACGAGGAGCGCCTCGCGCAGCACCCGTTCGTCGCCGGGCGCCGCCACCTCGTCGATAGCGCTCTCCATCACCTCGATCGTGGTGCGCACCATCTCCACGGTCTGCCGCAGCGTGATGGCCCGGGTCAGCTCGCGCGGCGCGGTCCCGAAGACGTCCGTGGAGATCGCCTGGGGCGCGTCCGGGCGCCGGAACCACTCGGTGAAGGCCGCGATGCCCGCCTGGGCGACGAGCCCGATCCAGGAGCGGTTCTCGGGGGGCATGGCCCGGTACCACGGCAGGGTCTCGTCCATCCGCGCGATGGCCTGCGCGGCGAGACTTCCGGAGGACTTCTCCAGTCGCCTCAGGGTCGCGGCGTGCGCGTGGACGGCGTGTACTGCGGGATCGCTGCGGTGGGTTTCGGGTTCGGGCACGGGGACAAGACTGCCTTATCGGGACGGGCCCCTGCGTCGCCGGGTCCGGGACGGGGTCTACGGTGGTGCCCGTGATGGACGTCCGGCGCGCCGCTGAGCGCTACCGCGGAGGGGACCCGGAGGCGGGGACCGACTCCCGCCACGCCTTCTCCTTCGGCCCGCACTACGACCCGGACAACCTCCGCTTCGGCGTGCTGATCGCCTGCAACGAGGAACGGCTCGCCCCCGGCGCCGGCTTCGGCGAACACCCGCACAGCCACACCGAGATCGTCACCTGGGTGATCGAGGGCGAACTGACCCACCGCGACTCCACGGGCCACGGGACGACCGTCCGCCCCGGGGACGTCCAGCACCTCAGCGCGGCGACGGGTGTGCGGCACGTCGAGCGCAACGACGGCACCGTCCCGCTGGTCTTCCTCCAGATGTGGCTGGTTCCCCGGGAGACGGGCGGCGAGCCCGCGTACCGGACCGTCACGGGCATCGCCGGCTCCACCCCTTACGCGGTCCCGGCCGCGGGCGCGATGCTGCACGTACGGCGCCTGGCACCGGGGGAGCGGACCGCGGTGCCGGACGCGGCGTTCGTGTACGTGCACGTGGTGCGCGGTGATGTGCGGCTGGACGGCGAGGAGCTGGGAGCGGGCGACGCGGCCCGGGTCACGGACGCGGCGGGCCTGGAGGCGAGGGCGGTCACGGCGGCGGAGCTGCTGCTGTGGGAGATGGCAGCCAGGTGAAAGGACACGGCAGTGAGGCCGCGCAGCTGGCCTGACCCGTGGTCGATTCCACCGTTCGGGCACCGTTGTCAGAGGCATGAAGTACACCTGTCTTCATGGGGATCGACGCATACAAGATGAACGAGGACGAGACGTGCAAGCGGTTCGTCCTTCCTGCCCTGCGGGCAGCGGGGTGGAGCGAGAAGCAGATCCGTCCGCAGTACCGGATCAACGACGGCCGGTTGGTGCCGACGCGCAGGCGCCACAAGCGGGGGGCGGCGCTGGCCGCCGACTATGTGCTCGAGTACATCCCCGACGTGCCGATCGCGGTGGTGGAGGCCAAGCGCTACCGCATCAGCGAGGAGAACGGGGTGGAGCAGGCGCGCCGTTACGCGCGCAAGCTGGGTCTGTCCTTCGCGTACGCCACCAACGGCCGCAACATCGTGGAGATCGACTTCAGCGGGAACAAGCCCGTCATCCAGTCTGTCGACCGGTTCCCTTCGCCCGGCGATCTGTGGGGGCGCTTCCTGCGCGATCAGGGGGTCAGCGGTACCGCGGCGGGTGAGGAGCTCATGTCGGCTCCGTACGACTACACCCTCCGGAACACCGACAACTCGGTGAAGCGTCCGCGCTACTACCAGCGGGTCGCCATCACCCGAGCACTCGCGGCGCTTGCCCGTGACGAGCGCCGCATCCTGCTCGTACTAGCCACCGGTACGGGTAAGACCATGCTCGCCCTCCAGTTGGTGGCCCGGCTCTCCAAGGCCCCGGGAGCGTTCGGTGGGCGCAAGCCCCGAGTCCTCTACCTCGCGGACCGCAACATGCTGGTCGATGACCCCAAGGACCGTTACTTCCTACCGGTGTTCGGCGAGGACGACGTCCACAAGATCGGCGGCGGTGAGGCCAAGCGTGGTCGGAAGATCTACTTCGCGCTCTATCAGTCTCTGGAGCAGGGGGAGGCGCAGACCGAGCTCTTCAGGGAGTATCCGCCGGACTATTTCGACCTCGTCATCGTCGACGAGTGTCACCGGGGCAGCGCGAGCAGCGACTCGCGGTGGCGCAAGGTGCTGGAGCACTTCTCGCCCGCTGTGCAGATCGGGCTGACCGCCACGCCGATCAGAGACAGCGGCAAGAAGACCGACACCTTCGATTACTTCGGCAACCCCGTCTACACGTACTCGCTCCGGGACGGCATCGAAGACGGTTTCCTCTCGCCCTACCGGGTGCGCAGGGTCCGGCTGAACGTGGACGTGGAAGGCTACCGACCCGAGCCGGGCAAGAAGGACGTCTACGGCCGGGAGATCCCCGACGACCTATACGGACCCAAGGAGTTCGAGCGGGTCATGGTGATTCTCGAACGTACCGAGACGGCGGCGCAGTACCTCATGGACCACCTCCGCAAGAACGCAGAGGACGGACGGCTGGGAAAGACGCTCGTGTTCTGCGAGAACAACGGACACGCGGGGCGGATGCGCACCGCTTTGCACAACATCGCCTCCGAGGAAGTCGCCGTCCTTCCGGACTTCGTCAAGCGGATCACCAGCGCTGACGTGTCTGATTGGGCCGAGTCCCTGGAGGAGTTCCGGAAGGCGGACTCAAGCCAGCCGGTCATCGCGGTGACGTCGAAGCTGCTGTCCACGGGTGTGGATCTGCCTGCGGTGCGCAATGTGGTGTTGTTCCGGCGGATGGCCTCCATGCCGGAGTTCAAGCAGGTCATCGGGCGCGGTACGCGGCTGTGCCCGGAGATCGGCAAGGAGTCGTTCGACATCATCGACTTCGTGGAGGCAACCCGTCTCTTCGAGGACAACGCGTTTGACGGGCCGCCGCTGAAGCTCCTCCGGGAGACGGCCGACGAGCAGGGCGAGCTGGTGGACGTCGAGGACATCACCCCGCCGGCCGAGGAGGCGGATGACGGCGACGGGGAGTCGGTCACAGAGCCGCAGGCGGAGTACGAGCAGCAGGACGGCGGCTCGTTCGACGTGTACGAAGGTGACGGCGACACGGTCACCGACCCGGACGAGGTCGATCGCATCCAGGCGCGCGGCAAGCGCTACGAGGTGCGTGGTGTGGACGTCTACAAGTTGGGCGAGCGGCGTTATCAGCTCGCTGACGACGGCGTAACCATGCGGCTGGTGAGCGTCGAGCAGTGGGTGCACAACCAGGTGCTCGAACTGGACCTGGACCCGGCGCAGTTGCGTACCCGGTGGGCACGGGCCAAGAGCCGTGCCGTCCTGATGGAAGCCCTTCGGGAGGCCGACATCGACGTGGAGGAACTGCCCGAGGAATTGGGCAAGCCCGACGTGGATCCGGTGGACCTGCTGGTCAGCGCGGCTTGGGAGGGGCTCGCCGTGGTGAGCCGGGACGAGCGGCTGACCTGGTTCCGTCGGGAGCACGGAGAGTTCCTGGACTCCTTTGGGGAGCAGGCCCGTGAGGTGCTGGAGGCGATGCTGGTGAAGTTCGCCGAGTCGGGATCCCCGCAGCTGAAGGTGGACACACTCAAGGTGCCGCCCTTCGACTCGATGGGCCGTGTGGTGGACCTGACCCGGCGGTTCGGCGGTCCCCGCGAGGCGCACGAAGCCATAGACCAGCTGGCCGCCCGGCTTCTGTCGGCCGTGTAGGCGATGCGCTCGGAAAACGACAAAAGCACTTTAGTTCTATGTTGGCTCACATCATGGAACTAAAGTTGTCTTTGATTAACGTGATACTGCTAGGGTGGCCCGGTGCTCAGAGACCGTACGGACAGCCGCGCAACGCTCTGGCGGACCGCCGCCGGACAGCGCGGCTACTTCACCGCCGCGCAGGCATTGGAAGCCGGGTACTCGTACCAGGCCCAGCGTTATCACGCCCAGCACGGCAACTGGCTGGTGATCGACCGTGCTCTCTACCGGTTCCGGGAGTTCAGCGATCTTCCGGGCGAGGGTGACGAGCAGCTGGTGCGCTGGTCGCTGTGGAGCAAGGGGCGGGCGGTCGTCTCGCACGCCACCGCCCTCGCCGTTCATGACCTCGGTACGGCCAACCCGTCCCGTGTCCATCTCACCGTGCCGCGTGGCTTCCGGCAGAAGTCGGATGCTGTGACTCTGCACCGTGCGGAGCTGGCGGACTCGGACATCGAGGGCAGGGCGGGATACCGGGTGACGGTGCCGTCGCGCGCGATCGCCGAGTGTGCGGCGGACGGTGACGATCAGGACGTGATCGACGGTGCTGTGGCGGAGGCGCTGGAGCAGGGGATCGTGACCCGCCGGAAACTGTTGCATGCGGCACAGCTGCTGGGCGCCGGTGCCGAACTGGGTGTGGAGCGGGCTCTGGGAGCGCTGTCGTGACCGGCCGCTACCGCGACGCCTCGGACCTGCGCCGAGCGCTGGAGGCACGGCTTAAGCAGGACGCGGACGCATCCGGTACCGACCTGAGCCGCCGCCGTCGCCTTGTCGTCTTCGACCGCATGGCGGCGCGTCTCGCGGAGGATCCGGCCGGCGGCTGGATCCTCAAGGGCGGTGCGGCGATGGAGTTCCGGCTGACCGGCCGCGCCCGCACCACCAAGGACCTGGACCTGGCGCTACGGCCCGAGGACGGCTCGGACACCGATGGTGACGAGGTCCGGGAGCTGCTTATCGAAGCCCTGTCCGCCGACCTCGACGGGGACTGGTTCCGCTTCCGTGTCGGTGCGCCCGTCTCGCTGACCGCGGACACGGCAGGGCGGGGCGGCTGGCGGTTCTCCGTTGAGGCCCACCTCGCAGGGAAGCTCTTCGCGGGCGTCCGTGTGGACGTGGTGGACCGGGGTGAGGAGATCGCCCGGACCGAGCGCCTTCCGCTCCCCAACGCCCTCGCCTTCGCTGGCACTCCGCAGCGGACCATAGAGGCCGTGGACCGCCGCCAGCACTTCGCGGAGAAGCTGCACGCTTTCACCCGCGACTACGGCGACCGGCCCAATACTCGCGTCAAGGATTTGGCGGACCTCGTCCTGCTGGCCGAGGACGGTCTGCCGGGGGACGCGGCGCTGGTCACTGCCGTACGTCACGTCTTCGCGGTCCGGGACACCCACGACGTCCCGGACGAACTTCCCGACCCTCCACCCCGATGGCGCGACAGCTACCCGGAACTGGCGCAGGAGCTGACCACAGGCATCCCGCCGACGCTGGACGCGGCACTCGCGCTGGTGCGTGGGCTGTGGGCGACGGCCCTCGCCGATGCATCACGTTGACGAACCACCTACCTCTTCCCGACCTGAACAGAGAGACCGGCTGAGCTCACATGGCAGTGACCACGAAGAAAACGGTGGGAAAGTTCCCGGGTACCTCCCAGGCCCGCCTCGCGTCCCTCATCAAGTCCGCGCGAGACACGATGCGCAAGGACGCCGGAATGAACGGCGACCTGGACCGGCTGCCACAACTCTCCTGGCTGCTCTTCCTCAAGGCGTTCGACGAGCGCGTGGAGCAGGAGGGTGAGGCACTGGACCCGGACGGTTATAGGCGTGCCATCGAGGAGCCGTACCGCTGGGAGGACTGGGCGACCGACCCGGACTTCAGCGGTGAAGAGCTGAAATCCTTCGTCAATGAGAAGCTCATTCCGCATCTGGCGGGGTTGGTCGGCGATGATGCGGAGGACCCGCGCAACGTCATCTCGACCATCTTCAAGGACGTCGTCAACCGTATGCAGTCGGGCACGCTGCTACGGGATCTGGTCAACATTGTCAACCAGATCCACTTCGTCTCCACCGATGACATCCACACCATGGCGTTCGTGTATGAGTCGATCCTCAAGGAGATGCGGGACGCGGCCGGCGACTCGGGCGAGTTCTACACTCCGCGTCCGGTCAACCGCTTCATGGTGCAGCAGTCCTTCCTCAAACTCGACGAGTCGATCCTCGACCCGGCCAGTGGCACCGGCGGGTTCCTGGTCCAGGCGTACGAGGAACTGAAGGGCCAGGTCAAGACGGACACCCAGCGCAGGAGGCTGCACAAGAACATCCGGGGCATCGAGAAGAAGCCGCTGCCCTACCTGTTGGGCTCGATGAACCTGCTGCTGCACGGCATCGACGCGCCGCACGTGCGGCGCGGCAACTCGCTGCTGGAGATGCGGAACTCCAGCGCCGCCGACAAGGTGGACGTGGTCCTCACCAACCCGCCCTTCGGCGGGGAGGAGGAAGCGACGGTCGTCAAGGCGTTCCCGGACGGCTTTCGGACCCAGGAAACGGCCTGGCTCTTCCTCTACTCGATCCTCGACCAGCTCAAGCTCGGCGGCCGGTGCGCGATCGTTCTGCCCAACGGGAGTCTCTTCGCGATGGGGGAGAACTCCATCGGCGCGAAGATCAAGAAGAAGCTAATGAAGGACTGCCACCTGCACACCATCGTCCGCCTCCCGCAGGGCGTCTTCGCGCCCTACACGCAGATCCAGTCTAATATCCTGTTCTTTGAGAAGACCGGACCGACGCAAGAGGTCTGGTTCTACGAAATTCCGTTGCCGGAGGGTCGCCGCGGCTACACCAAGACAAAGCCGATGAGGATCGAGGATTTCCAGCCCTGCGTGGATTGGTGGGGTGGCAAGGCGCGTAAAGACCGCAAGGTGGGCGAACAAGCGTGGGTCGTCCCGGCGGCGAAGATTATTGACTCTGGCTTCAATCTCGACATCGCCAACCCGCATGTGGGTGACAAGCTTGCGCACCGGACGCCGGAAGAGTTGGTGGACGAGCTAATGCGGACGGAGACGGATATTCTCGGGCTGTTGAAGGAGCTGCGCAAGGGTCTGGGGGCGAGTAATGGTGCTGCGTGAAGTTCGTCTCGGAGATGTGCTTCAACTGGAACGGATCGCCGTCGACGTGGATCCGGATGCTGAATATCGTCAGATCGGTGTCAGGTCCTTTGGGAATGGAATCTTTCACCGGGACCCTTGCTTGGGTAGCGAACTGAGCAAGCTTAAATATTTCGAGGTCGTCCCTGGTCGGCTTGTGGTGAGTAACATCATGGCCTGGGAGGGGGCGATTGGTGTTTCAACCAAGGAAGAGGATGGGTTTGTAGGTTCAGCTCGTTTTCTGAGCTACCGGCCGATTGGAGAAGTGGACCTGCGCTACCTGAACTACTTCTTCCAGAGTGATGCGGGAAAATCCCTCATCAAATCAGTATCGACGGGGACTGTGGCCCGTAACCAGACTGTCTCGCCGAGGAACTTCGAAAGCGCGATCGTTCCACTGCCGGACATGGCTGAGCAGCGCCGCGTTGCTGACAGGCTAGACGCGGCCATGGAAACACGAATCAGACTGCATGAAAAGATCTCGGGTCGAGCTGCTTTGGTGAGCTCAACCTTGGATGCTCTTGAGGCGCAAGTTTTCGACGACTGCCTAGCAAGAGGGTGGAAATCGGACCCGATGCATTCCTTCGCTGAGGTGAACCCCAAGACCGAAAGGCCTGGGGCAACGGAAAATGTCGCATTCGTGCCGATGGCTGCACTGAGTGATTTCAAGGGAGAGATTGACGGTGCGAGTTATAAGGCCGCCGGAGACGTTGGTTCAGGCTATAAGCTCTTCCGGCGCGGGGATGTGGTGTTCGCCAGAATTACCCCTTGCATGCAGAACGGGAAGTCGGCTATATTCCAGGATGATCTTGCTGTTCATGGATTCGGTTCTACCGAATTCCATGTAATTCGTGCTCATGCTGAGGGCGATAATCGTTGGATCCATAGGATTGTCCGTTCTCGGCGCTTTCGTGACACCGCACTACCGTTTATGACGGGAACAGCCGGTCAGCAACGTGTGCCTGCCCAATACCTACGGAACGTCGAGATTCCAATCCCACCCAACTCGGCGGCGAGGGAGGCGGCTTTGAAGGCGCTAGACCGTATTCACGAGCAGAGGGTTAGGTTTCGGGACCTCCACATCCAGGAGGTTGGTAGTGTGAAATGTCTGCGATCTGCCCTGCTCGATGCGGCTTTCTCGGGTCGGATTTAGCCTTGTTCCGATTCACTCGTGTACGCGCCGCCACCCCCGGTCTGTGACCACCACATGGTCAAGGAACCGTAGGCCGACCGTCGCAGCCCCCGCCGCCAGGCGGGTCGTTGCCCGGCGGTCGGCCTCGCTGGGGTCGGTGCAACCCGTGGGGTGGTTATGGGCCACGCCGAAGGATGTGCCGCCCGCTGCGAGGACCAGGGCGAGGACATCCCGGACCGGCAGCAGGCTGCGGTCCGTCACGCCCTCCGTGAGGACGGGCGTACGGAGAACCGAGCCCGATCCGTCGCAGATGACCACCACGACGCGTTCGTGCCGTAGGCCGTGGAGAAGGGGAGCCGCAATCGTCGCCAGGTCTGCGGAGCCCCGAACTCGTTGTCGGGCCGACGGCGGCGAGACCCGGCGGCCTAGCTGGAACGCCGCTGCGACCCGCGCTGCCTTCGCCGGGCCGATCCCAAGCAGGCCGGCCGCCATCTCATGCGCGGGGAGTCGGGACAGTTCGTACAGGTCGCCGTACCGGTTGATCAACTGGCCGGCCAGTTCCACCGCATCCTGGCCTGGAAGGCCCGCACCCAGCAACAACCCAAGCAACTCACGGTCGGACAAAGCCTCCGCGCTCCGCGCCAACGGCCGTTCGCGCGGCCGGTCCCGGGCCGGAACGTCCCGCATCCTTACCACGGCCCTGCACCCCCTCAGTCCACCGAGTCGCGGTCGAGAGGCTCTGAGTCAGCGGCTACCGGCGGCTCGGGCTCCAGGTCGGGGGAGGGAACGTACGCATCCTCGTCCCCGCTGCTTCCCGCTGCCGAGCCGATGAGTTCCATCAGCCGCCGGTGCAGCGTCGCCGAGCGGGCCCGCAAGAAGGCGTCGTAGTCGTCGCGCAACGCGGCCTGGTACGCGTCCTCTTCGATCAGGCAGGTGTGTAGGCGCTGACGCAGGACGTCCTCGCCGTGCCAGTCGGCGAGGTCCTTGAGATAGGCGGAGGGGCGGCGGTCGGAGATCCAGTTGTTGGTGATCGCGCTGAGCATGATCAGGTTGCCGCAGACGTTGTCCTTCCCTGCCTTCACTCCCTCCTTCCTCAGGTGCGCACGCGGGAAGAAGTGGTGGAACTGCTTCCCGTTCTGCCAGGACAACGCGTCGGCCACGTCGATGATGCGCCCCGTGTTCAGGTCGACGGGCTTCTCGTACGACATCAGCAGCACGAGAAGCTTGCTGGGTGCGTTCTGCCGGGAGAACTGGGCGCGCTGCCACAGGACGTTTCGAGGAAGCGCGGCCGCTGTCTCGACCTCCGTCGAGCGACCCGCCGCGAACTCCGTGACGGCCGTGAGATCCGGCCCCATCTGCGACTCCCGCCACCCCTTGAAGTACTCGCCGCTCGCCGTGAGCCAGAACCAGCGCGTCACAGCGTCGTACTGGGCGGCGGTCGGCTTGGGCAACTGCCTGAACAGCTCGACCAGGACCGCGAACTGGTTGTAGTAGGGCAGCGCTTCGGCCTGCGGGGTGTGGATCTGAGTTGAGAGGAAGTCCACAGCCCGCGCAGCCGCCTTCCCTGCGTCGGCAACTGCGGTCTGCAACTGCTGCCGGTCGAGCCCGCGCAGCTCGTGGATGGACTTGGTGGAGAAGCCGAAACCCGCCGCCGCCGAGATCGTCCGCAGCATGGTCTTGGCGTCGACCCGGCCGTACTTCTTGGCGTCGAGGACCAGGAGAAGCTGCTCGATCTCGTCCTTGAGGTCGAAGTCCTTCGACCAGGTGCCGGCCCGGATCAGGTCGACGATGTCCATGGACGTGCCCGTACTGTTGATCCGCTCGAAGATCCGGGCCGAGTCCTCCTCGGAGACATCGAGCAGCGTCACCATCGGCACCTGGTAGTGCGAGAACTGCTCACTCAGCGCTTGGGCGCGGCTCTGAAGCTCGTCGTTCGGGTTGTCCCGCCGGATCCACGACATGATCGCGCTGACCGAGGTGAGATCTCGTACTGGGAGGATGTGCGGCCCCGTCAGGGCATCCTCCGTGAGGTGCAGGAATTCCTCCCGCTCCAAGTCGTACGCGATCTCCCAGATCGCCCCGGAACCGTGCAGCGCGCCGACCAGGCTCGCCAGCCGCTGCTGGCCGTCGAGGACGTAGTGCACCGGTGCGCCGTCGTGCTGCGGCACGGTATCCAGGCCCGCGATCTCGTGTCCGCTGGCCAGCCTAGCCGTTGTGCGCCACATGAGCAGGCTACCGATGGGGTAGTTGCGGCGCACCGAGTCGAGCAGATACAGGATCTGCTGCGGGGTCCAGACGAACGCCCGCTGGAACTTGGGTAAAACGATGTCGCCGCTCAGGACCCGCGAAGCGAGTGAGGTGATCGGTGCGATCGTCGGCTCGGGCGCGCGCACCCTCGCTGGTGACGTCCCCATTGCGTACCCCCTGATCGCCGCGCTCGACAGCCGGAACAGCTGTGACAACGATCGTAGGGGGCAGCACTGACAAGCGAACGAGCCCGCGTTCTACCGGAGCCCGTCCACGAAGGCCCGCCAGGCGTCCGGGCGGATGAGCAGCGCAGGTCCGGCCGGGTTCTTGCTGTCGCGGACGGGGACGGCGTCGGGGAAGCCGTCGGCCACCTCGAGGCATTCGCCGCCAGTACTTCCGCTGTAGCTGGATTTACGCCACTGTGCGTTCCTCAGTCCGGGGCTGGTCTTCATAGCGTTCCCCCATCACGCGGGCGATCAGTGCCGCAGAATCCTCTACGGAGAGGGCGGCAGCCTGCAAGCGAGCGTAACGGCGTGCGGCATCCCTGACAGTCTCGGGGTTGGCCGTCATGTGGCCGGAAATGAGGTCTTCCGTGTAGATGATGTCGGGATCGTCGTCGAAGCGCAGGCAGTGAAGCCCCATCGAAGCTGACGTGTTCACCCGCCGAGTTCGTGGGCCGGTGCAGCACGGCCTCGTCGTGGATCGTCCAGGCCAGCGGCGGCTGTTGCCTCTCCAGGATGCGCTGGTGCTCCATCCGAGCCGCGACTAGGGTGTCGAGGTCGTCCGGCATGCCGGTGGCCAGCACTGCCCGCGCGTACTCCTCCGTCTGCGGCAGCCCGTACAACAACTGCGCCTGATACGTGAGATGTACGCCGCCTTCGCCTCAATCTCCGCGTAGGGCTGGAACCAGGTGGGCAGTTGACTGCGCAGTACGAGGCCGATCAGCCGGGAGAAGATCCCGCCCGTGCCGACTGCTGCGTCCACCCGTTCGGCGAAGTCGCGGGTGGGAATCTTTTTCGTGGTCTCGATCTGACCGACGAGCCCGTGCATAAGATGATCTCGCCGAGCTGGCCCTGTTTGAGGCCGTGGGCCTCGCGCTGCCGACGCAGCTCCCAGCAGTAGTAGTCGAGCGGGGAAGCGCTGGGGTCGAGCGATTGGACGTTGGCCACTGCGGTATCTCCGGCCTGCAACGCCTCGCGGCGTTCGCTTCATTGCATAGCCGAAGGTAATCAAGCCGTCGCACTGTGATGACATGAATCGCGTAACCGATCAGCCGACGGCGGACGTCGAGAAGTACCGCGCCGAGTTCACGGTGGGTGAGCACTCGGCCCGGCAGCTGCGTCGCATTCCGTGGATCTACCTCACCGGCGGGGGCCTGCTGGAGGTGGCCGATGCGGCCGAACTGGCGCTTACGGAGCTTGTCGCCAACATGGTCCGACACGTACCCGGCCGCCACTGTCGCGTCTGCTTCCATATCGGGCCGGGCAACGCGCGGGTGGAAGTTTCCGACAGTTGCTCGCGACTGCCCGTTCCGGCAGCCGATGACGCACTCGCCGAGGGCGGCCAGGGCCTTCTTCTCGTCGCGGCGTTCACCGATCGGTGGGGAGTGGAACCCCGCACCGACGGGAGGGGAAGACGCTGTGGTTCGAATGCCTCGTCAAGCCGCCGGGCGGAGAGTGAGGCCGCCTGGCAGCCAGGAGTACCTCAGTGTCGCAGCTCCGCCAGCACCGCGTCCGTGAACGCCGGCCACGCCTCGGTCGCCCAGGGGCCGAAGGCGCGGTCGGTCAGGGCCGCGCAGGCTAGCTGCGCGTCGGGGTCGATCCACAGGAACGTACCGGACTGGCCGAAGTGCCCGAACGTGCGCGGCGAGGACGAACCGCCCGTCCAGTGCGGGGACTTGCCGTCGCGGATCTCGAAGCCCAGGCCCCAGTCGTTGGGGTTCTGGTGGCCGTAACCGGGCAGGACGCCCTTGCGCCCCGGGTACTGCACGGTCATCGCCTCCGCGACCGTCCGCGGGTCCAGCAGCCGCGGCGCCTGCACCTCGGCGGCGAACCGCAGCAGATCCTCCACCGTCGACACGCCGTCCTTGGCCGGTGAGCCCTCCAGCGACGTCGACGTCATCCCCAGCGGCGCCAGCACGGCCTGCCGCAGGTACTCGGCGAACGGGATGTCCGTCGCCCGGGCGATGTGGTCACCGAGCTGCTCGAACCCGGCGTTGGAGTACAGCCGCCGCTCCCCGGCCGTGGCGGTGACCCGGTGCTCGTCGAAGGCCAGCCCGGAGGTGTGGGCGAGCAGATGACGGACCGTCGACCCGGGCGGACCGGCCGGCTCGTCCAGCTCGACCGCCCCCTCCTCGTACGCCACGAGCGCCGCGTAGGCCGCCAGCGGCTTGGTGACGGAGGCCAGCGGGAAGCGGTGCCCGACGGGGCCGTGTGTCCCGAGGACGGTCCCGTCGGCGCGTACGACACCCGCGGCGGCGGTGGGGACGGGCCAGTTCTCGATCAGTGCCAGGCTCTGCGACGACATGCGCCCGAGCCTATGCGGCTCACAGCGGCGGCCGCATCGACGGGTCGGCGGACGCTGGTCATGGGCGCGCAGGCCCCCTCCGGCGCGCCGGTCGTCAGCACCGCTCCGGTGGCCGAACGCCCGCAGCGCGGCCTGCGCGACCGGCCACGACGTGCCCGCGGCCGCCCGTCGGGCAGGGGCCGGTGAGGTCGCGCAAAACGGTGGGCAGCCCCCGCCCTCTGTCGGCGACCCGACGCGCGGCCTCCGCTACGCCGCGTACGCCTCCGGCGAGGCGTTGAGCGGCACGTGCCCGGCGCCCCGCGCCCGGAACCAGGCCAGCAGCTCGGTCATGCACGCGCGCGCGTGGCCGCGCCGCCGCGCGTCCGGGTCGGTCACGACACTGAAGACCTGGCCGACCCGCTCCCGCGGATTCCCCGCCCAGCCGATGCGGTACTCCACGGTCCCCGCCACCGGCGCGGCCGGCCTCCCCGGCCGGCCGGCGCCCTCCACGACGAACGCCGCGAAGTCCCCGTCCTCCTCACCGAGCCGCTCCCGCAGCCTCGGCAGCGACTCCGCGTGCCGGTCGGCCGGCCCCGCCGGACCCGAACTCCCCGCGCCCCACAGGGAGTCGATCATCCGCTGGCGCAGCCGCAGCACTTCGGCGGCGTCCTCGGGCCGGGCCCGGCGTACGGAACTCATGTCCCGCACGCCGACCATCCCGCCTTGATCACGTCGCGCGGATTTCTCACCGGTCCCGCTTGCCTGGAGTGCACTCGAAGGTCATAGCGTGGGGGCCATGACGGTGATGCAGACCACGCCAGCGGCCACCGGGCACGCCACCCCCGCCGACATCTGCTCCGCCCCGCCCCGGCGCCATCCACGGCCCGACGGCCAGGACCGCTACACGATCAGCGAGGTCGTCGCCCGCACCGGTCTGACCGCGCACACCCTGCGCTGGTACGAGCGGATCGGGCTGATGCCGCACGTCGACCGCTCGCACACCGGCCAGCGCCGCTACAGCAACCGCGACCTGGACTGGCTGGACTTCGTGACCAAGCTGCGGCTGACCGGGATGCCGGTGGCGGACATGGTCCGGTACGCGGAACTGGTGCGCGAGGGCGAGAGCACGTACGCGGCGCGCCGGGGGCTGCTGGAGGCCACCCGCCGGGACGTGCTCGGCCGGATCGCCGAACTGCGGGACACGCTCGCCGTGCTCGACCGCAAGATCAGTTTCTACGCCACGGAGGGAACCAACCGATGACCGACGCCAGGATCGCCACGGTACGGCTCGGCGCACAGGGGCCGGTGACCGGCGTCCAGGGGCTCGGCTGCATGGGCATCAGCGCCGCGTACGGACCCACCGACACCGGCCGGGCCCGGTCGACGCTGGAGCGGGCCCTCGAACTCGGCGTCACCCTCTACGACACCGCCGACTTCTACGGCTCCGGCGAGAACGAACGGTTCCTCGCCCCGTTCTTCGAGGCCCACCGGGACGAGGTGGTCATCGCCACCAAGTTCGCCCTCTCCTGGCACCCGGACGACCCGACGAAGCGGATCATCCGCAACGACCCGCCCTACATCCGCCAGGCCGTCGAGGCCAGCCTGCGGCGGCTCGGCGTCGACGTGATCGACCTCTACTACATGCACCGCCGCGACGTGGACGTCCCCATCGAGGAGACCGTCGGCACGATGGCGGACCTGGTCCGGGAGGGCAAGGTCAAGCACCTCGGGCTCAGCGAGGTCACCGCCGACGAGCTGCGCGCCGCGCACGCCGTGCACCCGGTCGCGGCCGTGCAGTCGGAGTGGTCCCTGTTCAGCCGGGACATCGAGGCCCGCGTCGTACCGGCCGCCCGGGACCTGGGCGTCGCCCTCGTGCCGTATTCCCCGCTGGGCCGCGGCTTCCTCACCGGCGCCTTCGCCGACGCCGCGCGGGATCTCACCGCCGGCGACTTCCGCCGCCACATGCCCCGCTACAGCGGGGACAACGCGGCCGCCAACGCGGCGCTGCTGGCGCCGGTCCGCGCGATCGCCGAGGCCCACGGGGCCACCCCCGGCCAGATCGCGCTGGCCTGGATCCAGCAGCGGGCGGCGGTCGACGGGCTGACGGTGGTCCCCATCCCGGGCACCCGCAGTCCGGACAGGGTGGCGGAGAACGCCGCGGCGACGCGGATCACCCTGACCGACGCGGAACTGGCCCGGCTGGAACCCCTTGCGGCCGAGGTGGCGGGCGACCGCTACACCGACATGACCTTCACCTCCGCGGGCAGGGAGTAAGGACCGGTCACGGGTGGCGCGGACCGCGCCCGGCGGACGGGGCCGGCCGCGACCCCGGTGGTGGCCGGCCGAGCCGGACCTCCTGTCCGGAGGCGGGGTGGCAGCCGGACGCCGGGTGGCGTGGTGGACCTCGCCCGCCGCACGTGCCCGGCGGACGCTACAGCTCGGCGAGCAGTTCGGCCTTCTTGGCGGCGAACTCCTCGTCGGTGATCAGCCCGGCCCGGTGCAGCTCCCCGAGATGCCGGATCCGCTCGGCGACGCCGGCGGGGTCGCGGCGCGACACGGCCGGTGCCACCGGTGCCGGCCCGCGGGAGCGCACCGCAGCGAGGACCGCCGCGGCGAACGGCAGCGACTCGTGCACCGGCCCGTACCCCAGCCCGAACACCACCGACGCCGGGTCCTGGTCCGGCTGGACGGACCGGCCGGCGCCCGGGTCACGGGACAGCAGCCGCAGGTGTCCCTCGAAGAGCTCCGGCGAACGCCACTCGACCCCGCTCAGCCCGGCCACCGCGAAGCTCTGGTCGCCGGCCTTCCACTTCGCCGAGGACGCTCCCGTCCAGGACCAGCGGAACTGCACGGACGTGCCGTCGAAGGAGGCCTTCCCGTCGTACGCCTTGAACTGGAGCGGTGCCTCGGGCGCCGCCACCAGATACCGTTCGGCGGGCCCGGAGGCGGTCAGCAGGCCCTTCAGCTCGTCGGCGTAGTACTCCGCGAGGGTCTCCCGCTCGGCCGGCAGCACCAGCCGGTAGGGGTCGGAGCCCTCCTTGAGCTGGCCGTCGGCCGCCTCCACCAGCGGATCGGCGCCGGGGCGTGGCCGCAGCCGCAGGACGACCGTGCCGCGTCTGCCCGGGGTGAGGGTCACCTCCTCGACCGCGGCCAGCGGAATCCGGCGCTCGCCGAGCGCCTGGAACAGCTTCGGTGTCCGTATCCCCCGTTCGTAACGGATGAGCACGGAGTCGGACTCGAACCCCCATACGGCATGAAAACCCGCCAGTACGTCACCCATGCGGCTCATCGTATGCGGCACGTGCTCCTCCGTCGCCACCCGCGCAGACCGCACTTCCTGCTGTCTCTACGCGCGTCCGGCCGTCATCGTGCCGGACAGACCGGACCGGCACGCGTCGTTCTCCTGTGCGCACGTCACCACGTCGTACGCGCCCACACCGATCCCGGCGAGATTGCGCAGGCTGTCCGTGCCCGGCTGGAAGTAACCGCTGTGGCCCTGCGCGTCCCGTGCCGACAGCACCCGCGCCCCGAACCCCGCGGACACCGGGTCGGCGCCGTGACCGAGGCCGCCCAGCTCCAGGTACGGCACGTCCTGCACCCAGTCGGTGGCGTCCCGCATGGCCCACACCCGGGCCGCCGTGCCCAGGTGACCGGCCTTGGTGACCCGCATGCCCGGGCTCGCGGCCACGGCTATGTCGGCCACCCTGCCGGGCATGCCGTGCGCGGCGACGCCGCAGACGACCGAGCCGTAGCTGTGGCAGAACATCGACACCGGGGCCCGGCCGGGCAGCCCGCGCAGCAGCGCGTTCAGCCGTACGGCGCCCTCCTCGGCGCGCAGGCCGGTGGCCGCGTCCACGCCGAGCCCGTCGGGGGCGGTGTAGTCGGCCCAGGCGATCACCGCCGTACCGGTCCCGGGGCTGGCCGTGCGCTCGGCCGCGTACAGGGCCTCGGCCATGCCGACCGGGGCGCTGTACCTGCGGTACGTCCGCTGGAAGGTGAGCAGGTCGGTGTCGACGCCGGGGACGACGACCGAGATCCGCTGCGCCCGGTCGAGGTCGCCGAACACCTCGGCGACCCGGCCCGAACCCTCGGGGTCGAAGGCCAGGATGTGCCGGCCGGGGTCCAGCAGGGACGTGTAGCGCTGCATCCGCTGGCCCGCGTCCTGCTGGCCGGCCACGCTGAGCCGGCTGTCGTGCATCCGCTTCCGGTCCACCTCGCGGGCCTGCTTCAGCGCGACGCGGTTGGCGCGGTAGCGCAGCGGGACGGGGGCGCCGTTCATGTTGCCGACCGCCAACGGGTAGCGGTGGGCGAGACGGTCGCGCTCGTGCGGGGTGAGGGAGGCGAAGAAGCGGCCGAGGCGCGCCGGGCCGGACCCGGGGTCCGGCAGGTGGCGGCCGTGGATGCTGCCGTGCTCCCACTGGGAGAGCGAGGCCTGGAGTGCCGTCGACACCCGGTGGGTGCGCATGGCGGTCCAGCCGGTGGTCGCGAGCATCACGAACACCACGGCCAGCGCCGGCAGGGCGCGCCAGACGTTGAATTTCGGGGAGGTGTCGAAGGAAGTCACTGGGAGGACACACTAAGAGAACGGGAGGGTCTCGCGGTAACGGAGTGACACGGATCACGTGCCGGAGGACGTTTCAGCAGGCGACGGACACCACGCCGTCGATCCGCCGGTCATCCGCGCTGATCCGTGCCGATCCTCCGGTCGTCCGTGCCGATCCGTGCTGATCCGCCGTGGTCCGCCTGGTCCGCCGGCGTTCTCAGCCGGCGCGCCAGCTCCCCGTGAGCGCCGAACCCAGTTGGTCGAGGTACGACGCGGTGAGCGTGCGGATCGACTCCAGGCCGAGGTCCTCGCTGGTGGACCACTGCCGTTCGGAGACCCGGATCACCCCGCCGAACACGGCCACCGCCAGCCGTGGCCGCGGGTCGGCGTCCACGTCGACGCCCTCGCGCTCGGCCAGCGCCCGCGCGATGGTCTCCTCCGCCGCCGCCGACCGGCGCAGATGGGCGGCGAGCAACGCGGGCGTGGAGTCGATCGTGCGGTACATGCGCAGGTACAGCTCGACCGGGACGGCCGACTCGACGGTCTCACGGATCGCGTCCCAGCCCTCCAGGAACGCCTGCCGCAGCGCCTGCATCGGCGCCTCCTGCGGCGGCCGGGCCCGGACGGCCGCCACGAAGGCCGCCTCCGTCGTCTGCTGGACCGCGAACGCCACGTCCTCCTTGCCCGCGAAATAGCGGAAGAAGGTGCGCTGCGAGACGTCGACGGCCTCGGCGATCTCGTCGACGGTGGTCTGTTCGTACCCCTGTGTGGTGAACAGTTCGAGAGCGGCCCGCAGCAGTGCCTCCCGGGTACGCCGCTTCTTCAGCTCGCGCAGCGTCTCCATGGCCCTCTCTTCCGTGAACGTCCGGCCTGCTCAGCCTATCCGGCGGCGACATGTCAGTAACCGTCGTGTGAATACGTTTGTCAACTGTCAGTCGCTGTCACTAATCTCAGGGTATGACTAGTCAGACCGCCATCGACTCGACGGGGCCGGGGGACAAGGCGCCCGCTCCGTCGGGGCCGCCCCCGGCCCCGGGCCTGCGTGGCCACCCGTGGCTCACCCTCATCACCGTCGCCGTAGGGGTCATGATGGTGGCCCTGGACGGCACCATCGTGGCCATCGCCAACCCGGCCATCCGCGACGATCTGCACGCGTCCTTCGCCGACGTGCAGTGGATCACCAACTCCTACTTCCTCGCCCTCGCGGTCACACTGATCACCGCGGGCAAGCTCGGTGACCGCTTCGGCCACCGGCAGACCTTCCTCATCGGGGTCACCGGCTTCGCCGCCGCCTCCGGTGTCATCGGACTCTCCGGCAGCATCGCCGCGGTCGTCACCTTCCGGGTCTTCCAGGGCCTGTTCGGCGCGCTGCTGATGCCGGCCGCGCTCGGCGTGCTGCGGGCCACCTTCCCGGCCGAGAAGCTCAACATGGCCATCGGCGTGTGGGGCATGGTGATCGGCGCCTCCACGGCGGCCGGCCCCATCCTCGGCGGCATCCTCGTCGAGCACGTCAACTGGCAGTCGGTGTTCTTCATCAACGTGCCGGTCGGCGCCCTGGCCCTGCTCCTCGGCACCCTGATCCTGCTCGACCACCGGGCCGAGAACGCCCCGCGCTCCTTCGACGTCCTCGGCATCGCCCTGCTGTCCGGCGCGATGTTCTGCCTGGTCTGGGCGCTCATCAAGGCCCCGGCGTGGGGCTGGGGCGCGGGCCGCACCTGGATGTTCCTCGCCGTCTCCGTGCTGCTGTTCGTGCTCTTCGCCCTCTGGGAGACGCGGGTGGCGGAGCCGCTGATCCCGCTGCGCCTGTTCCGTTCCGTGCCGTTCTCGGCGGGCGCGGTGCTGATGGTGCTGATGTCCATCGCGTTCATGGGCGGCCTGTTCTTCGTGACGTTCTACCTCCAGAACGTGCACGGGATGAGTCCGGTCGACGCCGGTCTGCACCTGCTGCCGCTCACCGGCATGATGATCGTAGGCTCCCCGCTCGCCGGCGCCGCGATCACCCGGCTCGGCCCGCGCATCCCGCTGGCCGGCGGCATGGCCGTCACCGCGGTCGCCCTGTACGGCATGTCCGCGCTCGAGGTCGACACCGGCAGCGCGCTGCTGTCCCTCTGGTTCGCCCTGCTCGGCCTCGGTCTCGCGCCGGTCATGGTCGGTGCCACGGAGGTCATCGTCGGCAACGCCCCCATGGAGCTGTCCGGCGTGGCCGGCGGTCTCCAGCAGGCGGCCATGCAGATCGGCAGCAGCCTCGGTACGGCGGTGCTCGGTGCCGTGATGGCCTCCAGGGTCGACAGCGACCTGCCGGGCAACTGGGCCGACGCCGGCCTGCCGAAGCTGACGCCAGGTCAGCTCGCCCAGGCCTCCGAGGCGGTGCAGGTCGGCGTGGCCCCGGTGACGAAGGGCATCCCGGAGCCGGTCGCTGCGAAGATCACCGCCGTTGCCCACGACACGTTCATCTCCGGCATGAGCCTGGCCTCCCTGGTCGCGGCCGGCGTGGCGGCGGCGGCCGTCCTGGTCGCCCTGCTCACCAAGCGGGGCGAGAACGCGGAGGCGGGCGCGGGCGTGGGCCACATCTGAGGCCCGGTCACGTGCCTCTCCCCGGCGGAGTTCCCCTATCGGGGTGACACCGCCGAAGACCACTCGCTCCCGGCGCGCGCAGGTCTGCCGGGACGGAACCGGGGTACCCGCACACCGAAGCCGAACTGTCCCATAGACCCCAGGGAGTTGATGATGGCGGGCTTCGGGCAAGGAACGCGCGGGTACCCCCGGTCCCGCGGCCGGACGTGGCAGCGGACCGGGCCGGACCGTGCGACGCTCGGGATCATCGGAACCATCTGCGCGGTGGCCGGCTTCTTCGCGCTGGGCATCGTCCTCGGCCCCGTCGCGATGTTCTGCGGCTGGCAGTCGATGGGCCGCACCTGGTCCAACGACCGCAACGTACCCGGCTCTGGTGGCCCTGATCCTGGGCGCGATCGACACCCTGCTCGCCCTCATCGCCCTGGCGGGCGCGGCGACCTGGGGCCACGGCCTGTTGTGACCGGCGGCGCCGCGCCGTGAGGGTGCGGACGGGTGGCCGGCCGCGGGCTCGTCGTGGCCGGTCGCGCAGTTCCCCGCGCCCCCGGCGGTACTACGCGGTCGCGGTCCGGTGGAGCGGAGCCCGGCGTCGCGTCAGCGGTGTTCCCGTTGCTCCGCGACCAGCCGGGCCACCTCCGCGCGCAGCAGCCGCACCTCCTCGGTCAGGGAGGCGATCGCCTCCGTCTGCCGCCGCTCCTCCACGTCGTCCTTCTCGAACCGCGAGATGAACCACGCGGCGATGTTCGCCGTGACGACACCGAGCAGCGCGATGCCGGACAGCATCAGCCCGACCGCGATCATCCGTCCGAGCCCGGTGGTCGGTGCGTGGTCCCCCGTACCCCACGGTCGTCATCGTCGTGAAAGACCACCACACGGCGTCGCCCAGTGTCCGGATGTTCCCGTGCGGCGACTCCCGTTCCACGGACAGCACCGCCAGCGAGCCGAACATCAGCAGCCCGATCACGGCCCCCACGACGTACGTGGTCAGCCGGATCTGCGGGGCCATCCGCGCCCGCCGTCCCACCAGCAGCAGCGTGGACACCAGGCGCAGCAGCCGCAGCGGCTGGAGCATCGGCAGGACCACCGCGCACAGGTCGGGCCAGTGGCGCCGTACGAACTCCCCGCGGCGCGGGGTGAGAGCCAGCCGCATCAGGTAGTCGACGGCGAACGCGCCCCACACCACCCACTCCACCATCGTGCACGCGGCGGTCAGCGACCGTCCGGCGGACGCGTCCACGATCGGCACCGCGTAGGCGACGGCGAACGCGAGCGCGAACGCCAGCAGCGGCCGTTGGGTGTGCCGCTCCCACCGCGCCTGCGCCGACAGTTGTTCCATGAAACGTATCGTAAAGAAAACGTAAGGGCGGTGGAGCGTCCGGCTCCACCGCCCTCGGGTCGTTCCCGGGCCGCTCAGGTCACGCGTCGCCGCCCGCCGTGCCCGGGTCCGCCGCCGAGACGTCCAGCAGCCGGTACCGGTCGATGGCCTGCCTTCAGCACGGAGCGGTCCACCTTCCCCTCGCGCGCCAGCTCGGTCAGCACCGCCACCACGATCGACTGCGCGTCGATGTGGAAGAAGCGGCGCGCGGCCCCCCGGGTGTCGGCGAAGCCGAAGCCGTCCGCACCGAGGGACTGGTAGGTGCCCGGCACCCACCGGGCGATCTGGTCCGGGACCGACCGCATCCAGTCGGACACGGCCACGAACGGGCCCTCCGCGGCGCCGAGCTTGCGTGTCACGTACGGCACCCGCTGCTCCTCCTCGGGGTGCAGCAGGTTGTGCCGCTCGCACTCCACGGCCTCGCGGCGCAGCTCGTTCCAGGAGGTCGCGGACCACACGTCCGCCTTGACGTCCCACTCCTCGGCGAGGATCCGCTGCGCCTGGAGCGCCCACGGCACCGCGACACCGGAGGCCATGATCTGCGCCGGGATCGAGCCGCCGGTGCCCTCGCCGATCCGGTGGACACCCTTGACGATGCCCTCGACGTCCACGTCCGCGGGCTCGGCCGGGTGCTGGATGGGCTCGTTGTAGACGGTCAGGTAGTAGAAGACGTCCTCGCCGTGCGGGTGCTCGGGCGAGCTGCCGTACATCCGGCGCAGGCCGTCCTGCACGATGTGCGCGATCTCGTAGGCGTACGCCGGGTCGTAGGCCACGCACGCCGGGTTGGTCGAGGCGAGGAGCTGCGAGTGGCCGTCCGCGTGCTGGAGCCCCTCACCCGTCAGGGTCGTACGGCCGGCGGTCGCACCCAGGACGAAACCGCGCGCAAGCTGGTCGGCCATCTGCCAGAACTGGTCGCCGGTGCGCTGGAAACCGAACATCGAGTAGAAGACGTAGACCGGGATCAGCGGCTCGCCGTGCGTGGCGTACGCCGAGCCGGCCGCGATCAGGGAGGCCGTACAGCCGGCCTCGGAGATGCCGTCGTGCAGCATCTGGCCGGTCGGCGACTCCTTGTAGGCCAGGAGCAGCTCCCGGTCCACCGCCTCGTACTGCTGGCCGAGCGGGTTGTAGATCTTCGCACTCGGGAAGAAGGAGTCCATGCCGAACGTGCGGTACTCGTCCGGCGCGATCAGCACGAACCGCCTGCCGATCTCCTTGTCGCGCATCAGGTCCTTGAGGAGGCGCACGAAGGCCATCGTCGTCGCGATGGACTGCTGGCCCGTGCCCTTCTTCACCGTCGCGTACGTCTTGTCGTCCGGCAGCGGCAGCGGCTGGGAGCGGACGACGCGGGTGGGCACGTAACCGCCGAGCGACCGGCGGCGGTCGTGCATGTACTGGATCTCCTCCGTGTCCCGGCCCGGGTGGTAGTACGGCGGCAGGCCGGAGTCCAGCTCCTTGTCCGAGATCGGCAGGTGCAGACGGTCCCGGAAGCGCTTGAGGTCGTCGACCGTCAGCTTCTTCATCTGATGGGTGGCGTTGCGGCCCTCGAAGTTCGGGCCCAGCGTCCAGCCCTTGACCGTCTTGGCGAGGATGACCGTCGGCTGGCCCCGGTGCTCCTTGGCCGCCTTGAACGCCGCGTAGATCTTGCGGTGGTCGTGACCGCCGCGGCCCAGGTGCAGGATCTGGTCGTCGGTCATGTTCTCGACCATCGCGCGCAACCGGTGGTCGTCGCCGAAGAAGTGGTCGCGGATGTAGGCGCCGGACTCGGTGGCGTACGTCTGGAACTGCCCGTCCGGGGTGCGGTTCATCTTGTTGACGAGGATGCCGTCCCGGTCCTGCGCGAGCAGCGGGTCCCAGGTGCGGTCCCAGATCAGCTTGATCACGTTCCAGCCGGCGCCCCGGAACACGGACTCCAGCTCCTGGATGATCTTGCCGTTGCCGCGCACCGGGCCGTCGAGGCGCTGGAGGTTGCAGTTCACGACGAAGGTCAGGTTGTCCAGACCCTCGCGCGCGGCGATGGTCAGCTGGCCGAGGGACTCCGGCTCGTCCATCTCGCCGTCGCCGAGGAACGCCCACACGTGCGAACGGGAGGTGTCCGCGATACCGCGCGCCTCCATGTAGCGGTTCATCCGCGCCTGGTAGATCGCGCCGAGCGGGCCGAGGCCCATGGAGACCGTCGGGAACTCCCAGAAGTCCGGCATGGAGCGCGGGTGGGGATAGCTGGACAGGCCGACCGGGTGCTTCGACTTCTCCTGGCGGAAGCCGTCGAGCTGGTCCTCGGTGAGCCGGTCGAGCAGGTACGCGCGGGCGTAGATGCCGGGGGAGGCGTGGCCCTGGAAGAAGACCTGGTCGCCGCCGTCGCCCTCGTCCTTGCCGCGGAAGAAGTGGTTGAAGCCGACGTCGTACAGGGAGGCGGAGGAGGCGAACGTGGCGATGTGGCCGCCGACGCCGATACCCGGACGCTGGGCGCGGGACACCATCACGGCCGCGTTCCAGCGCGTCGCGTTCAGGATCCGGCGCTCGATCTCCTCGTTGCCCGGGAAGAACGGCTCGCTCTTGGTGGGGATGGTGTTGACGTAGTCCGTGCTGCGCATCTCGGGCACGGCCACGCGCTTCTCGCGCGCCCGCTCGATCAGACGGAGCATGAGGTAGCGCGCCCGCTCCCGGCCGCGCTCGTCGACGGCGGCGTCCAGGGAGTCGAGCCACTCCTGGGTCTCTTCGGGATCGAAGTCAGGAACCTGACTCGGAAGGCCGCCAATGATGATCGGATTACGATCGGATCCGGAAGCCACGCTGTTCCTTACCTGTGAGAGGGCCAGTTTCTGCGCCTGCCTACGCCGTCCCCATCGTGTACCTGGGGAGGGCGTACGTCATCCGCACCGGTCAAAACGCAACGATACGCCCGGGGTGTGACGCGCTTGGCAAAGTCGTTCGAGTGACGTGTCTGCGGATGATTCCGAACGGTACAAACGGGGCACATCGGTGTGAGGTGGGTTACGTAGAATCGGGATACGGTGCCAGAAGTTGCGGCGACCCGGCCGGGATCGTCACCGTTTCGGCGGTCCCGAGGGCCGGGTACTTGCGCGATCCGCCCCGCCCGTGTGGACTACGGCCAATGCTTCGCGCACGCGCGTGGCTGAGATATTCCCAAGACAAGATCAGGAGGCACCCCGTGAGCGCGACCGCGGACCACGCGGAGGAGCGGACGAACCCTGCCGGCAGGCTGGGGTTCCAGCCCGGGCAGGTGGTCCAGGAGATCGGCTACGACGACGACGTCGATCAGGAGCTCCGCGAGGCCATCGAGGAAGCCATCGAGGGCGACCTCATGGACGAGGACTACGACGACGTGGCCGACGCCGTTGTGCTGTGGTTCCGTGATGACGACGGCGACCTGACGGATGCGCTGGTGGATGCCACCACGTACATCGAAGAGGGCGGCATCATCCTG
Organism: Streptomyces dangxiongensis; assembly: GCF_003675325.1. Taxonomy (NCBI): domain Bacteria; kingdom Bacillati; phylum Actinomycetota; class Actinomycetes; order Kitasatosporales; family Streptomycetaceae; genus Streptomyces; species Streptomyces dangxiongensis. The sequence continues at coordinate 5,498,827 of NZ_CP033073.1, forward strand.
CTCCTCACGCCGAAGACCGGCCGTTCGGGGTACGTGGAGCCGAGCGACATCCAGGACGCCGCCACGACGGCAGGCCTGACCGCGGCCAAGAGCGTCAGTGTCGGCAAGGACTGGAGCGGCAGCCGTCTGGCGACGCCGAAGGCGGCCAAGTCCAAGAAGTGACCGCGTCGTCACCCACGGACGGGCCGGGAACGCCCGGCCCGTCCGTAACCTCCGGGGGATCGCTGCGTAGGGTGGACCACGGCGTTTGCTGTGCCCTCCTCCCCCGACAGCCCACCGAAGGGATGCACGACGATGGCGATCCAGGTCGGAGACAAGGCGCCCGACTTCGAGCTGAAGGACAACCACGGCCGGACCGTGCGGCTCTCGGAGTTCCACGGCGAGAAGAACGTGGTCCTCCTCTTCTATCCCTTCGCCTTCACCGGCGTGTGCACCGGCGAGCTGTGCGAGCTGCGCGACAACCTGCCGCGGTTCTCGGACCGCGACACCACGCTGCTCGCCGTCTCCAACGACTCCATCCACACCCTGCGCGTCTTCGCCGAACAGGAGGGCTTCGAGTACCCCCTGCTGAGCGACTTCTGGCCGCACGGCGAGGTCTCGCGCGCGTACGGCGTCCTCGACGAGGACAAGGGCTGCGCCGTTAGGGGCACTTTCATCATCGACAAGGAGGGCATCGTGCGGTGGACCGTGGTCAACGGCCTGCCGGACGCCCGTGACCTGGGCGAATACGTCAAGGCACTCGACGCCCTCTGAGACGCCCGCTGAGCCGTCCGGCGGCCAGGAACCGCCGGATTCCCATGCTCATGGTCTGCGGGGGGCGGGAACCCGTCACTAGGATCGGCACGTTGATCCCATATCCGAAGAACGACGGGGCCCCCGCCCCCGAACACCACATGGAGGACCCGTGGGAGTCAGCCTCAGCAAGGGCGGCAACGTATCCCTGACGAAGGAGGCCCCGGGCCTGACCGCCGTCATCGTCGGTCTGGGCTGGGACGTGCGCACCACGACCGGCACGGACTTCGACCTCGACGCCAGTGCGCTGCTGCTGAACAACTCCGGCAAGGTCGCGAGCGACCAGCACTTCGTCTTCTTCAACAACCTCAAGAGCCCTGACGGGTCCGTCGAGCACACCGGCGACAACATCACCGGTGAGGGCGAGGGCGACGACGAACAGGTCAAGGTCGACCTGGCCGGCGTCCCGGCCGACGTCGAGAGGATCGTCTTCCCGGTGTCGATCTACGAGGCCGAGAACCGCCAGCAGTCCTTCGGCCAGGTCCGCAACGCCTTCATCCGCGTGGTGAACCAGGCCAACCAGCAGGAGATCGCCCGCTACGACCTCAGCGAGGACGCCTCCACCGAGACCGCCATGGTCTTCGGCGAGCTGTACCGGAACGGCGCGGAGTGGAAGTTCCGCGCCATCGGCCAGGGCTACGCCTCGGGTCTGCGCGGCATCGCCCAGGACTTCGGCGTCAACGTCTGACACCGATCCGCTCCCGCCCCGGCGCCGCACCGTTCGACGGGCGGCGCCGGACGCGCAGCACAACCAGGCAGGCACCACCAGGGGAGGACCAGCATCATGGGCGTCACGCTCGCCAAGGGAGGCAACGTCTCCCTCTCCAAGGCCGCACCGAACCTCACCAACGTCTTGATCGGGCTCGGCTGGGACGCGCGGTCCACCACCGGTGCCCCCTTCGACCTGGACGCCAGCGCGCTGCTGTGCGACGGCACCAACCGGGTGCTCGGCGACGAGTACTTCGTGTTCTACAACCAGCTCACGAGCCCTGAGGGCTCCGTCGAGCACACCGGGGACAACCTCACCGGTGAGGGCGAGGGCGACGACGAGTCGGTCCTGGTGGACCTCGGCAAGGTGCCGGCCCGGTGCGAGAAGATCGTCTTTCCGGTCTCCATCCACATGGCGGACGAGCGCGGCCAGACCTTCGGCCAGGTCTCCAACGCCTTCATCCGCGTCGTGAACCAGGCCGACGGCCAGGAGCTGGCCCGCTACGACCTCAGCGAGGACGCCTCCACCGAGACCGCCATGATTTTCGGCGAGCTGTACCGGTACCAGGGCGAGTGGAAGTTCCGCGCCGTCGGACAGGGGTACGCGTCGGGCCTCCGGGGTATCGCTCTAGACTTCGGAGTCAACGTTTCGTAAAGCCGCGTACGGCATGGGGGAGGCCCTGCCCCAGACAGCGTCTGGGAGGAGCCCCCGACAGATGATGGGGTAGCCAGTGCTTCTGAAAACCTTCGGCTGGTCGTTCGCGATTACCGCGCTCGGTCTGGTCGCTGCGGTGTTCTACGGGGGGTGGACCGCCTTCGGCATCGTGGCGATCCTCGCCGTCCTGGAGATCTCGCTCTCCTTCGACAACGCGGTGGTCAACGCCGGCATCCTGAAGAAGATGAGTGCCTTCTGGCAGAAGATCTTCCTCACGGTCGGCGTTCTCATCGCGGTGTTCGGTATGCGGCTGGTGTTCCCCGTCGTCATCGTGGCGGTCACGGCCAAGATGGGCCCGCTCCAGGCCGTCGACCTCGCGCTCAACGACAAGGACCGCTACCAGCAGCTCGTCACCGACGCGCACCCGGCGATCGCCGCCTTCGGTGGCATGTTCCTGCTGATGATCTTCCTCGACTTCATCTTCGAGGACCGGGACATCCAGTGGCTGCGCTGGATCGAGCGGCCCCTGGCCAAGCTCGGCAAGGTCGACATGCTGGCGGTCTGCATCTCCCTCGTCGTCCTGCTGATCACCTCCTTCACCTTCGCCGCCCACGCCCACCAGCACGGCGGCGCCCACGCCGACAAGGCCCAGACGGTCCTGATCGCCGGCATCGCGGGCCTGATCACCTACATGGTCGTCGGCGGCCTCTCCGGCTACTTCGAGGACAGGCTCGAGGAAGCGGAGGAGCGCGAGCACGAGGAGGAGGAAGAGGCCGCCCGCTCGGGCAAGCAGCGCTCGGCGGTCGTCCTGGCCGGCCAGGCCGCGTTCTTCATGTTCCTCTACCTCGAGGTCCTGGACGCGTCCTTCTCCTTCGACGGCGTCATCGGCGCCTTCGCCATCACCAACGACATCGTCCTGATGGCCCTCGGCCTCGGCATCGGCGCGATGTACGTCCGGTCGCTGACCGTGTACCTGGTCCGCCAGGGCACCCTCGACGACTACGTCTACCTGGAGCACGGCGCCCACTACGCCATCGGCGCCCTGGCCATCATCCTCATGGTCACCATCCGGTACGAGATCAACGAGGTCATCACCGGCCTCGTCGGCGTCATCCTGATCGCCTGGTCGTTCTGGTCCTCCGTCCGCCGCAACCGCGCGCTGGCCGCGGCCGGCGAGGGCACCGGCGACAAGGCCGAGGTCTCCTCCGGGGTGTGACACCCCCGCGGGTGAGGAACGCTCTGAGCGGGGCGGCCGACGCGGGTCGGCCGCCCCGACGGCGTCTGGACGAGCACGCGAGTACCTGGGGGCGGGAATGGGTTTCTTCGACGGACTGCTGGGCGGGCGAACCGCCGACTTCGACTCGGGCAACGCGACCAACGCCATCGAGCTGACCAGACGGCACCAGGCGGTGTCCCTCACCAAGCAGGACGCGGCCACCGGCCACCTGCGCGTCAACCTCACCTGGCGAATGCGCACCTCCGACTTCGACGGGAGCCGGCGCCCCAGCCTGCTGCGGCACCCCTTCAAGGCACTGAAGCCCCCGGAGATCCTCGGCCACGGGCAGAGCATGGTCGACGTCGACCTCGACCTGGGCTGCCTGTACGAACTGGCCGACGGCACCAAGGGCGTCGTCCAGCCCCTCGGCGGCTACCTCGGCGACGTCAACGCCCCGCCGTACATCAAACTCAGCGGCGACGACCGGTTCGGCTCGGGATCCGGCGAGACGATGTACGTCAATCTCGACCACCGGGACGCGCTCAAGCGGCTGCTGGTCTTCGTCTACATCTACGACCGGACGCCCGCCTTCGACCGCACCCACGCGATCGTCACCCTCTACCCGAGCAACGGCCCCCGCATCGAGATAGGCCTGGACGAACGCCACCCCCAGGCCCGCTCCTGCGCCGTGGTCATGATCGAGAACGTGAAGGGCGAACTCGTCGTCCGCCGGGAGGTCAAGTTCGTCTACGGCTTCCAGGGCGAACTGGACCGCCTGTACGGCTGGGGACTGCAGTGGGGCCGGGGCTACAAGACCAAGGTCGACCGGTAGTCACCCCGGTGGCGGGCCCGTAGGCGCCGCCCCTACCGCCCGAGGAACTGCGGGCCCTGCGGCGGCAGCCGGAAGTGCGGGTCCAGCCCCACGGTCGCCGGCAGCGGAACCGGCATCGGCCGGGGGTGCGTCTGCGGAGCCGGCTGCGGGTAGCCGTACGCCTCCTGCGCCGGCACCACGGACGCCGGCAGCTCCGGGGGCAGCGGCCGGGACGCCGGCCCGGCGGGCGTCCACTCCTCCTGGGACTCCTCCGCCGTCCCCTCCGACTCGTCCACCGAGATCCCGAAGTCGGTGGCGAGCCCCTTCAGCCCGTTCGAGTAGCCCTCGCCCAGCGCGCGGAACTTCCACCCCTCCCCGCGCCGGTACAGCTCCCCGCAGATCAGCGCCGTCTCCGCACCGGTCTCCGGCTTGATGTCGAACCGGGCCAGCGGCTCCCCGTCGGCGGCCCCCGCGTCGTACAGCAGGATGCACAGCGCCGGCACCCGGTCGAAGGGGACACCGTCGGCGGAGGCGACCAGCAGGATCCGGCCGACGCTCGGTTCGACACCGGGCAGGTCTGTCTGGATCGTGTCGGTCAGCCCCTCGGCGATCCGCTTCTTGCCCAGCCGCCACACCACCCCGGAGGGGTGCCGGGGCTGGTTGTAGAAGACGAAGTCCTCGTCGGAGCGCACACGGCCGTCGGGGCCCAGCAGCAGCGCCGAGGCGTCCACGTCCGGGACCTCCCGCCCCGGCGTCCAGCGCAGCACCGCGCGGACCGTGGTGGCCTCCAGCGGGACGTTCGACCCCTTCAGCATCGCGTGCGTCATGCGGTCATCCTGCCCTCTCGGTCCTGCTCACGACAATGCGGGGGGCCGAGGCGCCGACATGGGCGGGTTACCGGAAATTCATGCCCACCGGGAACTCCCGACATGGATCCCTACGTACTATTACCGGCCACCCTTTACCGAATCCTCAGACTCGGCTCGCACCCCAGAGGGAGTCTCATGCGTCACTTCGGGCACATCGCCCCGGAGGTGCGTCAGCGCCTCTTCCACCGGGAGCCGTGCGCGTTCACCGCCGACTCCCCGGCCCGGCTGCTCTCCGCGGCCCTGGGCGCCACGCTGTACAGCCCGGCCACCCGGCCCCGGCTGGCCGACGACATCGTCAGACAGGCCGGCCACGGCGTGGTCTCGATGGTGCTCTGCCTGGAGGACTCGATCGGCGACGCGGACGTCGCGGCGGGCGAGGAGAACCTCGTCCGCCAGTTCGCCGCCCTCGCCGCCCATGCCGCCCGGCCCGGCGTGGAACTGCCCCTGCTGTTCATCCGGGTGCGCACCCCCGAACAGATCCCCGACCTCGCCCGGCGCCTCGGCCCGGCCGTGCGCCTGCTGTCCGGTTTCGTGCTGCCCAAGTTCACCGGGGAACGCGGCATCCCGTTCCTGGAGGCCCTGACCGTCGCCGAGGCCGCCGCCGGCCGGCGGCTCTTCGCCATGCCGGTCCTGGAATCCCCCGAACTGCTCTACCTCGAGTCCCGCGTGGACACCCTGGAGGGCATATTCCGCGCGGTCGACAAGTACCGCGAGCGGGTGCTGGCCCTCCGCCTCGGCGTGACCGACTTCTGCTCCTCCTACGGCCTGCGCCGCGCCCCCGACATGACGGCCTACGACGTCCGGATCGTCGCCTCCGTGATCGCCGACGTCGTGAACATGCTCGGCCGCGCCGACGGCACCGGCTTCACCGTCACCGGCCCGGTCTGGGAGTACTTCCGCGTCTCCGAGCGCATGTTCAAGCCGCAGCTCCGGCAGAGCCCCTTCCTGGAGATGCAGGCCGTCGAGCTGCGCGAGAAGCTCATCGAACACGCCATGGACGGCCTGCTCCGCGAGATCTCCCTCGACCAGGCCAACGGTCTCCTCGGCAAGACCTGCATCCACCCCTCCCACGTCCTGCCCGTCCACGCGCTCTCCGTGGTCAGCCACGAGGAGTTCAGCGACGCCCGGGACATCCTGCGGCCCGAACGCGGCGGCGGGGGTGTCCTCAGGTCGGCCTACACGAACAAGATGAACGAGGTGAAGCCGCACCGCGCCTGGGCCGAGCGGACCCTGCTGCGCGCCGAGGTGTTCGGCGTCGCCAACGAGGACGTCGGCTTCGTGGAGCTGCTCGCCGCCGGCATACCCGGCTGACCTTTCCCACCTCTCTCCAAGGAACGCATGAAGAACGCAGTGAACGACGGGGTCTGGTCCGGTAGCTGGGTCGCCGAGCGACTCGGGGTCGGACTCACGGGCGACGACGGGCTGCCGGCCCTGCTCGGACTCGCCCTGCGCCGCAACCCCAAGCGGGCCCACCTGCTGGTCTCGAACGTCCTCGGCAAGCACGTCCCGCAGTCGCCGGCCGTGGTCTACGACCACGGGTTCCGGCTGGGCCGCCGGGTCGCCGGGCTGCTCGGCGGGACGGAGGCGGCCACCGCGGTCGTCCTCGGCTACGCGGAGACCGCGACCGGGCTGGGCCACGCGGTGGCCGACGGCCTCGGTACGGCGCCGTACCTGCACTCCACGCGCCGGCCGGTGGCCGGCGTCGCCCGGGCCGGCGGCTTCGAGGAGTCGCACTCCCACGCCACGTCCCATCTGCTGCTCCCCGAGGATCCCGGGCTGCTGTCCGGCAGCGGGCCGCTGATTCTGGTGGACGACGAGTTCTCCACCGGGAACACGGTCCTGAACACCATCCGTGACCTGCATGAACGGTATCCGCGGCGGCGCTATGTGGTGGTCGCGCTGGTGGACATGCGCGCGCCCGAGGACACCGCCCGGATGGAACGGTTCGCCGCTGAGATCGGGGCGCGGGTGGACCTCGTCGCCGCCGCGTCCGGGACCGTGCGGCTGCCGGAGGGGGTGCTGGAGAAGGGCCAGGAACTGGTCGCGCGGTACACGTCCGCCGCCGACGCCCCGTCCGCGCCCGACGCCTCCCCCCGCACCCCGGGAGAAGCGCACCGGCCGGAGCGGGCCGCCCGGGTCGACCTGCACTGGCCCCCCGGCCTCCCCGACGGCGGCCGGCACGGCTTCACCCCCGCCCACCGCACCCGCCTCGACACCGCGCTGCCCGCCATGGCCACCCGACTGGCCGAGGCGCTGCCCGCCGGCGCCGGCCGCGTCCTCGTGCTCGGGTCCGAGGAGCTGATGTACACCCCGCTGCGCCTCGCCCGCGAGCTGGAACGGCTCCTGCCGGCCGACGTGCGGTTCTCCACCACCACCCGCTCGCCCGTGCTCGCGGTCGACGACCCCGGCTACGCCATCCGCACCCGCCTCGTCTTCCCCGCCCACGACGACCCGGCCGACGGCCCCGGCGAGCGCTACGCCTACAACGTCGCCGGCGCCGGCTTCGACGCCGTCGTCGCCGTGGTCGACTCGGCCGCCGACACCCCCGCCCTGCACGCGCCCGACGGCCTCCTCGCCCGCCTCGCCGCGCACGTCCCGCACGTCCTGCTCGCGGTCGTCCCCTCCTACGTCCCGCACGCACCCGAAAGGCCGGCCATGCTGCCCGAGCCCCTCCGCGGCCCCGCATTCTCCTCGTACGCGCCCGAGGAGGTCGGCTGGCTGCTCCAGGACCTCTCCGACGTCACCCTGGAGGCGCCGACCGAGGAGCGCGAGGAGGCCATCCAGGGCGGCGGCGCGCACTACGCCGAGTCGCTGCCGGTGGAGTACCAGCCCAGCGAGCAGTACCAGCGGCTGTTCCACGCGGCCCTGGACGCCTCGGCCGCGCGGATCGCCCGGGCGGCCGGCGCCGTGACGGAACTGGTCCTGGCGGAGCGCTCGCCGCGCCCGGTGCTGGTCTCCCTCGCCCGCGCGGGCACCCCGGTCGGCATCCTCATGCGCCGCTGGGCGCGGTTCCGGCACGGCCTCGACCTGCCGCACTACGCCGTCTCCATCGTCCGGGGCCGGGGCATCGACGCCAACGCGCTGCGCTGGCTCGCCGCCCACCACGACCCCCGGGACGTCGTCTTCGTGGACGGCTGGACCGGCAAGGGCGCCATCACCCGCGAACTCGCCCAGGCCGTCGAGGAGTTCGAGGAGAAGGAGGGCATCACGGGCTTCGACCCGGAGATCGCCGTCCTCGCCGACCCCGGCGCCTGCGTACGCACCTACGGCACCCGCGAGGACTTCCTCATCCCCTCCGCCTGCCTCAACTCCACGGTGTCCGGCCTGGTCTCCCGCACCGTCCTGCGCGCCGACCTGGTCGGCCCGGACGACTTCCACGGCGCCAAGTTCTACCGTGAACTCGCCGGCTCCGACGTCTCCGGAGCCTTCCTCGACGCCGTCTCCGCCCGCTTCCCGGAGGTCGCCGGCTCGGTCGGCGCGGCGGCCGGGGAACTGATGGCCGAGGACCGCTCGCCCACCTGGGCGGGCTGGCGGGCCGTGGAGCACATCAGCGAGGAGTACGGCATCCAGGACGTGAACCTCGTCAAGCCCGGCGTCGGCGAGACCACCCGGGTGCTGCTGCGCCGGGTGCCGTGGAAGATCCTCGCGCGGGCCGGCGCCGGCGCCGACCTGGACCACGTCCGGCTGCTCGCCGGGCAGCGCGGGGTGCCGGTCGAGGAGGTCGACGGCCTGCCGTACACCTGCGTCGGGCTGATCCACCCCCAGTACACGCGCGGTGCCACGGGCGCCGACGGCCGGGCGGTGACCGCGTGATGCCGGTGCTGGTGGCGAGCGACCTCGACCGTACGCTGATCTACTCCGCCGCGGCCCTCGCGCTGACCATGCCGGACGCTCGGGCACCCCGACTGCTGTGCGTGGAGGTGCACGAGGCGCGACCGCTGTCCTACCTGACGGAGACCGCGGCCCGGCTGCTGACCGACCTCGGCGACGCGGCCGTCTTCGTGCCGACCACGACCCGGACGCGCAAGCAGTACCAGCGCATCAACCTGCCCGGGCCACCGCCGAAGTACGCGATCTGCGCCAACGGCGGCCACCTCCTGGTCGACGGGGTCACCGACGCCGGCTGGCACGCGGCCGTGCAGGCGCGGCTCGCCGACGAGTGCGCACCGCTGGAGGAGATCCGCGAGCACCTGCTGAGGTCCGCCGACCCGGTCTGGGTGCGCAGGCAGCGGGTCGCCGAGGACCTGTTCGCCTACCTCGTGGTCGAGCGCGAGCTGCTGCCCGAGGAGTGGGTCAAGGAGCTGGCGGTGTGGGCGGAGGACCGGGGCTGGACCGTCTCGCTCCAGGGCCGCAAGATCTACGCCGTGCCGAAGCCGCTCACCAAGAGCGCGGCCGTCCGTGAGGTCGCCCGCCGCACCGGCGCGGAGCTGACGCTGGCGGCGGGGGACTCGCTGCTCGACGCGGACCTGCTGCTGGCCGCCGACCGGGGCTGGCGCCCCGGCCACGGCGAATTGGCCGACATCACGTGGAGCGCGCCGCACGTCAGCGCGCTGCCGGAGCGGGGAGTGCTGGCCGGGGAGCGCATCCTGCGGGAGTTCCTGGCGGCGGCGGGGGCGGCGGGGGCCGTGCACGGGTCAACGACGGTTGGCCAACACCTGTAGGCCCACAGATGTTTGCCTACAGGTGTTGGCCTACGGTGGTAGGGCAACGCCTGTAGGCCGACGCCCGTTGGCAGTCACTTGTTGGCAATCATTTGTTGGCGATCACCTGTTTGCCAACGGGTGTCGGCAAACACTTGTTGGCAACCGTCCGTTGGCAATCGCCTCCGCTCAGCCGCAGCACCCTCCGCCGCAGCACCCACCGCCACCGCCACCGCCACCGCCACCGCCTCCGCCGGCGCGGGGCGTCGGGGATGGGGAGGGGGTGCGGGAGACGCCGGCCACGGCCACCGTCGACAGGAGTTTGACCGTGTCGTCGTGGCCCGCGGGGCAGCTCGCGGGGGTGGCGGACTCCGCCATCGGGCGGTTCAGTTCGAAGGTGTCGCCGCAGGTCCGGCAGCGGTACTCGTAGCGAGGCATGAGCCCAGGTTAGTCGTCAAGGACCCCTGGAGGGCATCTCAATGTTCTATGAGTGTTGCTTACTATCCGGCATATGTGCAGGGCATTCGAAAACGTTACTGATAATTTGTGAATGCCGTTGCGAGGATGCTCAGCTCACCCGCGCGAGCAAGACCTAGTGCGGAGGGGGACGCAGGCGTGACCGACGCGTCGCAGGGGGAAGGCGGCTCCATGGGGGATGGCCGGGGCGAGAAGCCGCAGGAGGCCGACGAGACCCTGCATCTGAGAGTGGACGCCCTCAGGGCGGACGAGACCATGCAGTTGCGGGTCACGCCGCCGCCCGAGCGGTCCGCCCCGGCCGGCGGCCGGGCGGAGCGACGGCGTGGCGCGCGCTCCGCCGAGGGCCCCCCGGCGGATGCTTCCGGCCGTTCCTCCGGGGGTCGCGCCTCCGGGGGTCGCGCCTCCGGCCTCTCCGCCGCCCGTGAGCGCGCCGCCGCCGCCCTCGCCCCTCTGGTCGGCCCGCTGGCCCCGTACGCGCGCCGCGTGGCCCCGTACGCGCGCCGGCTGAAGCCGGTCTACCCGCGCCGCGGCCGGGTCGGCTGGCGGCGCTGGATACCCTCCTGGCGCCAGTGGGTCGGCGCCTTCCTGACCTCGTTCGGACTGCTCGGCACCTTCCTCGTGACCGCGTACGCGATGACGGACATACCGAGCAATCTCAATTCGTACGCGACGCAACAGGACAACGTCTACTTCTGGTCCGACGGTACGCCCATGGCCCGGACGGGCTGGGTGCAGCGGCAGGCGATGCCGCTGCGGGACATACCCCCGGACGTCCGCTGGGCGGTGCTCGCGGCGGAGAACGAGAGTTTCTACTCGGACCCGGGGATATCCGCCAAGGGCATCACCCGGGCGCTGTTCCGCACGCTGGGCGAGGGGGACACCGAGGGCGGGTCCACCATCACCCAGCAGTACGTCAAAAACGTTTATCTCACACAGAATCAGACGGTAAGCCGCAAATTCACCGAGGCGATGATCTCCCTCAAGCTCGACAACGCGATGAGCAAGGACCAGATCCTCGAGGGCTATCTCAACACCAGCTGGTTCGGCCGCGGCACCTACGGCATCCAGCGGGCGGCGCAGGCGTACTACGGCAAGGACGTCGGCAAGCTCAACGCCTCCCAGGCGGCCATGCTCGCCTCGCTGCTCAAGGGCGCCGGCCTGTACGACCCGACGCTCGGCAAGGCCAACCACGCGCGGGCGGTGGAGCGCTGGTCCTGGATCCTCGACCGCATGGTCAAGATCGGCAAACTGTCGCCGCAGGAACGGGCGAAGTACACCGAGTTCCCCGAGCCGCTCAAGAGCAACCCGCTGTACGACACCGGTGAGCAGAGCGACTACCTGATGGAGCTGGCGTCGCAGTACGCCAAGAAGGCCGCGCATCTTACGGACAAACAGTTCGACCTGGGCGGTTACCAGATCTACACGACGTTCGACCGCAAGCGGGAGAAGGCGCTGACCGACGCCGTCACCAAGGCCCGTGAGCAGGCGAGGCGGAACGACGCGAAGGTGGCGGCGAACGCCCACTACGGCGGCTCCTCGGTGGCCGCGGACGGGCGCGTCCTCGCCGTCTACGGCGGCCCGGACCACCGTAAGCAGGGCTACAACGACTCCAACGCGACCACCGTCCCGGCCGGCACCGCGTTCACGCCGTTCGTCTACGCCGCCGGACTCGAACACGGCGTCCACACCTCGCGCGGCGGCCCCGCCACGCCCGTCACGCCGGAGTCCGTGTACGACGGCGACGACGGCGTGCCCGTCACCACCCCGGAGGGGCCCTACTGGGACCGCAGCGGCAAGAAGGTCGCCGCGCACAACGACGGCGGGACGTCGTACGGGCGGATCACGCTGCGCGAGGCGATGGCCCGGTCGGTGAACACCCCGTTCATGCAGTTGGGGATGGACGCCGGCCTGACCACGGTGCGCCGGACCGCCGAGGCGTCCGGGCTGCTGTCCTCCAGCATCGGCCCGCAGGTGCCCGCCCTGTCGCTGGGCAACTCCACGCCGAGTGCGATCCGCATGGCCAGCGGCTACGCCACGTTCGCGGCCGGCGGCACCCACACCGAGCCGTACTCGGTGCGCCGCATCACCCGCAACGGCGCCCCGGTCGCCCTGACCGTCCCGCACGCCAGGCGGGCGGTCGGCGCGCAGGTGGCCGAGGAGGTCACCGAGGCGCTCGCCGACTCCTTCCGCACCGCCCATCCCGGGGCGGCGGCCGGCCGGACCGGGGTGTCGGGGAGGGCCGGCACCACCGAGAAGGACACCGCCGCCTGGTACGTCGGCACGGCCGACTCCGTGTCCACCGCGATCGTCGTCTACCGGATCGACCTGGCCAGGTCCCTGGAGCCGCTGCCGCTCGACGGACTGGCCGGCACGTCCGCCGACAGCGTCCCGTACACCCTCTGGTCGGCCGCGACGGGCCTCGGCTGAGACCTGCCCACCTTCCCCTTCCCCAGAATGAGCCGCGCATGCCCCGCAAGATGTCGTCGTCAGGCCGCCGTCGCGCCCCCCGTCGCCGCGGTGCACCCCGCCCCACCCGGCCCCAACTGCTGACCGCCCTGGCGGCGCTCCTCGTCGTGGCGTCGCTGGTGGCCGGTTTCCTGGTGCTGTCCCGCTCGGACAGCACCACGCCGACCGCCTCCGCGGACCGGAAGCCCACGGCCGCACCGAAGGCGACGCCGAGCCCGAGCTGGGACGGCAGGACCAAGATCCTCGGTGACGGCTCGACCTCGTACACGGGCCCGCAGAAGGGGCAGTTGAAGCCGGTGCCGCTCAAACCGGGGGAGACGCCGCCGCAGTTCGTGGTGTTCTCCTGGGACGGCGCGCTGGAGGGCGGCGACCACCTGTTCTCGCACTACCGGGAGCTGGCCGAGCAGTACGACGCCCACATGACGTTCTTCCTCACCGGCATCTACCTGCTGCCCAAGAGCAAGAAGTCGCTCTACCGCGGCCCCATGCACTCGCCCGGCGACGCCGCGATCGACTACGCCACCGACGACCACATACGCACCACGCTGGAGCAGCTTGGCGAGGCGTACAAGGACGGCGACGAGATCGGCACGCACTTCAACGGTCACTTCTGCGAGGCCAAGGGCGGCGGCGACTGGAGCGTGCGGGAGTGGAAGAGCGAGATCGACCAGTTCTTCTCGTTCGTGGAGCACTGGAAGACCAACACCGGCTTCAAGGACCTGCCCCCGCTGCCGTTCGACTTCAAGCAGGAGGTCACCGGGGGCCGGGCGCCCTGCCTGGAGGGCCAGAAGAACCTGCTGAAGGCCATCAAGAGCTACGGCTGGCGCTACGACGCCAGTTCACCGGGCGACTTCCAGATATGGCCGTCGAAGAAGAACGGCATCTGGGACTTCCCGCTCCAGATGCTGCCGTACGAGAGCGGCAAGTACCAGGGCCTGTCGATGGACTTCAACTTCCTCTACAACCAGTCCGAGGGTGAGACCAAGGGCGACCCGGCCAAGTACCCCGAGTGGGAGCAGCAGACCGTCGACTCCTACATGGCCGGCTTCAACCGCGTGTACTACGGCAGCCGGGCACCCCTGTTCATCGGCAACCACTTCGAGGACTGGAACGGTGGCATCTACATGCGGTCCATCGACCAGGTGGTCAAGAACGTCTGCACCAAGAAGGGCGTGAAGTGCGTGTCCTTCAAGGAGCTGTCCGACTGGCTCGACGTGCAGAAGCCGCAGACCCTGGCCGCCCTGCGCAGCCTCGACCCCGCCCAGTCGCCGGACTGGTCGACGGTCGTCAAGTGACCGGCGCACGCCGCTGATTCCACTTGTGCAACCCCCTTCACAACCGGCGCCCGCGCCGTGCGAAGATGCCCCTCCCCGGTAGGTGTACCGGCGTAGAGGGGAAACATCATTGAAATCAAGAAGACTGAGCCGTAAGCGGAGCCGCGCGGCCATAGTCACCGCGGCCGCCGCCTCGGTGGTCGCCGGTGTGGCCCTGGTGCCGAACTGGAGCGCGGGGGCGGCGGTGACCGACGATCCGACCGTGGACGCGGCCACCAAGGCGACCTTCCAGCGGCTGGCCGACGCGGTCTTCACCGACCGCACGCAGGCTCTCGTGGAGGGCGCCGGCAAGGCCGGCACCCGGCACACGTCCGGCTTCTCGGGATCGGTGCGCCTGTCCGGCGGGCAGACCCGCGAGCAGACGTCCGCGCTGGGCGAGCTGCGTGAGCGCCGCAGCCGGCTGGCCCGGCTGGGCGAGACGTACGGCGGGGGAAGCACCAAGGTCACGCTGGACGCGACCCGGGTCACGGGCCGGCACGCGAAGGTGGCCGTCACCGAGAACACGGCGCTGTCCTACGACAAGGCAACGACCAAGGGCCCGAAGTCCACCGGCTTCCAGGCGCACCACGAGCTGACCTTCACGGCCGACCGGCACGGGAACTGGCAGTTGACCGGCATCCGTGACACGGACGACGGTTACCTCGCGGTGAACCAGGTCGCCAAGCCGTCCGTGGCCAAGGTGAAGACCGCGGGCGAGGACGACGGGCCGCCGAGCGCGGTCCGCTCGGCCACCAACTGGCCCGCGCCGGCCAACGCGAAGAACTTCTCCGCGTCCGGCTACGACTACCAGGCCATGGCGGCGTACGCGGCCAAGTACTGGAACAGGTACAACCCGGCCTACCCGGACTTCAACGGGCAGGGGGCCGGCGGCGACTGCACCAACTTCGTCAGCCAGTCCCTGAAGGCGGGCGGCTGGAAGCACGTACCCGGCTACACGAACGACTTCCACAAGTGGTTCGGCAACTCCGACATCCAGTCGGACTCGTTCGTCGGGGTCAACGAGTTCTCCTGGTTCGCCCTGTCCTCCAAGCGGGTCACCAGCCTGGCCAACGTCTACCAGCTGGACGTCGGTGACGTCCTCCAGATGGACTTCAACCGGGACGGGTCGAAGGACCACTCCATGATCGTCACGTACCGCGACCGCCGCGGCGTGCCGTACGTGAGCTATCACTCGACCAACACCTACAACAGGTCGGTAGCGAGCCTCGTCGCCTCGTACCCGGGCGCGGCGTTCTACGCCTACCGCACCTGACCCCGCTGCGGGTCCTGCCGCTCCTGCCCGTCCCGCCGCTCGTGCGGGGAGGGTTCGGGGTGGCGGGCCCGCCAGTACGGGTTGTCGTGGGGCAGGGCGTGTCCGACCCGGCCGTACATGCCGAACGTCATCAGCAGCAGGCCCACGACGAAGCTGAAGAACACGTTCTGGATCTTGAAGGCCAGGAAGTTGCTGTCGGTGTCCAGCAGGCCGAGGAACAAGAAGCCGTTCAGCAGGAACAGCACGCCGAGGACCATGTTCAGGGTCGAGGCGAAATTCCCGCCGATCACCATGCCGACCAGCAGGATCGCGCCGATGCAGATCGACAGCACACTGAGTGAGCCGTTGGTGTTCAGCCCGGTGACGGTGTTACCGCCGGTGTTGAAGTAGCCGATGTGGTCGATCAGGCCGAGGATGCCGAAGACGATCAGGAACGCGCCGATCAGGCCCGCGCCGAACCGGTAGACCCGGTTGAGGCGGTGGTCGACGGGCAGGTGGTCGTCGAGCTGCGTCCGCCGGCGCTCGCCGGCGTTCCTCGTGTGCGCTGCGTGTGCGGCCATGTCCGGCTCCCTCGGGCGCTAGCGGAGGCCATCGGTCCACTTCAATATCCGCCCGCTCCGCCCCACTCGGCAACACGCGCGGTTCAGTGCCCGGTGCCGCGCTCCTCGCGGATCCGCGACACCACCCGGGCCGCCGCCTGCCGCACCGCGTCCGTCTCGGTCAGGAAGTGCCAGTAGTCCGGGTGCCGCCCCTCCAGCGTGCCGATCGCCCGCTCCAGCCGGGCCACCGCGTCGTCCAGGGGCCGGGCGTCCCGCGGATCGGGGGTCGTACGGCCCGTCATGGCCAGCCGCTGGGCGTCCCGGATCGCGAACCGGGTCCGCTCGATCTCCTGATGCGGATCCTTCTGCACCGCGTTCAGCCTGGTCAGCCGGTCCCCGGCGGCCGAGACCGCGTCGTCCGTGGTGTTCAGCAGGGCCCGCACGGTCGACAGCAGCGAGGTGGCGTCCGGCCACCGCTGGGCGTCCCGCGCCGCCTGCGCCTCGCGGAGCTTCAGCTCGGCCTGCCGCACGCTCTCCGCGGCCTGTTCGGGCACGTGCTGGAGGTCCTGCCAGCAGGTGGCGGCGAACCGGCGCCGCAGCTCGCTCAGCACCGGCTGCACCTGACCGGCGCGCGTGGTCAGGGCCTGCGCCCTGGTGCGCAGGCTGACCAGCCGGTGGTCGATCTCGGCGGCCTTCTCCGGCAGCCGCTCGGCCTCCGCCCGGATCGCCCCGGCCTCCCGCTGCACCCGCTCGGCGCGCTCCAGGGTGGGCGCCACACCGTGCTGCCCGGCACCCTGGTTCAGCCGGGTCAGGTCCGGCGACAGGGCCGCCAGCCGCGCGGCCAGCTCGTCGGCGCGCAGCCCGTGCCCCCGTACGGCGTCCAGGGCGTTGCTCGCGGCCAGCAGCGACTGCCGGGCCCGCTCCACGGCCGGTGCCAGCCGGGCCAGCGCGGTCTCCGCGGTGCCCAGCAGCGGCCCGAGCGAGGTGCCGAACCGCTCCAGGTCCTGCCGGACGCGCACCAGCTCGTCCCGGGCCGCGGTCAGCTCGGCCCGCGCCCGGGCGGCCGTGCCCGCCTCCAGGTCGTCGCGGTCCAGGTCGTGGGCGTCGACGGCCTGGATGTACTGTCCGCTGGCCTCGTCGATCCGGCGGCCCAGCGCCTCGAAGTCGGATACGGCGCGCCGGGCGGCGGGGGAGTCGTCCACCGCCGTGATGGTCTCGATCGAGATCCGCAGATCCCGCTGGGCGGTGTCGAGTTCGTAGAACGCCGCCGCCGCGGCGTCCTTGGCGGCCTGCGCGTCGGCCCGCCGGCCGTCCGCCCGCCCGCCGAACCAACGGCGGGTGCCGCCGCCGGCGAACGCGGCGGGCAGCGCGAGCGCGGCCAGCACGGGCAGGCTCATCAGGGTGAGGGCGTCCCGCAGGGCGCCCCGCGGCGGGGCGGACCCGTGCCGGGCCCGTGCGGTGGACGGCGGCGGGTACGGCCGCGTCGCTGGCGTGCCCGGTGTCGCCGTCACATCCCTCTCCCGTGCTGTGGTTCGCCCTGGGTGGTGTCATTCTCCCACCCGTCCAAGACGAACACACGGGCCGGTCAGTTCGCCGTTCGCACCGTGACTTCGCCGTCCTGGGCGTGCGCGGACACCCGGTGCGGGCTGGTGTCGTCGCGGGGCACGGACACGGACACCGTCCCGTCGTCCGCGCCGGCCGACACCCGGTAGGCGCCCCTGGGCACGGTGACCGTCACCGAACCGTCGTCGCTGTGGGCGTCCACGAGGTCGGGCGCGCCGGACAGCCGGACGTCCACCGGGCCGTCCTCCGTGGCGGCCCTCACCCGGCGCGAGGCTACCTCCGCGCGCACCGACCCGTCGTCGGCCCGCAGGTCCAGCGGGCCGCTGGAGTCGGTGACGTGCACGGCGCCGTCGCTGACGCGGACGCTGAGCGGGTCCCGGAACCCGGAGGCCCGCACGGCGCCGTCCTCGTTCACGACGTTCACGCCGACCCCGCGGGGCACCTCGATCCGGTGCCGGGCCGAGCAGTCGGTGACGATCCCGGAGCAGTGCACGCGCAGGACGAGCCGGCCGCCGGTCATGGACCACCGCACCGTGGGGTCACCGCCGCCCACCACGGACGCGTCGAACCAGCGGGTCACGGCGACGGTCCCGGCCCGCTGTCCGTCCGCGGCGACGATCTCCAGGGCGGAGTCGTCGGAGTCGACGGTGAGGGTGTGGCCGTGCAGCGCGAAGGACCGGTGGTCCGGGTGCGCGTCGTCGGCGGCGGAGGCGCCGCAGGCGCTGACCCCCGCGAGGAGCGCGCCGGTGAGGACGGCCGCGCCGGTGGCACGGACGGAAACGGAACGGGCCATTGGATGTTCCCCCCTGAGCCGGCCCGCCGGACCGGGGGGCCGGAGTACGTCGGTCTCCGGCGACTCTAGGCAGTAGGCGCCCGCATGACGCTCCGGCGGCCACCCGTACGAGGGTGGGGACAACCCCCCGCTCCGCCGCCCGGCCCCGGAGGGCGGGGAGAACGGTTTGCGGCGCAGCCCACCGGGCAATGTAGGCTGTCGGCCTGTCCCGGGTGCGTAGCTCAGGGGTAGAGCGCCTGCCTTACAAGCAGGATGTCGGCGGTTCGAAACCGTCCGCGCCCACCGGCCGGCCCCCCGGAGAAGTCTCCGGGGGGCCGTCGTGCTTCACCGGAGGTCTGCGGGGGCCGTCGCGCTTCGGCGGCGCCCGCCCGCTACCTCCCGCCCTCCGCCGCCGCCTCCCCGTGGGAGTGCTTCAGCCGGGTGCGCGCCTCGACGCGGTCCGCCGCCGCGACCTCGCTCCAGAAGCGATGGGTGCTGACGAAGACCGCGAGTTCGTGCTCGCGGCGCCGCAGCTTCTCCACCTCGGCCTGCTCGTCGTCCGTCCAGCCGGGGGACGCGGGCCGTTCCACCTGGCGCCAGCCGTTGTCGTCGCTGAAGCCGTCCATCGGCTCCACCGACCAGGGAAGCCGCCTGAGCAGGGCCGACAACTCGGCCCGGACCTGATGCAGCTCCTCCTGGCCGGCGAGGAGGTCACTGGGGAAGTCATAGGTCGTAGCCACGTGGTAATGCTACGCCTGTTCGAATTTATGGGGCGAGTCCGATCGGGGAAAGCGGACGGTGTCCATCCGAACGGGTGGCCGGTGTCAGTGGCCGGCGTCGCGCAGCTCCCGCACCAGCCGCGCCGTCACCGGCACCGGTACGCCGTGCCGCCCGGCCGCGCGGAGCAGGGCCCCGCCGATGGCGTCCAGTTCGAGCGGCCGGCCGGCCTCGGCGTCGCGCTGCATGGACGACCTGGCGGCCGGCGGGAAGGCGTCGTACCGGGCCATGGCGCCGGCCGGATCGGCCGGCACGCCGCAGGCCCGGCCGACCGCGGCGGTCTCGGCGACCAGCGCCTCCAGCTCCTCCCGGTGAGCGCTGCGGACCTCGCCGAGCGGACGGCCGTACCGGGTGGTGAGCAGGGCGAACGGGGCGAGGAAGGCCATCTTGGCCCACAGGGCCGCCGTCTCGTCCCCGGCCACGCGGACGGTCGGACCGGCGGCACCGAGGTGCGCGGCGAGGGTGTCGAGACGGGCGCGAGGTACGGCGTCCCCGGCCAGTTCCAGTTCCGTGAAGGGGCTGCCGTGTTCGATCACGCCCGGGGCGAGCCGGGTGGACTCCACGCGGATCACTGCCGGGGCGACCCGGTCGGGGCGGTAGCGGGCGCGTAGGGCCGCCGGGTGCTCGACGCCGTTCAGCAGGGGTACGACGAGCGCGTCGCCGAGGGCGGCGGGCGGGACCCGGGTGAGGGCGGCGTCGAGCGCGGTGTGCTTGACGGCGACCAGGCAGGCGTCCACCGGTCCGCGCAGCTCGGTGTCCGCCTCGACGGGGGCGGTGAAGTCGCCGAACTGCGGGCTGCGGACCGTGATGCCGGTACGACGCAGGGTGTCGGCCGTGTCGTCGCGGGCCACGCAGACGACGCGGTGGCCGGCGCGGGACAGCAGGGCGGCGAGCAGGCCGCCGGTGCCGCCGGGGCCGAGTACGGCGACGGTGAGCGGGTTCGTCATGGAGTTGTCCTTCCGACGGTCGGCCCCGGGGTCGGTGGCCGCCTTGTCGATGATCATCGCAGGGCCGGCCGGGGCGCGCCAGACTGAGGGCATGTGCCGGAGCATCAAGACGCTGCGTCCGCCCGCGCTGCCGGGCGAGGCCACGGACGAGGACATGCGCGCCGCCGCGTTGCAGTACGTGCGGAAGGTGTCCGGTTTCCGGGCCCCCGCCGCCCACAACCGTGAGGTGTTCGACCGGGCGGTGGACGCCGTGGCCCGGGCCACGGCGGAGCTGCTCGACGGACTGGAGGTGCGGGGCGCGGGCGCGGTCCGGGCGGAACCGGACCGGGCGGAACCGGACCGGGCGGTGCGGGGGTAGCCGCCCGGGGCCCGGCGGAACGGCGGACCGGACGCCCACGGTCCGGTCGGGGTGCGCGCCGTCCCGCCGTCTCGTCATGCCCTGGTGACGGGACGCGGGAGTCCTCGGCGTTGGATGTTGAACTTGCAAGTACTGCTTAGGGGCGCCTAACCTGGGCCCTCGTTCGGTTTCCGCCGCCCCCACGGCCGGCCATCCTTCACGGCCGGTCCGACCGACACCGAAGAGGAGAAATCCCCCATGTCCGCACGTCTCGACTCCGCTCAGCCCTACGTCCTCGGGCTCTTCCGCATAGTCATCGGCCTGCTCTTCGCCGTGCACGGCGCCGCCTCCCTGTTCGGCGTCCTCGGCGGCGCCGCCGGCACCGGCGGCACGCTCGGGGCCGGCACCTGGCCCGGCTGGTACGCCGCCGTGATCCAGCTCGTCGCCGGCGGCCTGGTGCTGCTGGGCCTCGGCACCCGCGGAGCCGCGCTGATCGCCTCCGGCTCGATGGCGTACGCCTACTTCGACGTCCACCAGCAGGCCGCACTGTGGCCCATCCAGAACGGCGGCGAGCCGTCCGTGCTCTTCTGCTGGGCGTTCCTCCTGCTGGTCTTCACCGGTTCCGGCGCCCTGGGCCTCGACCGGATCCTCGCCCGGCGCACGGCCGCGGCCGGCGAGAAGCCGGTCGAGGCCGAAGGTGCCGAACAGGCCCCGCTGGCGGCCTGACCCGGCACCGCCGAAACCCCCGCGAACCTCCTGTCACACCCCCGGCGTACGCTGTACGGCTGTCAACGGGGGAGTGTCGGGAGTCGTGGTGTTCGAAAGCGTGGGGTCGCTGGCGGCCGGTCCATGGATCTATGCCGTGGTGGCCCTGTCGGTGCTGTTCGACGTGTTCCTGCCGGTGCTGCCGAGCGGGGTGCTCGTCATCACGGCCGGCACGGCGGCGGCAGCGGGGTCGGGCGCGGCGGCGGGCGGGGTCCCGCACGAGGTGCCGGACATCCTGGCCCTGATCGTCTCCGCGGCGACCGCTTCGGTCCTCGGTGACCTGGTGGCCTACCGGCTGGCGTGGCGGGGCGGTGCCCGCCTGGATCGCGCGATAGCCCGCTCCCGGCGGCTGACCACCGCGCAGGAACGTCTCGGCGACGCCCTCGCCCGGGGCGGCGGCGCGCTGGTCGTCCTCGCCCGCTTCGCCCCCGCCGGCCGCTCGGTCGTCTCCTTCTGCGCGGGCGCCGCCCACCGCCGCGCCCGCGACTTCCTCCCCTGGTCGGCGCTGGCCGGCCTGTCCTGGGCCGCGTACAGCGTCGCCCTGGGGTACTACGGCGCCCAGTGGCTGGGCGCGACCTGGCTGGCCACGGGCGTCTCCGTGGCCGCGCTGTTCGGGGCGGGCGCGGCGGCGGGCTTCCTGGTGCGCCGCCGGCCGGCCGCCTGACGCGACGCGCGGTGCCCGCGGGGACGCGGCACGCGGTACCCGCGACGACGCGGGCACCGCACGGCCGGCCCCGGCGGGCCCGCGGTCACCGGCTCCACGGGGTTCAGCAGCCGGCCAGGTAGTTCGTCAGCGCGCTCTTCTCGGCGGAGTCGACCGACAGGTTGTAGTAGTACTTCACCTGGACCCAGGCGCGGACGTAGGTGCAGACGTACGCGGACCGGGACGGCACCCAGGTGGCCGGGTCCTGGTCGCCCTTGGCCTGGTTGACGTTGTCGGTGACGGCGATCAGTTGCGGCCGGGTCAGGTCGTTGGCGAAGCCCTGGCGCTGGGCGGTGGTCCACTTGCTCGCCCCGGAGTCCCAGGCCTCGGCCAGCGGGACGAGGTGGTCGATGTCCAGGTCCGAGGCGGCGGTCCAGGTGGCGCCGTCGTACGGGGAGTACCAGCTCCCGCTGGTGGCGGCGCAGGCGGAGTCGGTGACGACGTTCGTGCCGTCCCGCTTGAGGACCGTCTCGCGGGTGTTGCAGGTGCCGCTGATGGTGATCCAGAGCGGGAAGAGGTCGCGGCTGTAGCCGGTGCGGTTCTCGGTGGCCACGGTGAGCTGGGCGAGGTAGCCGCGGGCGGTGGCGGCGCTGACCGGCGTGGGGAGGGCGGCCGAGGCGCTCGGGGAGTTGACCAGGGCGACGGAGGCTATCAGGCCGGTCAGGGCCGCGAGTATGCTCAGCCGTCGACGCGCGTAGAGTTTGGGCATGGGTAACTCCCTTATGGGGTGGGGGCGTTGGGGTGCGGGCGAGGGAATGCTCGCGGGGCCGTGTTGCCGGGGGGTGAGCGCTCGGTAAGAAACTAATGACGTGCGCATGACACGACAAGGTTCACGGCCGAACCTTCACATCCCGTACGATGGGTGGCGCAGAAGGGGAGTAGCTCTTCGCCGGACCGTCGACATACTGCTCAGCGAGCCTGAGCCGGCGCCCGGAGGCGGACCGTCGATTCTCATCGAGGTCCGTCAGCGAGACCTTCGGCAAGCAGTGCACGCCCGTGCCCCCGGCGCGGGCGCCGTGTGCGCTGCCGTGCCGAGGTGTCACCGCGTGACGTACCGCACTCTCGGCGGGGCAGCCCGACCGATTGAGGAACCTTGATCAGCATCACCGTGACGGCGCTCGTCTTCGGCATCGTCTTCCTCGCCGAACTGCCCGACAAGACCGCGCTCGCCGGCCTCGTCCTCGGCACCCGCTACCGCGCCTCGTACGTCTTCGCGGGCGTCGCCGCCGCCTTCCTGCTGCACGTCGTGCTCGCCGTCGCGGCCGGCAGCGTGCTGACCCTGCTGCCCCAGCAGATAGTGCACGCCGTCACCGGCGTCCTCTTCCTCGGCGGGGCCGCGGTGCTGCTGCTGAAGAAGGACGAGGACGAGGAGGAGGTCAGGAAGCCCGCCGACCAGTCCTTCTGGAAGGTCGCCGGCACCGGCTTCATGCTCATCCTGGTCGCCGAGTTCGGCGATCTCACCCAGATCATGACCGCCAACCTCGCCGCCCGCTACGACGCCCCGCTCTCCGTCGGCCTCGGTGCCGTGCTGGGCCTGTGGGCCGTCGCCGGACTCGGCATCGTCGGTGGAAAGGCCCTGATGAAGCGCGTACCGCTGCGGCTGATCACGCAGATCGCGGCGGCGCTGATGCTGGCGCTCGGCGTGTGGAGCCTGTACGAGGCCGTGGCCGGCTGAGCTGAACGGCGGATGAACGTCCGCCGTGGGTGGTGGCGCATGTCCGAACGGTTTTGTACCGTGGGGGAACAAAGTGGCTCCCGCCCGTTCTCCCTGACCGGCGGGCGGGGCCGCCTTGTCCCTCCCGCCGCCCCCCCGACACGGGACCTCTTCCGTTCCTGGAGTTGCCGATGCCGGCCACCGCCACGCCCACCGTCCTCACCGCCCGGGCCCTCCTGCTCGACATGGACGGCACCCTCGTCGACTCCGACGCCGTGGTCGAACGGATCTGGCGGCGCTGGGCCGAGCGGCACGGGCTGGACGGCGACGAGGTGATGCGGGTCGTGCACGGCCGGCAGGGCCACGCCTCCATGGCCGTCCTGCTCCCCGACCGGCCCGGGAAGCAGAACCTCGCCGACAACGCCCGGATGCTCGCCGAGGAGACCGCCGACACCGACGGGGTCACCGAGGTGCCCGGCGCGGGCGCCTTCCTCGCCGCCCTGCGCGGGATCCCGCACGCGCTGGTGACCTCCGCCGACGACGCCCTGTCCACCGCGCGCATGAACGCCGCGCGGCTGCCGCTGCCCGCCGTCCGCATCACCGCCGAGTCCGTGAGCGCGAGCAAGCCCGACCCCGAGGGGTTCCTCAAGGGCGCCGCCGAACTGGGCGTCGACCCCGCCGACTGCGTCGTCTTCGAGGACTCCGGCGCGGGTATCGCGGCGGGGCGCGCGGCGGGGATGCGAGTCGTGGGGGTGGGGGCGCGCGCCGCGGTCCACGGGCCCGACGCCGTCGTCCGCGACCTTACGCAGGTCGCGGTGGAGGCTTCGGACGACACCGGCACGGTGCGGTTGCGACTCGGCTGAGCGGGGCTCCGGGTGGGCCTCGGCCGGGGGAGGGGTCTTTCGCCGGACGCCGGTGGGCGTTGTCCGGGGTGGCTCGGCCGGTGGTCGGGTGCGGGCCGGCGTCGGCCGGTCGCGCGGTTCCTGGCGCCCCTTGGATGGGGTGCGTCGGCGGTGTCGATTCGGTGCGCCCCTTCGGGCTACGGCTGTGAGGTCTCCGATTCCAGGCTTGCTCGGGTAGCCGGGCCGTACTCGCCCAGGATGTCGCCCTCGATGCCCCGGGCCAGTTGGTAGTTGCGTACGCCGTCCTCCACCGGGCGGGTGAAGACGCCGTTCATCTGGTCGCCGTAGAGGTTCAGCCGGCGCAGCCGCTGCTGGAGTTCCGTGACCTGCGGGCCGGTGTCGCCGCGTCGCAGCACCGGTGCCGCCGCGAGCGTGGTGTGCGGGGTGCCGGAGACCGTCCCGGACGGGGTGGGGGAGGCGGAGCCGGACGCGCTGCCGGAGGGCGCCGGGGCCGGGGACGGGGAAGCGGAGCCCTGGGACGGGCTCGGATCGGCCGATGCCGATGCTGCCGCCGGGGACCGGGACGGGGGCGGGGCCGGTGAGCGGGGCGCGACCGCAGGCGCCGGCGCCGACGCGGCGCCCGGTGTGACGGCGTCCGGGATGCTCTGCCTGATCGCTGGGGCCGCCTGGGCCCGTGCGGGCTCGTGGTAGGAGGACAGCGCGAGACCGGCCGCCGCGACGAGTGCGATCCCCGCGCCCCCGGCCGCCGGCAGCACGGTACGGCGGGAACGGCGCGGTGACCGGGAGCGCGGAGCGGACCCGTCCGGTGTGGGGGCGCCGGTCTCCGCTGCGAGGGCGCCGGTCTCCGCCGTCAGGTGCGGTGCTCGTGGCGTGTCCGGCAGCCCTGTGGCCGCGTCCGGCCTCGTCACCGGCGTGCCCGGAAGAACGTCCTCGGGCGCGTCCGGCGGTCCCGTGGGTGCGTTCCGCATCTCCACGTACGGTCGTATCCGCAGTGGGTCGAAGTCCTCCGCCGCTGCCGCCTCGGCCGTGCGTGTCTCGTGCAGCGCTTCCGCGGCCCGCTCGGTGCAGTCGCAGGACGGCGTGTGGTCCGGCTCCCTCGGCGCCCCGCACTCCGGGCACCCGGTGTCCTCTGCCCCCGTTTTCCCCGTCTTCTCCGTCACCCGTCCGGCCCTCCCCTAGGGAACTTCAGAGATTATGCGGACTTCTCCGCGTCCGCGGGACTCAACAGGCCATAAGTGGTGACACCGATCACGATGGGAGAGGGCATCCGAGCCCCGGGAGGTCTCCATGGCCCTGGACACGCACGGCACGGCCAAGGACGTGCGGAGCGGTGAACACGTACCGGGCAGCGTGCTGGTGCCGATCGGCGCCCTGCTGCTCGGCCTGCTGCTGGCCGCGCTGGACCAGACCATCGTGTCGACCGCGCTGCCGACGATCGTCAGCGAACTCGGCGGCCTGGAGCACCTGTCCTGGGTCGTCACCGCCTATCTGCTGGCGTCGACCGCCGCGACCCCGCTGTGGGGCAAGCTGGGCGACCAGTACGGGCGCAAACGGCTGTTCCAGACGGCCATCGTGATCTTCCTGATCGGTTCGGCGCTGTGCGGGGCCGCGCAGGACATGCCCCAGCTCATCGCCTTCCGGGCGCTCCAGGGCCTGGGCGGCGGCGGGCTCATCGTGCTGTCCATGGCGATCGTCGGCGACCTCGTGCCCCCGCGGGAGCGCGGTCGCTACCAGGGCCTGTTCGGTTCCGTCTTCGGCGCGGCCAGCGTGCTCGGGCCGCTGCTCGGCGGGCTGTTCACCGAGCACCTGAGCTGGCGCTGGGTGTTCTACGTCAACCTGCCCGTCGGCGTCGTCGCGCTCGCCGTGATCGCCGTCGCCCTGCACATCCCGCACCGGGCCGCCCGCCACGTCATCGACTACCTGGGTACGTCCCTGATCGCGGCCGTCGCCACCTGCCTGGTCCTGGTCGCCTCGCTCGGCGGCACCACCTGGGCGTGGGGCTCGGCGCAGATCATCGGGCTGGCGGTGCTGGGCGTCCTGCTGGCCGTGGCGTTCGTCGTCGTGGAGCGCCGGGCCGCCGAACCGGTCCTGCCGCTCGGCCTGTTCCGCGTCCGCACCTTCACCCTGGCCGCCCTGATCAGCTTCATCGTCGGTTTCGCGATGTTCGGCGCGATGACCTACCTGCCGACGTTCCTCCAGGTCGTGCACGGCGTCTCCCCGACCCTGTCCGGCGTGCACATGCTGCCGATGGTGTTCGGTCTGCTGCTGTCGTCCACGGTCTCCGGGCAGATCGTCAGCCGCACCGGCCGCTGGAAGGTGTTCCCGGTCGTCGGCACCGCCGTCACCACCATCGGCCTGCTCCTGCTGCACCGGCTCGACGAGCGCAGCGGGACCGCCGAGATGAGCGCCTGCCTGTTCGTCCTCGGCCTGGGGCTGGGCCTGGTCATGCAGGTCCTCGTGCTCATCGTGCAGAACGCCGTCTCCTACGCGGACCTGGGCGTCGCCACCTCCGGCGTCACCTTCTTCCGCTCCATCGGCGCCGCCTTCGGCGTGGCCATCTTCGGCACGATCTTCGCCGGCCGCCTCGGCGACAAGCTCGCCGACGCCCTCCGGGGTCTGCGCCTGCCGCCCGGCGCGACCCCAGACGCGCTCCGGTCCGACCCACGGGGCATCGCCACCCTGCCGTCCGCGCTGCGCCCGGCGGCCCTGCACGCGTACGCGTCCGCCATCACCGACGTCTTCCTGTACGCCGCGCCCGTGGCCGCCGTCGGTTTCGTGCTGGCCTGGTTCCTGAAGGAGGACCGGCTGCGCGGCTCGGTCACGGCACCGGACGTCTCCGAGACGATCCCGCCCAACCCGGTCGAGCGCTCCTCCTACGACGAGGTGTGCCGCGCCCTGTCCGTGCTCGGCACCCGCGAGGGCCGCCGCGAGATCTACCGGGACATCACCGAACGGGCCGGCTACGACCTGCTGCCCGCCGCGAGCTGGCTGCTGCTGCGCATCCGCCGGTACGGCTCCGTGGAGCCGGCCGTGCTCGCCGAGCGCAGTCCCGTCCCGCTCCGGGCGGTCATGGCCGCCGCCCGCCAGGTCGAGGAGCGGCGGCTCGCCGAGCGCCAGGGGCTGGAGCTGGTGCTGACCGGGCCGGGCCGCGAGGTCGCCGAACGGCTCACCCGGGCCCGTGAGGAGACCCTGGGCGAGCTGCTCGGCGACTGGTGGCAGCCGGGCCGTCCCACCGACCTGACGAAGCTGGTCCGGGACCTCACCGGCGAACTGTGCGGCGCCGAACGCGAACGCCCGCACAACGGCACGGTCACGAAGTCCGGGGCCCGCTGAGGGGCTCCGCCCGGACCAGGTCCTTGCGGAACCAGTGCTCGGCGTACGGGGCGTCGTTGTGCGGACCGGTCTCGGTGTAGCCGAGCCGGGCGTACAGGGCGCGGGCCTCGACCAGGTCGCCGCGGGTGTCGAGCACGATCCGCCGGGCACCGAGGCCGCGGGCCGTCTCCTCGGCGGCGGCGATGAGCAGCGCGGCCCCGCCCCGGCCGCGCGCCTCCTCCCGCACGAACACCCGGGTCAGTTCGGCCGTGTCCGCGTCCAGCAGCCGTACGCCCGCCGACCCGGCCGGTGTGCCCGCGTACCGCCCGACGAGCAGCCGGCCCGTCGGCGGGGCGAGTTCGCCGCCCGGGTGGGCGGCGATCTCCCGCTCCAGCTCGTCCGGGTCGGTGCGGCGTCCCTCGTGCAGCAGGTACCAGCGGTCGCTGACCTCCGTGTAGTACGCCCGCCACAGGTCGGCGGCGGCCGGGGAGTCGTACGGCTCCGGAGCGATCGTCCATGTCATGCCGGCCATTGTCGGGAGGTGCCCCTCACCCTCGGCAACCGGATATGCGGGCAGGCGTGCCGGAGGCCGTTTGTGGCCGGGGTTCCGGGTCACACGAAGGATGAACCGGCCAGTGGAGCCGGTCCGATCGGAAGGCAACCATGTCCACAGGCATGATCATCGCGTTGGCCGTGATCGTGGCGGTCGTGGTCGTCGGGGCGGTGGCCCTGATCGCGCGCGGCCGCGGACGGCACGGCGGACCCAGCCTCAGGCGGCGCTTCGGGCCCGAGTACGAGCGGACCGTGGCCCTGCACGACGGGGACCACCAGGCAGCCGAACGAGAGCTGACCGCGCGCCTCGAACGCCACGGCGAACTGCGGGAACGGCCGCTGGACCCCGCCGAGCGGCAGCGCTGGGCGGACCGCTGGACGGCCGTCCAGGAACGCTTCGTCGACTCCCCGCGCGAAGCCGTGGCCGAGGCCGACCGGCTGCTCGCGGAACTCGCCGCGGTGCGCGGCTACCCCGACGGCGAGCGGTACGAGGAGCAGCTCGACGCGCTGTCCGTGCACCACGCCGAGCACGTCGACGGCTACCGCCAGGTGCACCGGGCCGCCCGCACCGGTGCTGCCACCGGTGCCGGCACGGCCGAGTCCGGCGCCGCCACCGAGGAGCTGCGGTCGGCGCTGCTGGGCGCCCGCGCCCTCTTCGACGACCTGACGAGCACGGAGCCCGGCCGGCACCGCGCCTCCGCCGGTTCGGACCGCCCCGGGAGCCAGGCCGGTACCCGTTCCCACGGCCGGTCCCACACTCCGGTCCTCCACCGGAGCCGACCGAAGGAGAGCTGAGCATCATGGCGGACAGGACGAGCGGTACGGGCGACGACCGGCGCTTCACGCGCACCCCGGCGGACGCGGGGGTGCCGGCGGGCGAGCCCGGACAGAGCGACGAGTGGGCCGCCGGGGACGCGGCACCCGGCCACCGCACGCCGAGGGAGGCCCTCCCGCAGGAGCGGCTCCCGGGCGAACCGGCCCCGGCCGAGCACGCGGGCGGCCGGCTCCCGGGCTCGGCGGGCCCCGGCCGGGAAGGGCCGGCGGCCGACGACCGCGCCCCGCACGACTCGGCACAGCCGGCGCCGGGACCGGACACGGGAGGATTCGCCCCGTCCCCGTCGCAGGACGCGGCGGCACCCGCTGCCGGACCCTTCGACCCGGGACAGGGACACGGCACCGAGGGCCTGCGCCCCGGCACGGAGGACCTGGGCTCGGAAACATCCGGCACGCGCACGGGCGGGACGCCCGGTGCGCCGGGTGCGTCCGGCGGTGCTCACGAGGCCCGCAACGGCGCCGGCGTGGACACGCCCCTGCTCCCGCACGACGAGGCGGACGGGTGGGAGCGGCGGATGCGGGAGGTGGTCGCCGGGTTCGTGGACGAGCCGAAGGCTGCCGTCGAGGAGGCCGACCGGGCGCTGGAGGAGATCGCCGCACGGTTCACCGAGGCGGTGACGGAGCGCCGCCGCGCCCTGCGCACCTCCTGGGAGGGCGGCGAGGACCCCGGCGCCGGTACCGACACCGAGCGGCTGCGGCTCGCCCTGCGCGACTACCGGGAACTGGCCGGACGCCTGCTACACGGCTGACCCCGGTCCCTCCGCCCTGGCGGCAGCCCTGCGCTGCCGCCATTCGCGTGCCACCTGCTCGACGTCGTACGGCTTCCTGCCCAGCGGCGGACCGGGCGGCGGCCTGAACATCATGTGCCGGATCCGGACGTTGACGTCCTCGACGATGCGCCGCGCGATCCGCTCCGACGGCGCCGCGTACGCCGCCTCCAGCGCGTCCTCCGCCTCCTTGCGCAGCGCCAGCGCGGGCGGCAGCACGGCCAGCCCCTCACGCGCCAACTTCCGCTTGACCCACCAGAGTTCGTCGTACGTGGAGTCGACCTCGGCGGGCAACGGCGCCCCCGCCCCCGGCAGCCGGTCGAACTCCCCGCGCCGCTGCGCGTCGCGGATCTGCTTGTCGGCCCAGGACTCGAACGGGACACCCGGTGGCTTTCGCTCGGTCATGAACCCATTGTGCCGGACGGGACCCCGCCGGGCGTTTTATCATGCGGCGGCGGTACGGCGATCCGCCCACCGCGCCAGGACGTCGCAGGGGGAACGCTCGTGCTCGAACTCACCATGGCCGCCGTCTCCGGGGAGGACGCGGGCGCCACGGCCGGCATGACGATGGCCGAAGCGCCCAGCGAGCCCGGTGCCGTGCTGCGGGTCGGCCGCGACGCGAGCGTGTGCCGGCTGGCCACCCCCGAGGACTGGCTGTTCGTCTCCCGGGTCCACCTGGAGTTCCTGTGCGGCCCCGAGGGTGCCTGGCAGGTGACCTGGCTGCGCGGTTCACAGCCCGACCCGGCGTCCGACGTCCGGGTCGCGGTGGGGGAGCACGTCCAGCCCGTCGGCTACGGCGCGACCGTCCCGCTGCCGTTCGGCGGGTCCGGCGAGGTCGTCGTCCAGGACCGCACCGCACCGCGCAGCGTGAACGTGGGCTTCTACCACGAGGCGTGAGGTGCCGGCCGGCGTGCGTGCCGGCGGTCAGCCCAGCACGTGGGCCAGCGCGAAGCCGTCGTAGCCCTTGCTGCCGACGGTCTGGATCGCCGTACCGCTCAGTCTCGGGTGCGTGGCGATCAGCTCGATCGCCGCGCGGGTGCCCACCACGTCCGGCTCGGTGCTGTCCGCGTCGGCCACCCGGCCGCCGCGCACCACGTTGTCCACGACGATCAGGCTGCCGGCCCGGGTGAGCCGCAGCGCCCACTCCACGTAGCGACCGTTGTTGACCTTGTCGGCGTCGATGAAGACCAGGTCGAAGGGGGCCGGGTTCTCATCGGCGAGCTTGGGCAGCGACTCCAGCGCCGGCCCCACCCGCACCTGCGCGATCCGCTCCAGGCCCGCGCGGGCGATGTTCCGGTTGGCCACCTCGGCGTGCTTGGCGTCGTACTCCAGCGACACCAGCCTGCCGTCCTCGGGCAGGGCGCGGGCCAGCCAGATCGTGCTGTAGCCGCCGAGCGTGCCGATCTCCAGGATGTTCCGGGCGCCCTGGAGCCGGGCGAGCAGATGCAGCAGCTTGCCCTGCGCGGCCGTCACACCGATCTGCGGCAGCCCCGCGGCCGCACTCTCCCGCAGCGCCGCACGCAGTGCCTCGTCGTCCGGTGAGAGGCGGTTGATGAAGTAGTCGTCGACGTCGTCCCAGAGCTGCGACCCGCTCATAGCGCCTGCTGCCTTTCCCGAGTGTCATTCCCGAGTCTTCCCCGGACTGCCTGCCCCTGCCCACCCCAGATGATCCCAGCAGAGATCCCCGCACCCCCGAAGGAGCACGGGGAACCGCGCCCCCGAAAACGCCACCGCGCCCCCGAAGGGGCGCGGGGAACGACGCGATCAGCCACGACCGGTCCGCACCCGGCGAGCAACCTCAACCCTCGCGGCGCTCCCCGGAGACGTGCCGACGGTTACCGCTCCTCCACCGCCGGCGCGGACCCGGGCAGCGGCCGGCCCGCGGACTCGGACATCCGCCACACCGCGAACCCGCCCACGACGGCCGCGGCCATCATGTAGTACGCGGGCATCATCATGTTCCCGGTCATCCCGATCAGCGCGGTCACGACGAGCGGAGTCGTCCCGCCGAACAGGGACACGGACACGTTGAACCCGATCGACAGGGAGCCGTAGCGCACCCGTGTCGGGAAGAGCGCGGGCAGCGCGGCGGGCATGGCGGCCGTGAAGCAGACCAGCAGCAGACCCAGCGCGCCCATGCCCAGCGCGACGGCGACCAGGCTGCCCTGGCGGATCAGCAGCAGCGCGGGCACGGACAGCAGCAGGAAGCCCGCACAGCCCGCCGCGATGACCGGCCGGCGGCCGACACGGTCGGTCAGGGCGCCGGCGAACGGCTGGACGATCATCATCAGGGCCATCACGCCGAGCACGACCAGCAGCCCGTGTGTCTCGTCGTACTTCAGCTCACTGGTGAGGTAGCTCGGCATGTACGACAGCAGCATGTAGTCGGTGACGTTGAAGACCAGGACCAGGCCCATGCACAGCAGCAGCGCCTTCCACTGGCCCGTGACCATCTCGCGCAGCGGCACCTTCGGCCGGGCGGCCTCCGCCTTCTCGACCTCGGCGGCGAACGCCGGGGTCTCTTCCAGACGCATCCGCAGGTACAGGCCGATGACGCCCATGGGGCCCGCGATCAGGAACGGGATCCGCCAGCCCCAGGAGGTGAGGTCGTCGGAGGAGAGCAGGGCCGTCATCAGGGTGACCAGGCCGGCGCCACCGATGTAGCCGGCGAGCGTGCCGAACTCCAGCCAGCTCCCGAGGAAGCCGCGCTTCTTGTCCGGGGCGTACTCGGCGATGAACGTGGTCGCGCCCGCGTACTCACCGCCGGTGGAGAAGCCCTGCACGAGCCGCGCGGCCAGCAGCAGGAGCGGCGCGCCGACGCCGATCGTCGCGTACGACGGGATCAGGCCGATCGCGAACGTGCCCGCCGCCATCATGATCATGGTGACGGCGAGGACCTTCTGCCGGCCGACGCGGTCGCCCAGCGGACCGAAGACCATGCCGCCGAGCGGGCGGACCAGGAAGGCCGCCGCGAAGGCGCCGAAGGTCGACAACAGTTGTGCGGTCGGGTTGCCGGACGGGAAGAAGACCTTGCCCAGGGTGACCGCGATGTAGCTGTAGACACCGAAGTCGAACCATTCCATCGCGTTGCCGAGCGCCGCCGCCTTCACGGCGCGCTTGACGAGCGCGGGGTCGGTGACGGTGACGTCGCCGGTGTCGCGGGCCGTGGTGGCCCGTCGTGCCTTCGGGGGCGGAGTGACGGCTGTGACGGTCGCCAAGACGGAGCTCGCCTACTTTCGACGGGGACAGGGGACGGACCCGGACGGCGTCGCTGACGTACGACGGGCCGAAAAACGACCATAGGGGCACGTCTGCCCCCTACGTACCGTGTGCGGATCGGTGCAGGATGCAGTTAAAGGGCGGATACGCAGGTACTCCTGCCCCCTCACCCACTGCCATTCCACAAGATCAATGTGATCCTTCTCGCGTCCCCGGCACGCAACCACGGGTCACCTGGACTGTCGGCTTCCAGTGTGGAGGACGGAGAAGACGGGGGCGCCGGCCGCGGCGAAGCCCAGGACGACCACGTTGCCGGTCATGTCGGCCGTGAGGACCCGGCCCAGGCCGAGATAGCTGACGGCGTCGACCAGCCCGCTCACCACGGCCGGCACCAGCAGTACGGCCACCAGCCGCAGCCCGCGCGCCTCCGGGTCCGGTACCGGTGGCGTCGTGCCTCCGGGGCGACGGTGGCGGCCGGCGGGTGGAAAGAACTCCACCCGGTGCGCGAAAGAAGTCCACCCCGAGGACGGGGGGCTCTCGGATGTCCCGGCGCAGCCTGCGTCCGTAGCGTTCCGGGCATGACACAGGACACGCGCGAAGTGGTGGGAACGCAGCCCGGTCGGCCCATGCGGAAGGGCCCGGCGGTCACGCTGGGTGCCCTGGCGCTCGTCGGAGTCGCCGGGGTGGTGCCGGGGCTGCCCGCGGCCGAGGGGCAGGGAAGCGGTGACCGGGGGGAGGTCGTGTCCGTCGTACCGGTGGCCGCGCACAGCCGCGCCGAGATCGCCCGGGTACTGGGCCGGCAGCACGTCGGGGCCGTACCGCTGCGCTACGGCGTCCTCGCGTACCGGGTGACGTACCGCACGGTGGACCCGCAGGGGCGGCCGACCACCGCGACCGGTCTGCTGTCCGTGCCGTCGGGCGGCGGGCGCCGTCTCGGCCTGGTCTCCGACACCCACGGCACCATGGCGAACCGCGCCTACGCCCCCTCCGTCGCGGAGGACGCGCGGACCCGGTCGTACCTGTTCGCCGCCACCGGGCGGGCGGTCGCCGCGCCCGACTACCTGGGGCTGGGCGAAGGACCCGGACGCCACCCCTACATGGACACCCGGTCCGCGGTGACCGCCTCCGTGGACATGCTGCGCGCGGCCCGGACGGCGAGCCGTCTGCTGGGGCGCTCACTGGACCGGGACCTGTACGTCACCGGGTTCTCCCAGGGCGGTCAGGTGGCGATGGCGCTGGCCCGGGCCGTGCAGGGCGGTGACGCGGCCGGGTTCCGGCTGAAGGCGGTGGCGCCGGTCGCGGGGCCGTACGACCTCCAGGGCACCGAGGAGCCCGCGCTCACCGACGGGCGGGTCAACAACGTCAGCGGAGTGTTCTACCTCTCCTACTTCCTCGTCGCCCAGAACCGGCTGCACCCCATCTACAAGGACCCCGCCGAGGTGTTCCGGCAGCCCTACGCCGGGCGGGTCGAGGGGCTCTTCGACGGGCGGCACAAGGACGAGGACATCGTCCGCCAGCTCGCGCCCACCGTCCGGAAGCTGCTGACCGACCGTTTCTACCGGGAGCTGCGCAAGCCGGCCGGCGGCCTGCTGGAGGCGCTGCGCGCCAACGGGCACGCCTGCGACTGGAAGCCCGACGTGCCGGTGCGGCTGTACGCGGGCAACCGCGACACGGACGTGCCCATCGGCAACGCCCGGACATGCGCGCGCACCCTCGCCGGCCGGGGGGCGAGGGTGCGGGTGCTGGAGGTGGGGCCCGTCGGCCACTTCGGGTCGGACCGGGCGGCGCTGGCCGGGATCGCACGCTGGTTCAGCGGTGCGACCGCGTAGGGGTGGCTCAGTACCAGCCGTTGGCCTGCCAGAAGTTCCAGGCAGGCCTGGGCGGGGCTGCCGTAGCGGGAGTTCATGTAGTCCAGACCCCACTTGATCTGGGTGGCGGGGTTGGTCTTCCAGTCCGCGCCGGCGGAGGACATCTTGGAGGCCGGCAGGGCCTGGACCAGGCCGTAGGCGCCGGAGGAGCTGTTCGTGGCGCTGGGGTTCCAGCCGCTCTCGTGCTCGACGATCCTGCTGAAGGCGTTGAACTGTGCGGCGTCCGGGATCATCTTGTGCGCGATCGCCTGGGCGGAGGAGCCGGAGGCGGGGGCGGCCTGGGCGGGCGCCGCGGTCAGCGCCATGCCGGCGGTGGCGGCGGCCAGGGCCACGGTGGTGAGGGCCTTCTTCGGAGAAGCGATGCGGCGGATGAAGGAGACGGACACGGAGAAACCTTTTCTGTGTGGGGGACGGTGGGTCACCCGCATGGGAAGGACCACGCACTGTGGCCGCATGCGGCGGTGCCGCGGCCCGTGAAGGCTCGTGGCACCTGGCGACGTCCTCCAGAGAAACAGGCGCGAAACGAGTCCGCAATGACCCCTTTTACTAGTTGTGGCCGGATCTGCCCGTGTGACCGGCTCTGTGGCGTGGGTCTCAAAGCGCAGGTCAGAAGGGGTGCACGGAAGGATGTATCG
The DNA here is from genome assembly GCF_003675325.1 of Streptomyces dangxiongensis. Lineage (NCBI taxonomy): Bacteria > Bacillati > Actinomycetota > Actinomycetes > Kitasatosporales > Streptomycetaceae > Streptomyces > Streptomyces dangxiongensis. Next base: position 5,534,154 of record NZ_CP033073.1, read on the forward strand.
GACAAATAGGACTACTGTCGAGGGTCGTAGGTGACGTGCGTCATGTGGGGTGCTTCACCGTCGCACTCACCGTGCGGAGGCGGCGTCTCACGTACCGGGGCCGTCGAATGTGACCGCGGTCTCGAACGCGGCCCGCCGCGTGGCCCGGCGCAGGGCGCGCAGTACCGCCGGACCGAGGGCGAGCGTCAGCACCACCGTGCACACCGCCCGGCCCAGGTCCCAGCCGAGCGAGGTGGCCACGCAGTACGCGACGAAGCGGGCCAGGTTGGCGGCGACCGGCGCGTCCGCGTCGAAGGAGATCCCCGAGGCCGCCGCACCCATGAAGGGCCAGCCGGCCAGGTTCATGACCGTGCCGTACGCGAAGGCCGCCAGGAAGCCGTAGACGGCCAGCACCAGCAGTTCCCCGCGACCGCGCAGGCGGACCGGACCCGGGAGCAGGCCGGCCCCCATCGTGAACCAGCCCATCGCCAGCATCTGGAACGGCAGCCACGGCCCCACCCCGCCCGTGAGCAGCGCGGAGGCGAACATCGTCACCGACCCCAGCGCGAACCCGAACCCCGGACCGAGCACCCGCCCGCTCAGCACCATCAGGAAGAACATCGGCTCCAGCCCCGCCGTGCCCGCGCCGATCGGGCGCAACGCCGCCCCCGTCGCGGCCAGCACCCCCAGCATGGCCACGGCCTTCGGCCCGAGGTCCGACTCGGAGATCGTCGCCCCCACGACCGCCACCAGGAGCAGCAGCAGGCCCGCGAACAGCCACGGCGCGTCCTGGGCGTGCGCGCTCAGCCCGGAGCCGGGCGGGGCGAGGAACGGCCAGCCGAAGGCCGCCACACCCACCGCGCCGGTCAGCGCGAGCGCGGCGACGGAGCGGGGACCGAGACGGACGGCACGGACGCGTGGGGCCCGGACCCGTGGGGCACCGCTCATGCCAGGGCCTCCCGCACCTCGGACACCGTCAGCCACCGCTGCGGTGCCAGGATCTTCGTGACCTGCGGGGCGAACGACGGCGACGACACCACGATCTCGGCCGTGGGGCCGTCGGCGATCACCTCGCCCTCGGCGAGCAGCACCACCCGGTGGGCCAGTTCGGCGGCCAGCTCCACGTCGTGCGTGGCCAGTACGATCGCGTGCCCCTCGGCCGCCAGCCCGCGCAGGACGGCCACCAGACGGCCCTTCGCCGCATAGTCCAGGCCGCGCGTCGGCTCGTCCAGCAGGAGCAGGGGAGGGCGGGCGGTCAGCACGACGGCCAGGGCGAGCGCCAGACACTGGCCCTCGGACAGGTCGCGGGGGTGCGTGTCGTCCGCGATGCCCGGCAGCAGTTCCGACACCAGCGCCCGGCAGGTGCCGGGCGCCGCACCCGCGTCCCGGTCGGCGGCCGCGCACTCGACGGCCACCGTGTCCGCGTACAGCAGGTCGCGCGGGTCCTGCGGGACGAGACCGACCTTGCGGACGAGATCCCGGGGCGAGGCGCGGTGAGGGACGGCGCCGCCGACGGTGACCGTGCCGGCTCCGGGTGCCACGAGCCCGACGAGGGAACCGAGCAGGGTCGACTTCCCGGCGCCGTTGCGGCCCATGACGGCGACCGTCTCACCCGGGGTCACGGTCAGGTCCACCCGCCGCAGCGCGTGGACACCGTCCCGGCGCACGGAGAGACCGCGTACCTCGGCGACGCGCGCGGCCGGCGGCACCGGGTCGGGGGAGGGCCGGCGGCGGAAGAAGGGCCGGCGGACGGGCCCGGCGGGGGCGGGCGCGGGGGGCCGCGGCTGGGCGGGGATGTCCGCGGCGGTGGCGGTGGGGGTGTCCAAGGGGGCGGCGGTGGCGGTGGTGGTGGCAGTTGTGGGCGTGGTCGCGTTGGTGTTGGTGTTGGTGTTGGTGTTGGCGTACGCGCTCGCGTTCTCGGCCGGGCTCGCCTTCGCGCTCCCGCTCGCGGTGCTCAGACGGGTGCGCAGGTCGGACGCGCGGCGGCGGGCGTCGCGGACGGTGAGGGGGAGCGGGGACCAGCCGGCCAGCCGGCCCAGGTCCACCACCGGCGGGAACACCGGCGAGACGGCCATCACCTCGGCCGGGGGACCGACGACCGGAGCCGCACCCGGTGCCGGCAGCAGGACGACCCGGTCGGCGTACTGGATCACCCGCTCCAGCCGGTGCTCGGCCATCAGCACCGTCGTCCCCAGATCGTGCACCAGCCGCTGCACCACGGCCAGCACCTCCTCCGCGGCGGCCGGGTCCAGCGCCGACGTCGGCTCGTCCAGGACCAGCACCCGCGGATGCGGGGTGAGGACCGAGCCGATCGCCACGCGCTGGCGCTGCCCGCCGGACAGCGTGGCGATGGGCCGGTCCCGCAGCCCGGCCAGGCCCAGCAGATCCAGGGTCTCCTCCACCCGGCGCCGCATCACCTCCGGGGCGAGCCCCAACGACTCCATGCCGTAGGCGAGTTCGTCCTCCACGGTGTCCGTCACGAAGTGCGCGAGCGGCCTGGCCCACCGTGCCGACCACGTCGGCGAGATGACGCGGCCGGTGCGTACGGGTGGTCCCGGCCGGCCACCGTGACGCGCCCGCGCAGGGTACCGCCGGTGAAGTGCGGCACCAGCCCGCTCACCGCGCCCAGCACCGTCGACTTGCCGACTCCGGACGGACCGGCCAGCAGCACCAGTTCGCCCTCGGGCACCTCGAAGTCGACGCCGGTGACGATGGGTCCGGCCGCACCGTCGTACGTCACGCTGACATCCTCGAAACGGATCACGACGGCTCCCTGGGGACGGCGAAGGCGGGCAGCAGGGCGAACAGGACGGCCGCGGCGGGCCAGACCGGAAGCCCGGGGGCGACCAGGGGGACGACCCCCGGGTGCAACGCTCCCGGATCACGTACGGAGGCGAGCGTGAGCAGCGCGGCCACCGCGGCACCGGAGCCCGCGACCAGCCAGGCGCGCGCACCCCACGGGTCCGGGCGGTACCGGGTCCGCAGGGAGCGCCGGCCGCCCAGCCGCAGGCCCGCGAGCGCGGCGGCGACCCCGGCGCACAGCAGGGGGACGCCGTACGTGCCCCCTTCGGCCGCCAACAACCCGTACGTTCCCCCGCACACGCCCAGCAGACCGCCGAGGGTGAGTGCGGCCGTGGTACGGCGGACCCGGGCGGGAACCTCGGCGGTACGGCCGTAACCGCGCGCCTCCATGGCGGCGGCCAGCGCCACCGAACGCTCCAACGCGCCCTCCAGAACCGGCAGTCCGACCTGGAACAGGCCCCGCACACCCCGGTCGGGACGACCGCGCAGGCGGCGGGCGGCCCGCAGCCGCTGGACGTCGGCCACGAGATGCGGCGCGAAGGTGAGCGCGACGACCACCGCCACGCCCGTCTCGTACAGGACGCCGGGCAGGGACTTCAGGAGGCGGGCCGGGGCGGCCAGCGCGTTCGCCGCGCCGACGCAGACGAGGAGGGTGGCGAGCTTGAGTCCGTCGTACGCGGCGAACACGACCGCCTCCGCGGTGACCCGGCCGCCCAGACGGATGCCCTGCGCCCAGTGCGGCAGCGGGACTTCGGGCAGCGTGAGAAGCGTGTGCGTGCCGGGGATCGGGGAGCCGAGTGCCACCGCGAAGAGGAGACGGACGAGGACGACGGCGAGCCCGAGCCGTGCGAAGGCGGCGTACGAGCGGGACCAGGGCGCGGACGAGCGGTGCGTCGCCACCACGTAGCCGGAGGCGGCTATGAGGAGGCCGAGGAGAAGCGGATTGGTGGTACGGCCGGCCGCGACCCCCACCCCGAGGGCCCACCCCCACCAGGCCCCAGGATGCACAACACTCCCACTGAAGGCCGACGCCGACCGCAACTCCCCACGGGCGCGGGGAACCGCGCGACCAGCCACGACGCACCCGCACCCGCAAGCCGGCCCAGCGCACCCGCACCCCCCTCCGGTCTCACCCGGAGTCATCGCGCCGCCGTTTGGCCCGCCAGACCGCCGCCCCCGCCAGCGCGGCGACCACGCCCACGCCGATCGGCAGCCCCAGCGAGGGCCCACCGTCGGACGCGTTCCCGCCCTCGGACGCGGAACCACCCCCGGCGGAGGCCTGCTCCCCGCACCCCTTCCGCGGGTATCCGGCGATCGCGCACAACAGGGCGTCGGTGTCGTAGCGCAGCGGCTTCGCCACAGCGGCCAGCGCGTCCGCCGTCGTCGCGTCCGGCGACACCCGCGCGCACGCCGTACGCGACGTGGGCGGGGCCTCGCCGGACGGCGCGTCCGACGCCGTACCGAAGTCCAGCACCAGACCCACCCGCTTCGTACCGGACTTCGCGGGCGTCCCCGCACACACCGTGCTGAAGTCCGCCGTACCGCGCGGCCGGCTCGCGTCCGCGGAGTCCGCGCTCACCGCGAACCGGAAGCCCTGCACGCTGCCGTCGTCGGGGCGGACGGACGCCGGGCCCTGCGTGGCGTAGGCCCAGTGCCCGCCGGTGCGCTCCCAGAACGACCAGTAGCGGTAACCGGTGGCACCGGCCTGCCCGGCGGAGCCGAACAGCAGCGCCCCGGCGACGAGCACCGGCACGGCACGGCGGACGGTCACGGCACGGCGGACCGCGGTCACGGCTGCCGCTTCTTCCGGCCGCTCAGCAGGAAACCGATGCCGATGCCCGCGACGAGACCGACGCCGACGATCCACCACACGCCGGTCCCGGAGTCCTTCTCGCCGGACGCCGACGGGTCCGCGGCGGAGTCCATGTGCGGGGCCGGGCCGAGCGCGTTGAGGGAACGGACCAGGCTGGTGCCGTCGAAGTCGCCCGGCTGCTCCCCGACCGCGTGCGCGGCGAGGATGAGCTGTGCGTACGCGGCCGGGCCGCTCTGCGCCGCCCATCGGCCGGCGTTCTTCTCCAGCCAGGCGTACGCCGTGCGGGCCGCCTCGGTCCGGCCGTCCGCGGAGAGCGCGACGACGGCGTCCGCCGTGTTGCCGAAGTCGGGCTGGTCCTTGGCGCCGGGCAGCGTGGACCGCAGATGGCCGCTCTTCGCGACGGCCGCCGCGAGGTACGCGCCCGCGTTGTCGGCCACCTGTGTCCGGGTGAGGTGGCCGCCCCCGGTGCAGCCGTCCTTCGCCGGGGCGTGGCCGGCCCGGGTCACGAACCCCTTGCCGAGGGCGCCCAGCACGCCGGCCGCGGTCGCGTCCGCGTTGGCGAGCAGCTTGCCCTTCTTGTCCGGCTGGAAGGCGAGGGCGCCGCCGCCGTCCCGGTCGCAGGGGACGGACCAGGCGGGCAGCGGGTCGTAGGGGGACCGGCCGGACCTGCGGACGTCCGCCGGGTCCGTGCCGGCCGCGGCGAGCGCGCCGATGACGACGGAGGTGGAGTTGGTGTCGCTGGGGTCGCCCGGGTAGTAGCCCCAGCCGCCGTCCTTGTTCTGCACGGACTTCAGCCAGTCCACGGCCTTGCCGGCCGCGCCGCCGCGCCCGCCGACCGCCGCGAGGGCCTGGACGGCGGCGGCCGTGCTGTTGGTGTCGGTCTTGACCTTGCTGTCGCAGGCGGTGCCGGGGGTGGCGCGGAACGCGGCGAACGCGCCGTTCGCGCACTGCTGTCCGGTGAGCCAGTCCACGGCCGTGGCGGCGGGACGGTAGCCGAGGGTGCGCTGGGCGATCAGCGTGAGGGACTGCCGCCACACGCCGTCCCATGTCGGGTCCCCCTTGCCGTACAGCCCGGACGGGACCGTCACCTTGGGGGACGGCGCGGACGGGGCGGCGGCCGTGGCGGGCGCGGCGGCGGCCAGCACGCCTACGGCGGCGAGGGCCGCGGCACTGCGGCGGACGTTCATGGTCGGCGACTGCCTCTCCTGCGGGGAGCCGGCAGCGCGCGGGAGACCCCCGGGCGGCTCGGCTCCGTAGAACTCGACGGTGCCGTGCGCGGCGGGCCGCCGGCGCACGGGAGCCGGTCAACGTCCCGCCCGGGGCGGTCCGGCGCACCGTCGGACGACGGTTCACGGACAGGGGTGTCCCCTGCTCGAGCGAAGTCGAGGGCGTGGGAAGGGCCGACGCCGGAATTGCACCGGCTTCCCCCCGTACGGGTGTGATGACGACCCCGCCACTGTACCGGCCGCCCCGCGCGGGCCGAGGGGTGGCCGTGGGCACACGGCGGCGGTGACCGGGGTCACGGCCGCGCCGGCGACGGACGCGCGGGCCGCCGCCGGGGCCGGGCGGTGCACGGGCACTGCGCGGTCCGGGCCTTGGCGTACGGCCACGACGACCGGCGCCCGGCCCTCTACGCCGCGTACGTGGTCGTCGTCGGGGTCACCGTCGCGCTCAGGTGGCGGGCCATGCGGCGCAGTGCCTCCTCGCACTGTGCGGGGTCCTCGCCCGTGGCCACCCAGTGCGCGAGCCGGTCGGTGACGTCCGCGTGCGCGGCGGCCGTCACCGGGTCACCGGCCCGCCGGGTGAGGACCATGCGTTCGGCGGACGGCTCGTGCGCGGCGCCGGGGTCCAGGCGCAGGTGGGTCAGACGGCCGGTGGTGGCCGGGTAGGCGAACTGGACGGCGGCGGCCCGCTGCCGGGTCGGGGTCAGTTCCGGGAGCCGGCCGGTGGCCAGGGTGGCGGCGGCCCGGGCGAGGTCGACACCGGTGGCCTGCTCCACCAGGAGCGGGAGGAGGTCGCCGGGCAGGTGCGGGGCGACGCCGGTGACGCGGGGGCCGCGATCGGTCAGCCGCAGGGTGACGTGCGCGACCGTGTGGGTGAGCCCGAGCGCGCGGACGGCCCGTTCGACGCACTGGCGCAGGAACCGGTTGTGCAGGAGCCCGTCATGGGCATGGACGCAGTGGCGCAGCGCGTGGCGGGCGGGCGGCGGACCCGTCGTCGTACGGGTGAGAGCGACGATGCGGATCTCGTCGTCGAGGACGACGGTCTCGGCGGACACGAGCGGCCCCTCGGTGTCCTCGGGACCGGCCGGCGCCACCCGGTGCCGCAGCAGCAGCGCCCGCAGTGCGGCGGGGTCGGCGCAGGCCGCGGCCGTCTCGTACGGCAGGCCGGGCAGTTCCAGCCGGGCGGCGACGCGCGCGGCGGTCACCAGGTGTTCCGCGGACCAGGTGAGCAGGCCGCCGACCGGGCGCCGGGCCGCGTACCGCAGCACCGCGTCGGCCGTCTGCGCCTCGCGGGCCGGGTCGGCCGCGAGATGGCCGGCCAGGTACGGGCGCGCCCAGGCGGGCGGGTCCGGGTCGACGAGGATCACCGGGTGGGCCGCGGCGATCCGCGCGAGCGAGAATTCGCCGCACGTGTCCCCGTGTCCGGCTCCGAGGAGGAGGACGGGCTGCGCCATGGGTGCCTGGTCCTTCCTCGACGGCGAAGGCGGACGAGAAACACCCCGGGTGCCGCTCCCCCATCGGCGGCACCCGGGGCGGGTCAGATCTTGCTCTCTGTGCAGTGATCCTCACCCACCGCGCCCCCAACTGTCAACGATAGCTGCGTACTTCCGCAGGGAGTGTTGTCACGTCTGGTCGACGCACGGGCGACCGGGTAGCCTCGCGTCAGCTCAGCCGCCGAACGGAGGGGACCTCGGTGAGTGACTCCTACGCCTCGCTGACCGAAGTCCTGGCCCGCCTGGGGGAGTTGACCGGCCGGCCCGGCCGCCTGCCGGAGGTCCTCGACGTGTCCGGCCTCTCGTACCGCACCGGCGTCGCCGCGGGCACCGTCGTCGAACTCCTGCGCGGCGGCCGAGTGTCGGAGCCCTGTCTGGCTCAACGGGTGCGCCAACGGCTGGACTTCATCCGGGAGACCCGGCGCCGGCCCGACGGCAAGCGGTACTCGCTGGACGAGCTGGCCCGGATCGCCGGGACCAGCCGGCAGTGGCTGAGCGAGTGGCGCAAGAGCGGCATGCCGAGCCTCGAACACGCCGACCGGCTGCGCCGGTTCTTCGGCCTGCCCGCGGGCTTCTTCACCGCGGACGAGCCGGAGGCGCTGCACGAGGCGCTGCAACCGGTGCTCCAGAGCCTGGAGGCCGAGGCCGACCCGCTGCTGCGGCTGCGCGAGAGCGGACTGGTACGGCTGGCCGCCCGCGCCCCGCAGATGAACGCCCGGCAGCTCGCCACCCTGGCCGACCTGGCCGAGATGATCATCTCCTCGGAGCGGGTGAAGGACACCGGGCGTGCCTGAGCGCCCCGCCCGCTCCCGGAAGTACCCGGCGCCCGCCTCCCGCCCGCGGCCGGGCGGCTCCCCGAAGCACGCGAAGTCCCCCAAGCGCTTCCTGGACCAGCTCGTGCGCGACACCGTCCGCACCCTCACCCCGCCCACGGAACCGAGGGCCTTCCTGCACGCGCTGTGCGCCACGCTCAGCCCGCGCCTCGACCGCCCGGTGCGGCTGAAGTTCGTCGCCTTCCCGGCCGCCCTGGAGGTCTCCGGGGTCACCCTCGCCCGGGACGAGGAGTACCTCGTCGTGGTCGAGGAACGCGCCCCCGAACTGCACCAGTTCGTCATCGCCGGCCATGAGATCGGCCACGTCCACTACGGCACGCTGGACGTGCACTACCCGGCCGGACTGCCCGCCGCCGCACGCCGGCTGCTGTCCCGCGCCGAGGACGACATCCCCTGGGACCAGGTGGTCGCCACGGCCACCCGCTCGCCCGCCGCGCCGGCGGCCGAGGCCGAGTGGGAGGCCGAGGAGTGCGGACTGCGCCTCGCGGCCAAGTTCTCCAAGGTCGTCGGGCCGGGCGCGGCCGGCCGGACGAGCCAGGACACCCTCACCGACCGGCTGTCCTCCTCACTGGGCAACATCGGCGGGCCCTGATGCGCTGGGACCTCGCCGGCTGTTTCGCCGCCTACGCCGTCCCGGCCGTCCTGCTCGCCGTGGCCTTCGTGATCAAACTGCCGCTGCTGCGGCGCGCCTGGCAGGACCCGATCCTGCGGGCCACCGCCCTGCTGCTGGGCATCGGCGCGGTCGTCTTCGCCTCGCTGCCGCCGGCCGGTCTGCACGGCATCAACCGGCTCACCGGCATCCCCAACTTCGCCGGTCTGTGGGTCTACTCCCTGCTGACCGTCTACTGCGGCGCCTGCCTGTGGCTCATCATCACCTGGCGCGAGCCGCCGTCCGCCGTCCGCCGCCGGCGCACCCGGCTGGTCTGGCTGACGTACTCCGTGATCATCGTCGGTCTGTGGACGGCGTTCCTGCTCGGCGACCACCACGTGGAACGGGTACGGGACCTCGACACCTACTACGCCGACACGCCCTGGATGCGCGAGTTCGTCCTGCTCTACCTCGTCGCCCACCTGGTGTCGGCGCTGGTCGCGGCCGGCATGCTGTGGGCCTGGTTCCAGGAGGTCGAGGAGACCTGGCTGCGCCGGGCGGTGATCTTCCTCCAGGAGGCCTACGCCCTCGGACTCCTCTTCGACCTGGCCAAACTCACCGCGATCGGCGCGCGGTGGAGCGGCCGGGACTGGGACTGGCTGTCCACGTACGTCGCCCCGCCCTTCGCCATCGCCGAGGCCGGCCTGGTGGCCGTCGCCTTCATCGCCGGGCAGGCCGGGCCGCTGCTGGCGGAGCGCCGCCGGCTCGTGCGCACCTACCGGCGCCTGGAACCGCTGTGGCAGATCATGCTGACCGTCAGCGCCCCGGCGGCCCCGGCGACCGGCCGGGTCAGCGGCGCCGCCCTCCGCCTCGAACTGCGCCGGGCCGCCATCAACGACGGCCTCCTCAAGCTGGCCCCGCACCTCAGCGGAGCCCGGCGCGAGAGGACCCTGCGGGCGGCGATCGCGGCGGGTCATCCGGAGTGCGTCGCGCGCGGCATCGCGGCGGCGGTGGACATCCTCGTCGCCGCCGAGATGCTGCACGCGCCACGGGGCCGGGGCCGCCCGGCGCCGGCCGGACCCACCGCGACCGCCCGCGGTCCCGGCGAACTGGAGTCCGTCGCCCACGCGCTGCGCTTCCACGCCGCCGCCGTCGACACGTTCCGCCACCGGGCGACCACCGCGGAAGGACTCACCACCCCCGCCTGACCCACGACAACCGCGGCCCGTCGGGCAGGGAGACGCGGGCCTTCTCGATCCGGGCGGTGCCGGGCGCTCGGGGGCGGGTTCCGTGTTCCCACCCCGGGGCCGCGGTGACGCGGGGGCGGGGTAGGCTCCTGCGGTTTTGACGGGTACCGACCGGGGTGGGGAAGACAGCGTGCGCAAGTCCGAGGCCGAGAAGCTGATCGAGCGGGCGTACCAGGCGTGGGACGCCGAGGAGTGGCTGACCGCCGCCGGTCTGCTGGAACGGGTGCTCGCGCACTTCCCCGACGAGGAGCCGAGCGGGGGGTGGTGGTACGACGCCGCCCTCGGCCACAAGGTCATGCGCAACTGGGCGAAGGCGTACGAGCTGGGCCGGGAGGCCGCCGCGCGCGCCCCGCGCGGTGAGGGCGATCCGGCGTACTGGAACCTGGGCATCGCGGCCACCATCCAGCGTGACTGGGTCACCGCACGCCAGGCGTGGGAGGGGTTCGGCATCACGCTCCCGGCGGGCGACGGCGCGATCGAGGCCCGGCTCGGGCCGGCCTGCGTACGCCTGGACACCGGCGGCGAGCGGGAGGTCGTGTGGATCGACCGGCTCTGCCCGACCCGGGGCCGGGTGATGAACGTACCGGTGACCGCCGGCCGCCGGTACGGCGAGGTCGTCGTGCACGACGGCGAGCCTACGGGCCGCCGGGTCGTGGACGGCCGCGAGTACCCGGTCTTCGACGAACTGCTCCTCTTCGAGCCCTCCGGCCTGCCCACGCTCACGGTGACGGTGCACGCGGCCGAGGCCGCCGACATCGAGGCGCTGGTCGACCTGTTCGGCCGGCAGGACTACGGCGCCGAGCCCGCGAGCAGCTTCGAGACGCTGTGCTCCTGCTGCAGTGCGGGCACGCTGGAGCAGAGGCGCGACACCCACGCCGGCACCCAGCGGGTCTCCCTGGCCGCCCCGCCGCAGGAGGCCCGCCGTCTGCTGGCGGAGTGGGCCGGCCGACAGGCGCCCGCCCGGAGCTGGAAGGGGCTGGAACCGGTCGGCTGAGAGGCACCCGGCACTCCGATGTCGGCAAATGGTGCGAAATGGCCGGTTCTGACACCGGTCGCCGGGTCTATCCTGAGAACAGCCTACGAGGCGAGTGAGGGAGTCCAACCGGAGTAGCCGACTACGGCGCGACGCGCACGCATCCGCCGGGGCCGACAGCGACGGTGGGGCTGAGAGGCCGCACGGCAGCAGTCAGGCCGGCCGGCGACCCCCAGCACCTGATCCGGACCATGCCGGCGAAGGGAACCCGTCTCGTAGGTCCTTTCGTGTGCCGTACGCAGACCCGGTCAGTCGCGCGGTGCCGTGGGGCCCGGCGCCCCCGGCTCCGGCAGGTCGATCAGCCGGCACACCGTCCCGAGGTCGCCCTCGACCTGCGCGACGGACGCGCGGCCCGACAGCCAGGTGGTGAGCGCCGAGTGCCACGTGTGCTCGATGACCCGGATCGCGGACAGTTGCCCGGGCGTGGGCTCCGCCAGCCCCGTCGCGTCCAGGATGATCGCGGTCGTCCGGCGGGAGACCCGCTCGACCTCGGGCGAGACGCTGCGGTCGGCGAAGATGAGGGCGCGGACCATCGCGTCGGCCAGGTGCGGTTCCCGCTGAAGGGCGCGGAAGGCCCGCATCAGGGTCTCGGTGACCCGCTCGGCGGCCGTGTCACCCGTGGGGGGCCTCTTGCGCAGGGTGCGGTGCAGGTGTTCGAGCTGGTCGTGCATGGTGGCCACGAGCAGGTGCACCTTGGACGGGAAGTAGCGGTACAGCGTGCCGAGGGCCACCTGCGAGGACTCGGCGACCTCGCGCATCTGCACGCCGTCGAACCCGCCCCGGCCGGCCAGCTCGGCGCTGGCGAGCAGAATCCTGCGGCGCCGGGCCTCCTGCCGTTCGGTCAGGGGCGGCTGCGGGGAGGCCCCCCGCCCGAGTGGGGCCGACAGCTCGGGGGACGGACGCGAGGTACGGGCTTCCGCGGGCATGGGTACCGTCCGTGACAGTCGGTGAGGTCGTCAGTGGGGCTCGTGATCGGACAGCATGACAGCGCCGTTCGCCGTGGCGCGAATCACCTGATCCACTGCTCACAGCGCTTCTACCTGCCGGTAGATTCAGAGCCTCCTGAACGATCAAGTCTGAAACTTGTTCTAGATTAGCCCCCGTCGTAGTGTCGCGGGCAGTGCAGGCAGAAGGGGGCACGGAGTGACCGCTGAGGCCCGGGGAGCGGGTGCCGGTCCACAACCCGCTGCCGGTGGGGGTCCCTCCCGCTCGAGCACGGCCGGGAGCGGGGGAGAGCGACCGCTCGACATCGCGCTCCTCACCTACAAGGGGAACCCGTTCTGCGGCGGGCAGGGCGTCTACGTGCGGCACCTCTCGCGCGAGCTGGCCCGCCTCGGCCACCGGGTCGAGGTCATCGGATCGCAGCCCTACCCCGTCCTGGACGAGGGCTACCCGAACCTCACCCTCACCGAGCTGCCCAGCCTCGACCTCTACCGCCAGCCCGATCCCTTCCGCACCCCCGGACGGGACGAGTACCGGAACTGGATCGACGCCCTCGAAGTGGCGACCATGTGGACCGGCGGCTTCCCCGAGCCGCTGACCTTCTCGCTGCGCGCCCGCCGGCATCTGCGCGCCCGGCGCGGCGAGTTCGACATCGTGCACGACAACCAGACGCTGGGCTACGGCCTGCTGGGCGACATCGGCGCACCCCTGGTGACCACGATCCACCACCCCATAACCGTCGACCGGCAGCTTGAGCTGGACGCGGCCGGCACCTGGCAGCGCCGCTACTCGGTGCGCCGCTGGTACGCGTTCACCCGCATGCAGAAGCGGGTCGCCCGCCGCCTGTCCTCGGTCCTCACCGTCTCCGGCAGCTCCCGGCAGGAGATCGTGGACCACCTCGGCGTCCGCGACGACCGCGTGCACGTGGTCCACATCGGCGCCGACACCGACCTGTTCGCGCCCGACCCCGCCGTGCCCGAGATCCCCGGACGCATCGTCACCACCTCCAGCGCCGACGTACCCCTCAAGGGCCTGGTGTTCCTCGTGGAGGCGCTCGCCAAGCTGCGCACCGAGCACCCGGACGCCCATCTCGTCGTCGTCGGCAAGCGCCCGCAGGAGGGCCCGGTCGCCCAGGCCGTCGAGCGGTACGGCCTCCAGGGCGCCGTCGAGTTCGTCAAGGGCATCTCCGACACCGAACTGGTCGACCTGATCCGCTCCGCCCAGGTCGCCTGCGTGCCCTCCCTGTACGAGGGGTTCTCGCTGCCCGCCGCCGAGGCCATGGCCACCGGCACCCCGCTGGTCGCCACCACCGGCGGCGCGATCCCCGAGGTCGCCGGCCGGGACGGCGAGACCTGCCTGGCCGTACCGCCCGGTGACGCGGGCGCCCTCGCCGCCGGTCTCGGCCGGCTGCTCGGCGACCCGGCGTTGCGGGCCCGGCTCGGCGCGGCCGGCCGCGAGCGGGTGCTCGAACGCTTCACCTGGGCCCGGGCCGCCGAGGGCACCGTGGCCCGCTACCGCGAGGCCATCGCCCGTTCCGGCGGCCCGCGCCCCGGGCCGCAGGACCCCGGCCGCCCCGCGGCCACCCCCGGCGTCTACACCGAAAGCAGGGCCACGTGCTGACCGTCGACTTCTCCCGGTTCCCGATCGCCCCCGGCGACCGTGTCCTGGACCTCGGCTGCGGGGCCGGCCGGCACGCCTTCGAGTGCTACCGGCGCGGCGCCCAGGTCGTGGCGCTGGACCAGAACGCCGAGGAGATCCGCGAGGTCGCCAAGTGGTTCGCGGCGATGCGGGAGGCCAGGGAGGCCCCCGAGGGTGCCACCGCCACCGCCATGGAGGGCGACGCCCTCGCCCTGCCCTTCCCCGACGACTCCTTCGACGTCGTCATCATCTCCGAGGTGATGGAGCACATCCCCGACGACAAGGGCGTGCTCGCCGAGATGGTCCGCGTGCTCAGGCCCGGCGGCCGGATCGCGGTCACCGTGCCCCGCTACGGCCCCGAGAAGGTCTGCTGGGCACTGTCCGACGCCTACCACGAGGTCGAGGGCGGCCACATCCGCATCTACCGGGCCGACGAACTGGTCACCAAGGTCCGCGAGGCCGGCCTGAAGCCGTACGGCAGCCATCACGCGCACGCGCTGCACTCGCCGTACTGGTGGCTGAAGTGCGCGTTCGGCGTGGACAACGACAAGGCGCTGCCGGTGCGGGCGTACCACAAGCTGCTGGTCTGGGACATCATGAAGAAGCCGCTCGCCACCCGCCTCGCCGAGCGGGCCCTGAACCCGCTCATCGGCAAGAGCTTCGTCGTCTACGCCACCAAGCCGCACCTGCCGCGGCCGGCCGACGCCGGGACCGGGACCTCCGAGGTGGCCGCCAAGTGACCACCCCCCGGACAGAACACCTCGTCCTGCCCGGGGTCCTCACCGCCGAGCAGGCCGCCGCGACCGTCCGCGGCATCCTCGCCGTGCAGCGGGAGGACGGTGCGCTCCCGTGGTTCCGCGGGCACCACCTGGACCCGTGGGACCACACCGAGGCCGCCATGGCCCTGGACGCGGCCGGCGAGCACGAGGCCGCCGAGCGGGCCTACGACTGGCTCGCCCGGCACCAGAACGAGGACGGCTCCTGGTACGCCGCCTACGCCGACGGCGCCCACGACGACGTCACCGACCGGGCCCGCGAGTCCAACTTCGTCGCCTACATAGCCGTCGGCGTCTGGCACCACTACCTGTCCACGGGCGACGACATGTTCCTGGACCGGATGTGGCCGACCGTCTACGCGGCCATGGAATGGGTGCTGCGGCTGCAGCAGCCCGGCGGTGAGATCGGCTGGCGCCGCGACGACGACGGCACGCCCGCGACGGACGCCCTGCTCACCGGCAGCTCCTCCGTCCACCACGCCCTGCGGTGCGCGCTCGCCATCGCCGAGGAGCGCGAAGAGCCGCAGCCCGACTGGGAGTTGGCCGTCGGCGCGCTGCGGCACGCGATATCCCGGCACCCCGAGCGCTTCCTGGACAAGAACCGCTACTCGATGGACTGGTACTACCCGGTCCTGGGCGGCGCGCTGACGGACGAGGCGGCCAAGGCGCGCATCGAGGAATCCTGGGACCGGTTCGTCGTCCCCGGCCTCGGCGTGCGCTGTGTGCTCCCCAACCCCTGGGTGACCGGCGGCGAGTCCAGCGAACTCGCCCTGGCCCTGTGGGCGGTGGGGGAGTCGGACCGCGCCCTGGAGATCCTGCAGTCGATCCAGCACCTGCGGGACCCGGACAGCGGCCTGTACTGGACGGGTTACGTCTTCGACGACGACGCCGTCTGGCCGCGCGAGCTGACCACCTGGACGGCGGGCTCCCTGCTGCTGGCCGTCGCCGCGCTGGGCGGCCACGAGGCCACCTGCGCGGTCTTCGGCGGACAGTACCTGCCGGCCGGCCTGACGCCGGACTGCTGCGACTGACGCCCGTCGCCCACGCACCGCCCCCGCCGGGGGAGGTGCGTGGGCCGTGGGGACGGGGTCAGTGCCGGCTCATGCGGTTGGCGATGGCGTGGCCCACGAAGAGGTAGACGACCGCGGCCAGACCGTACCCGGCGACCACCCGGGCCCACGCCTCGTCGAAGGTGAACAGGTCGTGCGACCAGCCTGCCAGCCAGGAGGCCGCGTCATGGACGAACTGCACCAGGCTGTTGGCCCGGTTCGCGTCCAACAGGTACATCAGGATCCACAGGCCGAGGATGAAGGCCATGACGTCGGCGACGATCGCGATGACCGTCCCGGCCTGATTCGCACCGTTGCGATATCTAGGGGACATGCCTTGCGGATTGCCGGGCGGCGGGCGGTGAAACCCGGACGGCGTCCCCGGGTGGCGCGGCCGGGCTTCCCGGGGGAGGCTGCCGGAGGAAGCCAACCGCTCGGGGAGACACGTCCGGAGGATCTCGTGCCCGTACCGATGCGGCGCCTCGCCGTGGCGCTCACCCTGTGCTGCGCCCTGCTCGCCGGTTCCACCGCCTGTGGAAGCGACGGGAAGAGCACGACGAAGAACAGCGCGGCGACCCAGGCCGTTCCCGCCGCGGACAGTCCCACCCCCAGCCCCAGCACGTCCGCGGAGAAGCGCAAGTTCGCCAAGACGCGGTTCGTGGTGGACGCGGGCCTCGCCGCCGGCGCCACCTACCAGTGGATCGTGAAGCCCTGGAAGGCCGGCAAGTTCAAGAAGGGCGCCCACGGCCGCAAGCTGGCCCTGGTGAAGGCCGGTGTCGCCGGCCTCTTCGCCTACAACCGGCTCAAGGCGGCCAAGAAGAACGCCCAGGCGGACCCGCTGCTGTCCAAGGCCCTCGCACCCCTGGCCACCGGCATCGAATCCCTGAAGAACCTGCCGTCCAAGCTCCGCAAGGGCGACGAGGGAGCGGCCGGCTCCTTCGACGACATCATCAACAAGGTCAAGGACGCGGGCAAGAGCGCCGGCGCCCCGGTGGAGAACAAGGTGCCCTCGGCCTCCCAGCTCTCCCAGGGCTAGCACGGGCGTATCTGACGCTCCGGCACATCTGCTACGAGGAGCGGCCGTACGACAACGGCCCCCCGCCACAAAGGGCGAGGGGCCGTGCGGTACGGGGTGCACGGCTCAGCCGCGCTGGATGCCCGAACTGTCCTGGAGCACACCACGACGACCGTCCTGGGTCTGCGCGACCAGCGCGGCACCGCGCTGCTCGACGGCCAGATACCAGGTACCCGGCGCCAGTTCGGCGATCTGGTTCGGCGAACCGTCCTCCGCGAACAGCGGACGGGCCACCGGCACGGCGAACCAGAACGGGGAGAAGTCCCCGGCCGGCGGCTGCGGCGCCGCAGCGCCCTGCGGGGCCGGCGGCTGCTGCTGCCCGAACGGCTGGCCCGGCTGCGGCTGGGCGCCGTACGGCTGCTGCGGCTGGGCACCCGGGTAGCCGTAACCGCCGGGCGGCTGGGCGCCGTAGGGCTGCGGGGCGGCCGGCTTGGGAACCGGGACCAGGGCGGCCTGGAGGGCGGGCACCAGAGGAGTGGCGATGGCGCCCGCGGCCAGCAGCAGAGCGGCGATGAGCCCCAGGACCAGGCCGGCGCCGGCGCCGACGTCGAACCGGTCGAAGTCGTCGAAGGCGCCCAACGGGTCGAGGATCGACCAGAACGCCGTCCAGGCGGCGAACACCGCCAGGGCGACGCCCACCTGGCCGAGGTCGAGGCCGACGACCTTGCGCGGCTTCGGCAGCGCGCGGGCGACGACGATCAGGACCGCGCCGATGATGCCGCCGACGTACATGCTCATCACGAGGCCCAGGTTGTCCCAGGCGTTGGTGCTGTCGCTGCCGGTGTCGAACGTGTCGAGAAACGACGCGATGAACAGCACCACCGCTGCTCCGATCACCACGCCGTCGCCTCTAGTGAGGGAGCGGATATTCACTTCAGGTCCTTCGTAGGTCGTCTCGTCGTCGGTAGACACTATCGCCCACAAGATCCGGCCGTACGGCCGGATCCGCCCGCCGGTCACGACTGACGCAGGAACCCCACGATTCCCTCGGAGATCCCCCGCGCCGCCTTCTGCCGCCAGGCGCCGCTGGTCAGCAGTGCCGCGTCCTTGCTATCGCGCATGTTGCCGCACTCGAGGAACACCTTGGGAACCGTTGACAGATTGAGACCGCCCAGGTCCGTCCGCGTGACCAGACCGGTGCCTTCACCGAGGTAGTTGGACGGCGGCTCGCCCGTCGCCCGCAGGAAACCGCCCGCGATGCGCGTCCCCAGGTCGTGGGAGGGGCCGACGATGGCACGGGTGTCGGCCGCACCCGCGTGCACGGACCCGGGCAGGATGACGTGGAAGCCCCGGTTCCCGGGTGCGGAGCCGTCGGCGTGCAGGGAGACGGCCGCGTCCGCGCGCGCGGTGTTCCCGATCCGGGCCCGCTCGTCCACGCACGGCCCCCAGGCCGGACGGTCCTGATCGTGCGTCAGCTTCACGGTGGCGCCCTGCCGTTCCAGCAGCACCCGCAGCCGGTGCGCCAGGTCCAGGGTGAACCGGGCCTCCGCATAACCGTCGTCAGTGGACGTGCCGGTGGTGTCGCACTCCTTGCGATGGGTGCCGATGTCCACCGCGCGGCCGATCTCGGCCGTGTGCCGGAAGTTGCCCGGGTTGTGTCCCGGGTCGATGACGACGACCTTCCCCTTGAGCGGGGCGGCGCCGTCCGGTGTGCCGCCGGTGCCGGGCGGGGCGGTCAGGGCCGACGGGGAGGAGGACACCGCGGAGCGGCGCGGGGCCGACGCGGGGGAGGCCGTACCGGAGTGGCCGCCCGGACCGCCGCCGCCCACCGCCTCGTACACCACCCAGCCGAGCAGCGCACCGGGCACCAGTGCGGCGAGCGCCACGGTCAGTGGGCCGCGCCGGGGCCGGCGGGGCTGCGGGGGATCGAGGTCCGGGCCTGCGTACGACACGTCTGCGACTCTAACCGGGGGCTCAGGTTCCCGCGCCCGTTCGCCGCAGGACCCGGAGCGAGCCGGTCACCGACACCTCCGTGAACGCCCCCGATCCCAGCGCCCGCAGATACACCCGGTACGGCGCCTGGCCGGTGAACTCGTCCTCGGGGTCCGGGAAGACGTCGTGGATGACGAGCAGCCCGCCCTCGGCCACGTGCGGCGCCCAGCCCTCGTAGTCGGCCGTGGCGTGCTCGTCGGTGTGGCCGCCGTCGACGAAGACCAGCCCGAGCGGGGAGTTCCAGATCCGCGCGATCTGCGGGGAGCGGCCGACAAGGGCGATCACGTGCTTCTCCAGGCCCGCCCGGAACAGCGTGCGCCGGAAGGCGGGGAGCGTGTCCATCAGGCCGACCTCGGGGTCCACCGTCTCCGGGTCGTGATAGTCCCAGCCGGGCTGCTGCTCCTCACTGCCCCGGTGGTGGTCGACGGTCAGCGCACCGACGCCGGCCGCGCGGGCCGCGTCGGCCAGCAGAACGGTGGAGCGCCCGCAGTACGTGCCGACCTCCAGCAGCGGCAGCCCCAGCCGCCCCGCCTCCACCGCCGCCGCGTACAGCGCCAGCCCCTCGTCCACGGGCATGAACCCCTTGGCCCCCTCGAACGCGGCCAGAATCTCGGGACGGGGCACAGCGGCCATGCTCAACCTCTCACTGACGCAACGATCCACCCCCATGCTCCCCCACCCCACCCACCGACTCGACAGGGGGTGGGGACAACTCCCGAAGGTCCGCGAGGAACGGCGCGCCCGGCCACATCCCGGCCGCAGCCGCCGAACGACATCAGCACGCCCCCCGGTGGAGCACCCGCCCCCCAGCGGAGCGCTACGCGCTGACCGAAGCCCCCGGCAACGCAAGGTCCAGGTCGACGGCCCGCTCCTCACCGGAATGGGTCGCCGACGACGCCAGCGGCCCATGGCCGGAGGCCTTCGCGGCGAGTACGTACGCGCCCTGCGAAGGCACCGCGAGGGTGTACGAGCCGTCCTCCGCGGAGACCGTGGCCCCGGCCTGCCGGCCGCGGCGGTCGATCAGGGTGACCGTGGCCCGGGCCACCGGCGTGCCGCCGGCGTCCAGCACCCGTCCCCTGAAGCCCCGCAGCACATCCTCGGCGTGCTCCAGGTTCGTGTCCTCCTCGCTGCTCGCGCGCAGCCGGGTGTGCTGGGCCGGCCGAGAGGCCTTCGGCAGGCAGAGGGCGAGCAGCAGCCCCACCGCGACGGCGGCCGTGGCGATCAGGAACGAGACCCGGAAGCCGTGCATGGTCGGGACGGCGACGCCGCCCACGTTGTTCGCCGTGTTGGCCAGCACCATGCCGATGACGGCGCTGGAGACCGACGTACCGATGGACCGCATGAGGGTGTTGAGGCCGTTGGCCGCGCCGGTCTCCGAGGCGGGGACCGCGCCGACGATCAGCGCGGGCAGCGAGGAGTAGGCGAGGCCGATGCCCGCGCCGAGGACCACGGAGGTGATGACCGTCTGCCAGGCCGCGTCCATCAGGCCGAGGCCGCCGCCGTAGCCGACGGCGATGATCAGCATGCCGAGGATGAGGGTGACCTTGGGGCCGTAGCGGGCGGACAGGCGGGCGTAGACCGGTGCCGTGAACATCATCGTCAGGCCCAGCGGGGCCACGCACAGGCCCGCGACGACCATGGACCGGCCGAGACCGTAGCCGGTCGCGGCGGGTAGCTGGAGCAGTTGGGGCAGGACCAGCGAGACGACGTAGAAGCTGACGCCGACCATGATCGAGGCGAGGTTGGTGAGCAGTACCTCGCGGCGGGCGGTGGTGCGCAGGTCGACCAGGGGTGCCTGGATGCGCAGCTCGTACACGCCCCACAGCAGGAGGACGGCGACGGCCGCGGCGAACAGGCCGAGCGTCGTGCCGGAGGACCAGCCCCAGTCGCTGCCCTTGGTGATCGGGAGCAGCAGGAGGACCAGGCCGACGGACAGGCCTGCCGCACCGAGCACGTCGAACGTGCCGCGGGCGCGCATGGGGGACTCGGGGACGACGACCAGGGTGAGGGCGATGGCGAGCACGCCGAGCCCGGCGGCGCCGTAGAACAGGGCGTGCCAGTCGGAGTGCTGTGCGACCAGGGCCGCGGCGGGCAGGGCGAGGCCACCGCCGACGCCGATGGAGGAACTCATGAGCGCCATGGCCGAGCCGAGCTTCTCGCGCGGCAGCATGTCGCGCATCAGGCCGATGCCGAGCGGTATCGCGCCCATGGCGAAGCCCTGGAGGGTGCGGCCGACGATCATGGTGATCAGGTCGCTGGTGAGCGCGCTGACCAGGGCGCCGACCACCATCACGGAGAGGCTGAACACCAGCATGCGCCGCTTGCCGTACAGGTCGCCGAGCCGGCCCATGATCGGGGTGGCGACGGCGCCTGACAGGAGCGTCGAGGTGAGCACCCAGGTGGCGTCGGTGGGGGCGGTGTCCAGCAGCTCCGGCAGATCCTTGATGACCGGCACGAGCAGGGTCTGCATCACCGCGACCACGATGCCCGCGAAGGCGAGCACGGGGACCACGGCCCCGCTCGCTCTCCGGGTGGGCTGGTCGGTCGTCGTGTCTGGCATGGGGTGAGGCCTTCCGCGTGTCATAAGTGCTGCGTAAAACCTCGTATGCACGGGCAACTATTCCGTTGCTTCGGGCCTCTAATGAATTCTTGACCGATCCATGGGATTCTGACGCGCCGTCACGGTCCGGGGTGGGCTGCCGGCCTGAGCGGGCGTGGGCCGGGGGCGGGTTCCGGTTAAAGAATCTCCCTTCTCCCGTGCGGCGGGGGTTGACGGTTCTTGACCGTACGCAAACAATCGCCCCTGCCTTCGCGACAACCCCCGGTCACCTCCAGCGGGGCACGTCCGGTACACCGACCGAACAATGTTCGGAATATCGGACAAGAGGGCGACCCGCACTGCCTCCGACGAATACGAGGTACACCGTGCTTCCCCGAACCCCCCGAGTCTCACGAACCCCTCGCACTCCCCGGCGCGTCAGAACCGCGCTCCTGTCCGTCCTCACCGTCTTCGCCGGCCTCGCCGCCCTGCTCCTCGGCACCGGCGCGCCCCCGGCGGCCGCCGCCGCTTCGCTGCCCTGTGACATCTACGGCGCCGCGGGCACCCCGTGCGTCGCCGCGCACAGCCTGGCCCGGGCGCTGTACGGGTCGTACAACGGCCCGCTCTACCAGGTGCGGCGGGCCTCGGACGGGGCGACCACGAGGATCGGCCTGCTGTCCGCCGGCGGCTACGCCGACGCCGCCGCGCAGGACTCCTTCTGTTCCGGCACGACGTGCATCATCACCGAGATCTACGACCAGTCCCCGCGCCACAACGACCTCACGGTCGAGGGCGCGGGCGGCGCCGGCGCCGCCGATGTGGGGGCGCCCGCGGACGCCCTGCCGGTGACCGCCGGCGGCCACCAGGTCTACGGCCTGGAGATCTCCGCCGGCATGGGCTACCGGGACAACTCCACCTCGGGCGTCGCCGTGAACGGGCAGGCCGAGGGGATGTACATGGTGACCTCCGGCACCCACGTCAACAACCGCTGCTGCTTCGACTACGGCAACGCCGAGACCAACAACCTGGACACCGGCAACGGTCACATGGACGCCCTCAACTTCGGCACCGAGTGCTGGTTCTCACCCTGCTACGGCCAGGGGCCGTGGGTGCAGGCCGACCTGGAGAACGGCCTGTTCCAGTCCGACGCCGGATACAGCAGGAACACGGCCAACACCGGGACCGGACCGCTGCCGTTCGTGACCGCGCTGCTCAAGAACAACGGGCAGAACCACTTCGCGCTGAAATACGCGAACGCCCGGTCCGGCGGACTGACGACCACCTATTCCGGCGGTGAGCCGACCGCGAGCGGCTACTCGCCGATGCACCAGGAGGGCGCGATCGTCCTCGGCACCGGAGGCGACAACAGCAACGGCTCCATCGGGTCGTTCTTCGAGGGCGTCATGACCTCCGGCATCCCGACCGACGCCGCCGACGCCGCCGTCCAGGCCGACATCGTCTCCGTCGGCTACGGCGGCCCGACCGGCAGCACCGGCACACTGAACCCCGGCTCGGAGATCTCGCTGCGCGCCACGACCGCCTGCTGCACCACCGAGTACGTCCGCCACCAGAACGACGCGGCCGTCACCTCCACGGTGACGTCGAGCAGCCCGGCCGTCGACAAGGGCGACGCCACCTGGATCGTGCGCCGCGGGCTCGCCAACGCCTCCTGCGTCTCCTTCGAGTCGCGCAACTACCCCGGTGACTTCCTGCGCCACTTCGACTACCGGCTCCACCGGCAGCCCATGGACGGCACCGCCCAGTTCCGGGCCGACGCCACCTTCTGCCCGCAGACCGGCAAGAGCGGCACCGGCACCTCGTTCGCCTCGTACAACTATCCGACGCGCTACCTGCGCCACTACAACCACACGCTGTACATAGCGAGCAACGGCGGGTCCAACGACTTCGACAGCAGCACCTCCTGGGCCGCGGACGTTAGCTGGGTGACCGGCTCCCCCTGGGCGCCGTAACCGCCGCCGCCGGCAGCAACGCGTCGGCGGATACGGGGATTTCGGCGGTGACCGAGAAGCCGCCGCGCGGTGCCGGACCGGCCGTGAGGGAGCCGGCCGCCATCGCGAGGCGTTCGGTCAGCCCCTTCAGCCCCGTACCGCCGACGCACCCCCGGGACCGTCCGGCCCCCTCGCCGGCATCGGCCTCCGGGCTCGTACTGGTGCCGGTGCCGTTGTCCGTGACCGTCAGCCGGGCCCGCTCGGGGGTGCTCTCCACGGTGATCTCGCAGCGGGTCGCGTGGCTGTGCCGGACGACGTTGGTGACCGCCTCGCGCACCACCCAGCCCAGCAGCGCCTCCGTCTGCGGGTCGAGCGGCGTCCCGGACCGGTGGACCACCGGCTCCACGCTCGCCGCGGACAGCGCCGACCGGGCCCGGGTCAGCTCGGTGGCCAGACTGCCCTCGCGGTAGCCGGTCACCGCCTCGCGGATCTCGGTGAGCGCCTGCCGGCCCACCGACTCGATGTCCGCGACCTGCGTCAGCGCCGCGTCGAGATCCCGCGGGGCCAGTCGCCGGGCCGCCTCGGACTTCACCACGATCACCGACAGGGTGTGCCCGAGCAGGTCGTGCAGATCGCGGGAGAACCGCAGCCGCTCCTTCTCCACGGCCTGCCGGGCCAGTTCCTCGCGGGCGGCCCGCAACTCCCGCACGGCCTCCGACAGGCCGAGGATCGCGGCGGTCACCATGCTGGAGATGAAGGTGGCGTACCCGATGCTCGTCGCCTCGTCCCAGCCGCCACGCAGATAGGCGATGGCACCCGCGTACAGCGCGAGCAGCGTCCCCGCGCGCCCCAGCAGCGGACCGCGCAGGCAGGCGCCCGCGGCGAGGCCCAGCAGCGGGAAGAACACCAGCCAGTCACCGCCGTACCCGAGGGCCAGGCCGGTGGTGAGCAGGCCCATCAGGCCGAGCGCCACCCGGGTGGACACCGCCTCGCGCGTGCGCCGGCCGAAGGCGCGGAAAGTGACGTACACGTAAAGGGAGTTGAAGACCAGCAGCCCCAGACCGCCGATCCACGGATGCGCGGTCCTGCCCTGGAGCACGTTGGAGATGGCCCCCATGCCTACCAGCAGCCAGGGCAGCAGCGTGAAGCCGGTGGGCGGCGGGCCCGGTTGCTCGGCGCCCCGCGCACCGCCGTTCTTCCGGCCGGCCCGTGGCGCGGCCCTGAAATCCTCGCGCTCCGCCCGCCACCGACGCTGTTCCGCCCGCCACCGGCGCCGTTCGGCCTGCCAGGCCGCTGTCCCGCAGCGCGGTGCGCGCCACCGTGTCATCTCTGTCGTCCCCCGGTCGAGTGGTCCCCGCCGTGCGGCGGTAGGACGCACAGCGTATGGACCAACGGTAAGGAGCCGGACGGGACCGCGGGCAGATGCGTGCGTACGGTTCCGGGCGGTACGAATGTCACGGGCGGAGCCCACCAGTGCTGACGCCGTGTCAGCATCAGCCTCACCGTCTGGAGCCGCATGCCCGTCGACGCAGCCCTGGCCCTCGCCGCCGCACCCCGTTCCGCCGGGATCTCCTGGACCCCCAGGGACGTCCAGCTCTACCACCTCGGCATCGGGGCCGGCGCCCACCCCGACCGGGACGACCCCGCCATCGACCCGGCCGAGCTGCGCTACACCCTGGAGTCCCGGCTGCACGTCCTGCCGAGCTTCGCCACCGTCGCCGGCGCCGGCTCACCCGGCGTCATCCGCGCACTGTCCATGCCCGGTGTCGACGTCGACCTCGCCAGGGTCCTGCACGGCGGCCAGGACCTGACGCTGCACCGGCCGGTCCCCGCCTCGGGCACGGCCACCGCCACGAGCCGCATCGCAGCCGTGTACGACAAGGGCGAGGCCGCCGTCCTCGTCATGCGCACCGAAGTCACGGACGCCGAGGGCCCGTTGTGGACCGATGACGCCCGGGTCTTCGTGCGCGGCGAGGGCGGCTGGGGCGGCGACCGCGGCCCCGCCTCCCGCCCTGACCCGCCCGCCGGCGCCCCCGACCGGACCGTCGAGCGCCCCGTCCGCCCCGACCAGGCACTCCTCTACCGCCTCTCCGGTGACCTGAACCCCCTGCACGCCGACCCGGAGTTCGCCGGGCGCGCCGGTTTCGACCGGCCGGTCCTGCACGGGCTGTGCAGCTACGGCATCACGCTCAAGGCGGTCGTGGACACGCTGCTCGGCGGTGACGTGACCGAAGTACGCGGCTACGACGCCCGGTTCACCGGCGTGGTGTACCCGGGGGAGACCCTGCGCGTCCGCATGTGGCGCGGGGAGGACCGGGTGCGGGTCACCGTGGACGCCGCCGAGCGGAACACCACGGTGCTCACCGGCACCGTCGTCCAGCACCTCTGACGCCGGAGACCTCGACGCGGCCGGAGGAGTGGGTGCCGGCGCCGGCACACGGCAGAGGGGCGCTCGCCCTACGAGCGCCCCTCCGGTCCTGCTGCCCCCTGCGGTCAGAAAGCCGCCTCGACCGTCTCCTGGACCGGCTTGCGGTGCCGGCCGCGCGGAGTCGGAGTCGTCTCGCTCTCCTGGGCCGCGATCGGGCCCCGGTGCCGGCCGTGGCCGGCGCTCTCCTTGGAGTCGGCAGACGGCTGCCGCGTCCTGGTGTCGCTCATCGGAAGAATTCACCCCGTCAACATGATCTTTCCTACAGCCGGGCGAGTCTAACCGGCACCCCACGGGCCGAATCCAGGCGCACACGCCGACCGGCACTAGTTCGTTACAAGACGGCCCAGAGGCGCCTGTTGGAGCGGCACGGGACGGGCCACCACGGGCTCCGCGGGGCCCGGTTCCGCCCCGCCCGGGGACGCTCCGAGGGCCCCGGGCACCTCGGCTGCCCCGAATGCATCTCCGGTCCCCAATGCATCTCCCATCCCGAGGGTCTCGACTGCCCTGCCGATCGCGCCTGTCCCGACTGTCCATCCGGTCCCGCCGGTCTCGCCCGCCCCGCTCGTCCCGCCGGTTCCTCCCCGGCCCCCCGTCCCCTCCAGGGCCCCTGCCCCCTCCACCTCCATTGCTCCCGTTCCCCCAGGGGGCTCCGTCCCGCCGACGGCGCACGCGTCCGCCGCCTCGCCCCTGGGGGCCGTCAGCTCCGCCACGCCGCACGGGGTGTCCCGCGTGGCGTACGGCAGTCGCAGCACGCCCTCCGGTGTCCACAGCCCCGCCCCCGCCAGCCAGCCGTGCGGCGCGGGAAGATGACGTACGCGCCGTTCGGACGGCCGCCAGGTGCCCACCCACGTGCCGAACGTCCCGTCGATCCGCAGCCCCACCCCGCAGTTCTCCGGCGTCAGCACCTGCCCCGGCTGGATCGCGAACGGCGTCACCCGGCACTCCGGCACCCGCAGGGACTCGGGGAAGCGCACCGGCAGGGTGCTGCCGAGCACCCCCCAGCCCAGTCGCCGCCGCCCCGGGGAGGGGGCGTCCGAGGAGATCAGCAGCAACCCGCTGTCGGGGTCGGCGAGCAGCAGCCGGTCGTCGCTGTCCTCCGTGATCTGAAGGAGCGGCGAGACGGCGCCACCGCGCTCCAGGTCCACCACGACCGTCTTGGTGCACCCGTCCAGTCCCCGGTCCAGTGCCAGCAGCCGCCCGGTGCGGTCCAGCCAGACCCCGCCCGAGCAGCGCCCCGGTACCTCGGCGAGCCGCTCCGGGCCGGACGCCCCGCCCGCCACCAGCCACACCGCGCTGGAACGCGGCCCGACGGCGAGGGCGTACGCGCGCGTGCCCCCCGGCGCCGGCGGCAGCAGGGTGAGTCCGGGGCCGGGTCCGGGGCACTCCACCGTGCCCAGCGGCAGTTCGCCGGTGCCGGGCCCGGTCGGATACAGCAGCGAGAACGCGTGGCGCCGCTCCACCAGCCGGTGGATCAGTACCCGGCCGTCGCCCAGGGGCTGCACCTCGGTGCCGGGCTCCTCCGGCTGGTCGCCGGGCAGCGGCACCGCGTACGGCTCCGGGCCGTCCAGGGTCCAGCGCTCCGGGAACCAGGAGTCACCGGCCGGCGCGAGCCGGGCGGCGTACGCGCCGTCCGCCGTGATCGCACACCCCGCCCCCGGCGCACCGTCGGCCCCGTCCGTGGGCGGGGGTTCGATCGCACAGGCCGTCATCGTTCGGTCACCTCCTGCGACGAAGCTAGTTTTCGTACGCACGGGCGGGGGATGCGGCGGCTCACGCTTCACACATACGGGTGGGGCAGAAGCGATTCCTCTGAGATAACCGGGGCGGCTGTGCTGACCGGGACCGGAGCGGGCGGATGCGGTACAGGCCCGCAGAACAGCCAGGTAGCCTGTCCCTCGTGCCCCGTCTGTCTGAAGTCATCGCCGCGCTGGAGAACCTGTGGCCCGCCGAGCGGGCCGAGTCCTGGGACGCGGTCGGCACCGTCGTGGGCGACCCCGGCCAGGAGGTCACCCGGGTCCTGTTCGCCGTCGACCCGGTCCAGGAGATCGTCGACGAGGCGGTGAAGCTCGGCGCCGACCTGCTGGTCACCCACCACCCGCTCTATCTGCGCGGTACGACGACGGTCGCGGCCTCGCACTTCAAGGGCCGGGCCGTGCACACGCTCATCAAGAACGACATCGCGCTGCACGTCGCACACACCAACGCCGACACCGCCGACCCGGGTGTCTCCGACGCCCTCGCCGGCGCGCTGGACCTCCGGGTCGTACGACCCCTCGTGCCCGACCCCACCGACCCGCACGGCCGCCGGGGCCTCGGCCGCGTCTGCGAACTGGACCACCCGCTCACCGTGCGCGAACTCGCCGTCCGCGCCGCCGAACGGCTGCCCGCCACCGCGCAGGGCATCCGGGTGGCCGGCGACCCGGAGGCCGTCGTCCGTACGGTCGCCGTCAGCGGCGGCTCCGGCGACAGCCTCTTCGACCAGGTCCGCACGGCCGGCGTCGACGCCTTCCTCACCGCCGACCTGCGCCACCACCCGGCCTCCGAGGCGGTGGCCCACAGCCCCCTCGCGCTGCTCGACGCGGCGCACTGGGCCACCGAGTGGCCCTGGTGCGAGCTGGCCGCCACCCAGCTCGACGAAATCTCCGACCGCCACGGCTGGGACCTGCGCGTCCACGTCTCCAGGACGGTCACCGACCCCTGGACCGCCCACGCGGCGTCCACCACCCCCTCTAGCTAACAGGAGCCCCCAACTGAACGCCGCGCCCGCCGACCAGATCCGACTCCTCGACGTCCAGGACCTCGACGTCCGTCTCCAGCAGCTCGCGCACAAGCGGAAGTCGCTGCCCGAGCACGCCGAGATCGATTCGCTGACCAAGGACCTCACCCAGCTACGCGACCTGCTCGTGGCCGCGCAGACCGAGGAGAGCGACTGCGCCCGCGAGCAGACCAAGGCGGAGCAGGACGTGGACCAGGTGCGCCGGCGCGCCACCCGCGACCAGCAGCGCCTGGACTCCGGCGCGGTCGCCTCGCCCAAGGACCTCTCCAACCTCCAGCACGAGATCGTCTCCCTCGCCAAGCGGCAGGGCGACCTGGAGGACGTGGTCCTCGAGGTCATGGAGCGCCGCGAGTCCGCGCAGGAGCGGGTCGGCGAGCTGACCGAGCGGGTGGCGTCCGTCCAGTCGAAGATCGACGACGCCACCGGCCGCCGGAACGCGGCCTTCGAGCAGATCGACGGCGAGGTCGCCTCGGTCACCAAGGAGCGCGAGGTCGTCGCGGCCTCCGTCCCCGCGGACCTGCTCAAGCTCTACGACAAGCTGCGCGCGCAGCAGGGCGGGATCGGCGCGGCCAAGCTGTACGCCCGCACCTGCCAGGGCTGCCGGCAGGAGCTGGCGATCACCGAGCTGAGCGACATCCGCTCGGCGGCGCCGGACACGGTGGTGCGCTGCGAGAACTGCCGCCGCATCCTGGTGCGCACGGCCGAGTCGGGCCTGTAGACGAGGGGCCGGACGGGTGCGGGAGTTCATCGTCGAGGCCGACGGCGGGTCACGGGGCAACCCGGGACCCGCGGGCTACGGTGCCGTGGTGTGCGACGCGGCGACGGGCCAGACCCTGGCCGAGGCGGCGGAGTACATCGGCGTCGCCACGAACAACGTCGCCGAGTACCGCGGTCTCCTGGCCGGTCTCCGTGCCGCCCACGCCCTCGACCCGTCCGCGCCGGTCCACGTCCGCATGGACTCCAAGCTGGTGGTCGAGCAGATGTCGGGCCGCTGGAAGATCAAACACCCCGCGATGAAGCCCCTGGCCGCGGCGGCCCGGTCCGTCTTCCCGCCGGACCAGGTCACGTACGAGTGGATCCCCCGCGAGCAGAACAAGCACGCGGACCGGCTGGCCAACGAGGCGATGGACGCGGGGGCGAGGGGCGAACAGTGGTCACCGCCGCCCCAGCCGCCGGCCCCAGCGGACACGAAGACCGAGGGCGCCGATACGGCGACTTCGATTCCCGCGGCTGCCTCGGCTGCCTCGGCTGCCTCGGTTGCTCCGGCCGCACAGGGCGCTTCGGCCACTCCCGCCACTCGCGGCGCTTCGGCCGTTCCGGTGGGCGACTCCGACGAGGCGACCTCTGCGGATGCGGCGCCCGCCGCCGATGCGGTGCTCCCGGCCGCCGCGGCTCCCGACGCCGACGCGGCGCTCCCTGCCGCCGCCGACGCGGCGGTGGAGAGCCGCGCCGACGGGGGGACGCCCGCCCCACGGCAGACGGCACCCTCCGCCGAGCGGCGTTCCTCCGTTCCCGGTGACGTCGAGCAACGCTCCTCCGCTCCCGGTGACGCCGAGCGGCGCGTGTCCGCTCCCGGCTGGAGCGCGGCGCCCGATCTCGGGGCCCCCGCCACCTTCGTACTGCTCCGCCACGGCGAGACACCGCTCACCCCGCAGAAGCGCTTCTCCGGGAGCGGCGGCACGGATCCCTCCCTTTCCGGTGCCGGCCGTGAGCAGGCCCGGCGCGTCGCGGAGGCGCTGGCCAGGCGCGGGACGGTCCAGGCCGTCGTCGCCTCGCCCCTCGCCCGTACCCGGGAGACCGCCGCCATCGTGGCCGCCCGGCTGGGTCTGGACGTCACGCTCGAAGAGGGCTTGCGGGAGACGGACTTCGGCGCCTGGGAGGGCCTGACCTTCGGTGAGGTACGGGACCGCTACCCGGACGACCTGAACGCCTGGCTCGCCGACCCGGAGGCCCACCCCACCGGCGGCGGCGAGAGCTTCGCCGATACGGCCATCAGGATCGCCGCCGCCCGGGACGAGCTGGTCGCCGCCCACGCGGGCCGTACGGTGCTGCTGGTCACGCACGTCACCCCGATCAAGACCCTGATCCGTCTCGCCCTGGGCGCCCCGGCCAAGTCCCTTTTCCGCATGGAGCTTTCGGCCGCCTCCCTGTCGGCGGTGGCGTACTACGCGGACGGCAACGCGAGCGTCCGGCTCTTCAACGACACGTCCCACCTCCGGCCCTGAGCCCACCTCCGGCCCATAGGTCACCGTCGGCGGCGGACCCCAACCCGGCCGCCGCCCGCGCCAGTTCCTCGATCCGGCCCCAGTCACCGGCGGTCACCGCCTCCGCCGGGACCATCCAGCCGCCGCCCACGCAGCCGACGTTGGGCAGCGCCAGATAGTCCGGGGCGTTCCGCGGGCCGATCCCGCCGGTCGGGCAGAAGCGCGCCTGCGGCAACGGCCCGGCCAGGGACCTCAGATACGCCGTTCCACCCGCGGCCTGCGCCGGGAAGAACTTCATCTCGCGCACTCCGCGCTCCAGCAGCGCGACGACCTCCGAGGTGGTCGACACCCCGGGCAGGAACGGCACGCCGGAGCCGCGCATCGCCCCCAGCAGTGCCTCCGTCCACCCGGGACTGACCAGGAACCGCGCCCCGGCCGCCGTGCACACCGCGACCTGTTCCGGCGTGATCACGGTGCCCGCCCCGACCACGGCCTCCGGGACCTCCTCGGCGATCGCCCGGATCGCGGCCGGCGCGGCCGGTGTCCGCAGGGTCACCTCGATCGCGGGCAGCCCGCCCGCCACCAGCGCCCGCGCGAGCGGCACGGCGTCGGCGGCGTCGTCGAGCACCACCACGGGCACGACGGGCGCCAGGTCGAGCACGGAGGCAGCCGGGAAGGAGGGCAGCGGCGAGGTCATGCCCTCATCGTGCCCAGCGACTGCGTCACACGCAATGAGCGTTGCGTACGACGCAACGGAAGGTCAGTGGACGTCGTCCACCAGTACGTCCAGCGACCACGCCCGGCCCGCCTTCCCGGTGGCCTCCGCCTCCACGGCGTACCCCAGCCCCCGCAATGCTTCCACCAGCTCGGCGGGGCTCGCGGGCACCGCCCCGGCGGTCAGCAGGCCGCGGACGATCCGCCCCTTCGTCGCCTTGTTGAAGTGGCTGACGACCTTCCGGGTCGGCGCGTGCAGCACCCGTACCGTCGCCGTCCGCTCGGCGACCCCACCCTTCGGCTTCCAGGCGGCCGCGTAGGCGGCGGACCGCAGGTCGAGCACCAGGCCCTCGGCAGCCGCGGCGGGCAGCACCTCGGCCATCGGCGCCCGCCAGTGCGCGGCCAGCGGACCCAGTCCCGGCAGCTTCACGCCCATCGCGCAGCGGTAGGAGGGGATGCGGTCGGTCACCCGCACGGCACCCCACAGTCCCGAGAACACCAGCAGCGAGTCCGCCGCGCGCCGCTTCGCCGCCTTGTCCAGCGTGGCCAGGCCGAGGGCGTCGTAGAGCACGCCGGTGTAGATCTCCCCGGCGGGGCGGGCGCCGGCCGCACGCAGCCCGGCGTTCTTCGCGACCTCGCCGCGCAGTCCCTCGCTCAGCCCGAGGATCTCGCGGGCCTTCTCCTCGTCGGCGGCGCACAGCTCGACCAGTTCGGCGAGCACGGCCTCCCGCGCGCCGGCCAGCCCCGGCAGGGACAGCGACTCCAGCTCCAGCGGGGCGCCCTCACCCGCGCTCGCCTTGCCTTCCGAGGGGGGCAGCAGGACCAGCAACACGTACTCCTCACGTAGACCTCCGCGCCAGGGTACGGCGTACCGCGGGCACGTCCTCGCCCCGGCGTCGACGGCTCCCGGCCCCACGCTCCGACCCCCCACCTGCCCGGCGCCCCGCCTCCCCGGCTTCCCGCCACGACCCCCCACCTGCCCGGCGCCCCGCCTCCCCGGCTTCCCGCCACCTCCCCACCTTCCTGGCCGTGCCGGTCCGGACCGGCACGGCCAGGCCGCACGCGGCAAGCGGTCGCGCGACCCGCGGACGCGCGACCCGCGGCATGGAAGCGGGGCCCGTCGACGTTGCACCCGTGGCGGACGGCACGACAAGGGGGAGTCCGATGGGGGAGCGGAACCGGGTGCAGCGAGGGCTCGGGGATGAGCAGGGTGCCGGGAAGCAGGGAGCGGGGAACCCGGAAGTCGGGGAGCAGGCGTCCGGGGGGCAAGGGCTCGGCAAGCGGGCGCTCGGCGAGCAGGCGCGGTGGACGCGGGCCCGGCTGGGGCGTTGCGGGCCCCCGCTCGACCTGCTGACCGCGAGCTTCCGGCGGCACGTGTACGCCCCGCACGCCCACGACGAGTACACGATCGGCGTCTGTGTCGGCGGCTCCGAGGTCATCGACTACCGGGGCGGCCACGTCCGCACCGGCCCGGGCACGATCATCGTCCTCGAACCCGGCGAGGTGCACACCGGCGGTCCCGGCAACCCCACCGACGGCTACGCCTACCTCGCCCTGTACGCCGAGCCGTCCCTGCTGGCCGACGGCACCCTCGGCGGCCCGGCGCACTTCCGCGAGCCCCTCATCGACGACCCCGCGCTGGTCAGGGCCCTGGGCACCGCCCACACGCAGCTCAGCGCCTGCCCCGACCCCCTGGAGGCCGAGTCCCGGCTGCCCTGGCTGCTGACCGCCCTGGCCCGGCGCCACTCGACAGCCCGCCCGGTGCCCGACCGCGTCCCCGGCGCCGCCGCGATAGCCCGCACGGTCCGTGACCGCCTCGCCGGTGAGCTCGCCGACCCGCCGTCCCTCGCCCTCCTCGCCACCGACCTCGGCCTGTCCCGCTACCAGCTCCTGCGCGCCTTCCGTACGACCATGGGCATCCCCCCGTACGCCTGGCTCGCCCAGCACCGGGTCGCCCGCGCCCGCACCCTGTTCGACACCGGCCTGCGCCCGGCCGAGGTCGCCGCCCTCGTCGGCTTCGCCGACCAGGCGCACCTGACCCGCTGGTTCCGCCGGGTGCTCGGGGTGACCCCGGCGGTCTACCGCAACAGCGTTCAAGACACCCCGGGGCGCACCGGCCGAGACTGGGCCGCATGACTGCACGCGGCTGGTTCCTGTTCTCCCTGATGGGAGTGGTCTGGGGCATCCCCTATCTGATGATCAAGGTGGCGGTGGACGAGGTGTCCCCGCCGGTGGTGGTGTTCACGCGCTGCGCGCTCGGCGCGGCCCTGCTGCTCCCGTTCGCCCTGCGCCAGGGCGGCCTGCCCGCGACCGTACGGGCCCACTGGCGGCCCCTGCTGGCCTTCGCGGTGCTGGAGATCATCGTCCCCTGGTTCACCCTCACCGACGCCGAACGGCACCTGTCCAGCTCGACGGCCGGCCTGCTGATCGCGGGCGTACCGATCGTGGGCGTGATCGTGGCGCGGCTGCTGGGGGACACCGAACACCTCGGCGTCCGCCGGGTGGCCGGCCTGACGCTGGGCCTCGCCGGCGTGACGGTCCTCACCCTGCCGCACCTCACCGGCGGGGACGCGCGCTCGCTGGTGGAGGTCCTGCTGACCGTCCTGGGCTACGCCACGGCCCCCCTCATCGCCGCGCGCCGCCTCAGGGAGGTCCCGTCCCTCCACCTCACCGCCGCCTGCCTGACCCTGGCCGCGCTGGTCTACGCCCCCGTGGCCGCGCTCACCCGCCCGTCCGCCGTCCCGTCCGCGACGGTCCTGGCCGCGCTGGCCGGCCTGGGCGTGATCTGCACGGCGGTGGCGTTCGTGGCGTTCCTGGAGCTGATCGGGGAGGCCGGCCCGACACGGGCGACCGTGATCACCTACGTCAACCCGGCGGTGGCGGTGGCGGCGGGCGCGCTCTTCCTGGACGAGCCGCTGACCCTGCCCGTACTGGCCGCCTTCGCGCTCATCCTGGCCGGCTCGGTCCTGGCGACGGCCGCCGGTCCGCGGCGCGGCACACGCCCGGTACCATGGTCGACACGGCAGACGAGCCGGGCGGACGGCCGCGTGGAATCCCTCAGGGGGCTCCCCGAGGAACGTCCGGGCTCCACAGGGCAGGGTGGTGGCTAACGGCCACCCGGGGTGACCCGCGGGACAGTGCCACAGAAAGCAGACCGCCGGGGACCTCGGTCCTCGGTAAGGGTGAAACGGTGGTGTAAGAGACCACCAGTGCCCAGGGTGACCTGGGCAGCTAGGTAAACCCCACCCGGAGCAAGGTCAAGAGGAGCGCCGTGAAAAGCGCTCTGCGCGGACGATCGAGGGCTGCCCGCCCGAGTCCGCGGGTAGACCGCACGAGGCCGGCGGCAACGCCGGCCCTAGATGGATGGCCGTCGCCCCGGCCGCCGCGAGGCGACCGGGGAACAGAACCCGGCGTACAGCCCGACTCGTCTGCCGCCACCTGCGGCTTTGCCTTGGAAAGGGCCTCTGATCTGGGACGGAGGCCCTTTCCGGTCTTTCGGGGGCTTGCCGCGTTACGCGGCGGAAAGTTCCTCGGAAGTCCCTCGGACAGCGCTGAAAGTCCCTGAGAAGTCCCTGGAGTGAAGGGGGTGGTCGAGGCCTCTGAGCTGGGCGTTCGCGCTAGCCGTCGGAGCACGGAGCTGGAGCCACCGCCGGCGTGAGGGCGGTCTTGGCCCGGCGGTATTACGCGGCCTCGGCGTTGGTGGTTGTGTCGGTCCGCGCCGCCCATTCGGCACGGGCTGCGGTGAGCCGGGGGTGCATGCCGTCGAAGAACTCGTCCATGAGACCGGCCAGGTAGGGAGAGGGCACGCTGGACAGGTTGTGGATCCGCAGGCGGGGCGGCCGCGTGTAGAGGATGCCGTCGTCGTGGAGGTTGTGTGCTCCGGAGATGGTGCCGCGTACTTCTTTCCGGTCGAAGTCGTTGAAGGTGAGCAGCAGGTCCGCGAACGCCGGCTCGCCCTCCCCTTCGACGTAGAAGTCCACCTTTCCGGCCAGGCGCTGGTGCCAGAAGTCGGTCTGGTCCGGGAGATGGAGCGGATAGTGAGGGCCGCCGAAGACGACCGTGGTGTGCGGGAAGCGCCGTTTGACCAGCTCGGCGAACGCGAGCGAGAGCTGGCTGTTCCAGATGTAGTGGGAGAACCCGATCACGTCCGGCGGGCCGTCCTGCTCCAGCGCGGCCGCCAGCGCCTCGGGATACTTGAACAGCCACACCGGGTGCCTCAGGTCCATCTTCGTGGTGGCGTACGTGGCCAGGCCGGCGATCGCCTGCGGCATCGTCTCGGCAGAGACCGTCTGCTGAGCCGGCAATGCCGCCCCAGGTGGCGCCGATGCAGCTGCGTGAGTGACGTCCCGGACCATGCATGCGCGCAGTGGACATCCCTCGCCAACCGCGGTGGCCATCTGTCGCTACGGCCCCATTCCGCTGACTCTCGCGATCCCGTCGATCTCCCGCCCGTCCTGCTCCCGCTGGCTCGGGCTGGGCTGCTGCGGGAGATTGATGTCCACGATCAGGTTCATGCCGAGTGGTCCGAGACAGTCTGAGCAGTCGGCGCAGCGAATCGGTGAACTCAGGGGTGAGAAGTTCCTGCAGTGGGCGCTGCGGGGCGGGCATGAGGGCCCGTACCCAACCGCCACCAGGTACATCGCCCCAGGCCGTAGGCTCCAGACCGTCGCCCTGGGGCGCTACGGGCGTTCGTACTACTGAAAGTGCTGAAGAGTCATCCGCTGGCGTAGCCGGTCCCAGATGTCGGCTTATCCCAAAATCGACGAACACCTCACCCACGGCCGCCGGCTCGGCGACCATGTCCCCATGGACGAACGCACTCTTGCCGAGAGTACGAGGCAGTTCGCGCTCTGCCTGTCCGAGCTCCAGTCGCGCCTCGACCCCGACTCGTACACACGGTGCTGTGCATGGCGCAGAGAAACCTTCGCTTCGGCCGGAGCCGGAAGATCCTCATCATGTCGACCGTAGGGCTGGCCCTGGCCGGAACGGCGGCCGGGGCCATTGGGATCGGCCGCTGGTTCGAGCGTCTCTGGAAGGGGCAGCCGTACCCCGTTGTAGATCCGGCCGCCACGGCCACGCAGTTGGACGGCTACACACAGTCCGCTACAGCAGCCGCTACCGCGGGCTTGATCACCTGCTCGACAACCTGGCCGACACCCCGCCCATTGTGCCGGGCGTGGTCATCGTGAGCAGCGAATGGGCGTTGAAGGGGGGCTCGCCGACCCAGGCGATGCCAGCACTCCGGGAGGCTCGGAAGGAACTGAAGTGGCGCGGCTGGAAGGTCAGAGCAGCGACGATGCAAGATCGGTGTTCTGGGACGGCCTCAGCATGCAGTGGTCAGCGGTCGTGTGTCTTATGCGCAGGGTCGTGCTGGTGATGTGCCGGCCGAGCAACTCGCTGGAGCGGCCGCGGGCAAGGTACCGCCGAGGGTCCAGTTGGAGTTTGTCGAAAATGCCCTACTTGATGCTGGTGGCCGTAGCAGTAGCTGGCCCCACTCAGTCCGTTGGAGGTTGCAGCCTGACGGATAGCATGCCCCTGCCTTTCACCACCTGGAACCATATTCCTCGGTTAAACCGCCACGATTTGGTAGGGATCCGACAGTCTGGGTGCAGCAATAGCCGAGGGTCACGTGGAGTACGAAGCGCGCATGGGCTGCTGACGCTCAGCGTTGTTCCGTCCCCCTGGGGCAGCCAAGGCACATGCCAACAAGTCGCACACACACTTCCCTTGCGGGTAGGATCACCGTTCGACCAAGAATGCCTTGTTAGCCAGCTAGCGGACCCGGCAAACGACGACGTTCATCTTGCACGCCGTGGCAGCTCTGGGTGGCGCCTGGGTGCGTACCCGGGGGAGGGGGAGCGCAGGATGCCGCAAAGACTTCGTGAGTCCGCCCAGGTAAGACCAATTTCAACTAGTTGGCATCGCACGGGGATGGGTCCTCGGTGAGTCATGACTGAGATCCGAAGCAACAAGCTAGCGCCCGCGACAGAGCGATCACGGTATCCAGAAACGCAAGGGGACTATGCTAAGCGCTTTCTGCCCGGATCAATGTGGTCCTCGGTCCGCGAGCACGTAGCTATTCTTGCCGCCACGTGGGCGACTGCACGACTCATTCGCCGGGATATCGGCCTTTCAGGTGTTCGGAGCCTCCAAGATCTAGTTGACATAGTTGCATTGAAGCGCGGCAGGCCTATCACTCTGACAGAAGCACCACTACCGCCTGAGGTTTCCGGTCTGTGCGCTCGCGGCCGGGACCGCGACTACATCGTAGTGGATTCCAACGCCAGTGAACTCACCCGCCTCCACGCCAGTCTTCACGAACTCTTTCATCTATGGGAAGAGCATCCTCCGGACGACGGTGGGCAAGCGCCCATGCCACCCGATCTAGTGCGTCAACTGCTCCCCGGGCTCAAACCTCAACCAATTCTGAAAGTTCTGAGCCGGACCAACTATCGACGAAATCACGAACGGCGCGCAGAGACTTTCGCCACCGTCATGCTTGGAAGGCACCTTGAACTACGGCGGAACCAACGTGCCACAGAGTATGTAACATCAGCATTGGCGCACCGGAGGACTGGTGTCTGAGAGCCTTTCCAACGTCGTCTACCTTTTTCTGGCTGTCGTAGGCTTAGTAATGGCTGCCTGGAAATCCCTGGCGCTCTTCCGCGATGCGACACCCACATTGGCTCTCATTGTCTCGATGCAGACATGTGGCGCGGTTGACTACGCCATGGCGTCACCTGCTGGCTACCGGGCTATAGGAGAGATGACACATCAGCCGAGCTTCGCCACCTTGCCGGTATACGTCGGTATCCTGATCTGTTTCGCGCATGCCCATATCCTCACACTCCTTTGGGACCCCCAGGCGCGAAAGGCGACGTCCAGCCTGCGGCGGGTGATTGCATGGACCCTGACCTATGCGTTCGGCGCGAGTCTCATGACTACCTTCTTCTTGTTTGCCGACCCTTCAGGCGCCGTAGACCCGCTGCGCTTCAACACAACTTATGCTGACAATCCCATGATTTTCCTCTTTCTGCTGGTTTTTCTGGTCATGCTCACCAGCGGAACACTGAACACGTGGAGGCAATGCCGTCGAATGGAGCTGACGGACCCGCAAATTCAGCACTCGGTACGCGCTTTTTCCCTTGCGATGCTCGCGATCTTCGGCTACGTGGTCTGTTCGGCTCCTGCCATAGCTCTAGCCGCTCTGGGAAATCACAGCCTCGACACTCTCGGTGTTTTCGGGTCCACATGCGGCGCCATCGGCACCGTCGCCATCTTTTACGGGCTCGCAGGGGCAGCCACGAGCGCATGGTGGCGTGAGCGACGAGACTACAAATTCCTTCAGCCCCTGTGGGATCTGGTTGTTTCCACCGTCGATCAGAATCTTGCCTTCAGCGTTAGAGCGGCCCAGAGTCGCCACCTCACCGTGAATGTCACATTTCAGCTACATCGGAGGGTAATCGAGATCCTCGACGGCATCCGCGTTCTGCGGCCTTGGATGTCCCCTACTCCCATGAGCGCTGTCCACCTCCTACACGATCAGCACATCGCCCAGGGCAGCACTTGGGCGCCCCTGGCGCAGCAGGACCTGGACGCCGCTGTCACCGCCGCGTCACTTCACGATGCAGTCAGAAGACTCCAATCCGCCAGGCAAAAACAAGGGCATCTTGGCCGTACAAGCCGATCTCAGCTCCATGCGGAGCCGGTAGTGCGCTTGCCAGGCGACGACACGCCTGCAGCGAACGAGCGTGACCGTCTACTTCGGGTGTCCAAAGCGCTCTCGCATCCCCTCGTCAGTGCTGCTCTGAGAGAGGCCAACGGTGCTGGCCTGCCCCAAGCAGGCGCGGGAGCCAACGGTTAGACCTCGCATAGGACTGAGCTCTGCGGTGCGGTTTCTGGCCATGAGCTGTGTCATAGGCGTTCACCGACGTTAGAGTTCGCCACATCGCTTGAAGGCAGAAGACAGAAGGCAGAAGGCGGCAGGTGAGCTCGACCAACGAGGCTCACTCCAGGGGGTTGAGTGCGACGCGCAATCGTGATGGGCGGGAGCTTCGCCGGACTACTCGCGGCGCGTGTGTTAGCCGATCACGCGAGTGAAGTGGTCGTTCTTGAACCCGATGGTGCGAACGGCTCGTCCCATGGCGCGCCCCACAGACATCAACTGCATGCGCTCTTGTCCATGGGGCACGCGCAACTGGACCGCTGGCTACCCGGCCTGACCGAGGACCTCCTGGCCGGCGGTGCCCGACTGGGGGTAGGAGCAGAGGTCAGCTACTACGTTGATGGAGTCCTCAAGCCCTGCGTGCCATCCAACACGATGCTTGGTGCCACACGACTGTTCCTTGAGGAGCACGTGCGTCGGCGCGTTCTGGCCGTACCCAACATCAGCTTGGTGAGAGCTCAAGCCCGCGACTTGATCTTTGATGGAGCCAAAGTGTGCGGGATCCGCTTCACGTCCGCCTGCGACACGATGACCTCTGACAAACTCGCGGAACTGGATGGCGACCTGGTTGTCGATGCCATGGGCCGATCCAGCCGGCTTGGATCCTGGCTGCTGAGGAACGGGTGGGATAGTGCGCCGATGGATCGAATGAGGGTCGATCTCGGTTACGCCACCGCTGAGTTTCACCGTGGGAACGAGCTCCCCGGTACGGTGATCGCGCATGCCTCCCCTGGTCCAGCCAGCGGCTATCGGCAGCACCTCAGCGAACCCGGGGCCCTGGTGGCGGTTGAAGGAAACCGATGGTCGGTGGTGATGGTCGGATACAACGACTACCGCCCCGGGCGGGACCCTGAGGCGTTTCTAGAGCGCATGCGGCGGTGCGTCGCCCCGATTCGTGAGGTTGCTGACCAGTGCAAGCTGGATGGAGACATTCGGACGTTCTACTTCCGTGAGAGTCAGCGGCGGAGATTCACCCGTCTCAAGCGCTTTCCGGGAGGACTCATTGTGGCCGGTGATGCTGTCGCCTCTGTGAACCCTGCCTATGGCCAAGGCCTCACTCTGGCAACGCTGGCAGCCTCCTCCTTGTCGGCTCACTTGCGCTCGGGAGCCTCACCCCGGGAACCGGCGTGGGACTACTTTCGACGGCTCGGCGCCGTTGTGGATGCAGCGTGGAATGTGTCGGCAACCGCAGATCTTGCCCAGCCCCACGTGTCGGGCCCTTACCCTCCCGGCTACCGGCTGATCCGTTGGGCCAGCGACAGAGTCGTGGAAGCATCCATCATCGACCCCACGGTGAACAAGGAGTTCATGGCCGTGGTGAACATGCGCAAGCATCCGCGCGCCCTCACCAGGCCGCGGCTTCTGCTGCGCAGCGCCCGTGTCCTGTCAAGGCGCTGAGAGCCCGGCTCTCGCCCACGCGCTCAGGAAGGTCTCGGGTGACCTGCTGGGAAGCGCCGTCAGTGGACGCGTCGCCATCGGACCGCACAAGTCCGAGCAAGTCTCGGATCAGCGGCGTGATCCGACGACGTCTCTTCAAGGGCAGTGACAGCATTCTGTCGGCGAGGAGTTCATGGCCGTGGTGAACATGCGCAAGCATCCTCGCGCCCTCGCCAAGCCACGCACTCTTCTGAGGGCCACCCGCGTACTGACGAGCCGCTGTCAGGAACTCGCCGCTGGCCCTCCCGCCCGGCGGCCTCACTAGACGTCCGGGATCTATTGAGCAGGGCTGTCAGTGGGCGACTCGCCCTCCGGTCGCATGAGGCCGAGCAAGTCCTTGATCAGCGGAATGACCCGACGTCGGCTCTTCGCCGGCAGCGAGAGCATCTTGTCAGCAAGCTCGCGGACTTCCGGGTCCTCCGGCTCTGGCTCGGGCTGGCTCAGTGCCGTCTCGAGAGCCGTGCGCAGTTCCTGGCCGAGCCGGCTCGACGAGGTGCCATGGGCAATGCTGCTGCGCAGAGCCAGTTGGGAGATGCCCTTGCCTTTGAGGAGCGCGACATGCGTCAGCGACTCGTGCACGGGCTTGAGAGATCTGTGCAGCGCCTGGCGCTCCGTGGCAGTGAAGAAGCCCGGAGGGACATCAAAGAACCTCTCGAGACCGGCCAGCACCGTAAATCCAGGCTTGCGGTCGCCGCTGAGTAGATATCCGACCTGTCCGTGCGAGATGCCAGCACCCGCTGCGATCTCGTCGAGTGTGTACCGCTTGCCCCCTGGCTTCAGACGCGTTTCACGCAGGAAGACAAGTCGCTGCTTGAAGACTTCTTGCAGATCCTCGGGCTCTGCCTCCTCGCCGTTGAGAACCGCATGGATCCGATCAACAGGTATGCCGGTTTGATAGAAGACATCATCCAGGTCGATGGCGTCGCGCCCCATGCCGAGTACGGAAAGCAGCTCATTGATGGCTGTGAGGATCACTGCGAGATCGTCTGCCTGCGACGCATCAGCGGCGGCATGCATAGCTACGCCTTCCCCTGGTTCGTAGGCGATCGATCGGGCCGCGTGCAGGCGGCCCCGTTGAGGTTAGCTGGCATAGGCACCTTTCGTCACGTGCCCTGGACACAATTGTGGCGGTTGGCGCGTTGACAGCCGCAGACGTGACATCGGACGGTCATTGAATTCCACAATAGTTGACAGTGGGTCGGGTTGCGCAACCGAGATGGGGGTGTCCGGTCGACCTCTGGTGAGGGGGCGGTGCCGGACAGGCGAGACGGCGTGCCCGTGCACCGCGATGCCTGCCGCGAGGCGGTCGTACCCACTGCCCTGCGGATTTCTGTTCCCGGTTCGATGAGCGCCGGTCGCGCCATCGGTCTCCACAATCGTGGCGAATACTGAGCGGTCCGCCGCCATGGAATCAACTATTGTTGACAAGGTTGCGCTCGGCCTAGAAGGATCGCAGCGCGCAATGAGGGACACAGCACAGTCCGACACGTGCCTGGCACCGTCGTGCCTTCATCTGTCCAGCAGCAGGAGTGACGAAGCATGAGCTGTTTTGTACTGGTCACATTACGCCCGCATGAGCCGGGGACTCAGGTTCACACTGATCCGTCCCGGAGGTGACAAGTGTCCCGTTCTCTGCTGCTCGTTGGCGTCGGCTCAACAGCCGCTGGCGGTGAAGTCAACCTTGCGCGGATTGCCGCCTCACGCCCGATCGTGCTCGTCGGTCCTACCGCGCCGACCTGGGCACCGCCCTACCTACCGCACCACACCACGGCCTCTGAATCCGGGACAGGCGACCGGCTGGCCTCCTGGGTCGTTGTGGGGAGCAGCCCGTCAAACTGGCACGCCACGCTGGATGAAATGGCGCGGCACTTGAGTATCGACGTTGCCGCCCCGACCGTCGACAGCCGGGCTGCCCAAATGACTGACGTGGAAGGTCTCGATGACGCCGCCTGAAGTCATCGATGCTCCGCTCGCTACCGCGCAGCCCTCCTCGTCAAAGGCGCAGGGCGGCACGCGCCTACGATCGTGTCATGAACGCGTGGAAAGAGAGCCTGAGCGCAGCGGGGATCCGGGAGCCGGAGTTGCGAAGGGACTACGACGCCCAGCGCCAGTTGGTGTCGCGTTTCCGCCGCACCTCATATCTGGCAGCCCGGATGTTGCTGCCACGGTCGATGCTGCCCCATGTGGTGGCGGTGACGGCCGTGATGCACCACGGGGACAACCTTCTGGACACCGGTGAGAGGGCCCTGCGGGTTGCGCGGTGGGCGTCTTGGGAACAGCAGGTGCGGCGGGTGCTGGAGACGGGGGTGGGCGGTGACCCGCTACTGCGGACGCTGGCTCACACCATGTCTACATGTCCGCGGGTTGGTAGGTCGGTTGAGGAGTATCTGTCCACCGCGACAGCGGAGCTGGACTTCACCGGGTTCGTCGACGAGGCCGACTACCAGGCCTATGTCGATGCCTATTCGCTGCCTGCTTTCATGCTGATTGGCGCGCTGCTGGGGCCGGAGGCCGACGACGGGCCATATCGGGCGATGTGCCGGGCGTTCATCGACGGCAGCCAGCGGCTGGACTTCGTCAACGACATCGCCGAGGACGTGCGGGAGGGGCGGCTGGGCATCTCGGCGAAGACGCTGAAATGCTTCTCGGTCGAACTGGAGGATTTGGCGGCAGGCCGCGACACTCCGGGTGTGCGGGACTTGGTGGGCCACCAAGTCAGGGAGGCCTGTACCGCCTTGCGGACGGCTCGGGAGCTGCCCGCCCTGACCCCGGCTGCCCACCGCCCACTGATCGGTGCGCTTGTCGAGGTCGAGTTGCTGACCGCTGACGCCGTACTGGCGCGTGGCGCCAAGTTGCTGCGCGGCTCGGCGAGGCCGCCTTTGGTGGGCACGCTACGGGTGCTGCTGGGCGCGCGACGCGACGCTCGCCAAGGGAGCTGATCAGC
Source organism: Streptomyces dangxiongensis (assembly GCF_003675325.1). NCBI lineage: Bacteria > Bacillati > Actinomycetota > Actinomycetes > Kitasatosporales > Streptomycetaceae > Streptomyces > Streptomyces dangxiongensis. The sequence continues at coordinate 5,577,514 of NZ_CP033073.1, forward strand.
TGCCGTCACCCCAAGGGCAGCGCCGCACCCAGAGCCACGGCAAATCCTTACGAAAAGAGGCACATCGAGCTCGGGGCCAGCAGCCACCGTGGCTGAACACCTGCACGCCGCCGCCCCTGGGATCCAGAAGCCGGTGAGGGCACTCCCCTTGAGGTGCTCGTGTCGCCTACCTCGAGCAGCGGAACGAGGGGCGTCGGCCCGTGACGCCTCGGAGCTGACACGGCCTCGCGCAGGGGTGGCAACCGCCATGGTGCTGGCGGTCACGTCACTGTCTCGGTATGGCCGGAGCACCCCCTCACCATCGCGCACCCCAAAGGAGGAGCCGCTGGCTCATGGACGCCAAGGTGTTCAACGGACGCCTGGCAGTGCTGCAAAGCCGGCGCGACGACATCACGAGGGTCGAGAGTTCGCCGAACAAGTTGTGCGGACACGGCGACGGACTATCAAGACCGTGGTCGTGCACAACAAGGCAAGGAGGAGAGCATGGTTCCGGCTGACGGCCTGTCGGTCAAGAACATCGTAGAGTGCGCCCATCACCCGGCTCCGCAGCCGACGAGCCAGGCACCAAAGGACCGGGTCCGCAAACCGGCTCCCGGAGCACACAGGGGGAGAGCGCACAGCGGGGCGGGCACGAGGGAACCGCCCGCCGACGCGAGAGACCGGGCACGGGCGGGCCGGGTGCAGCGGGTGATCCCTCGCGCCCGCACGGCACGGCGGGCACCGAAGCCCGTCGCAGATCAGCTTCCCACCGCCCCCCTTTTCTCTCTGTCGGGCAAAATCGGTGGGCAGGGTTCAGGCTCAGGAGGAAGTAGTGATGAGCTGCGCCTTCCAGTAGCCGTCGGCGGCGATGGTCTGCTGCTGGTCCACGGCCTTGCCGAAGGACGTGACGCGCGGCGTGGCGTGCCACTGGGTAGATGTGAGGGCCGAGCCTCCCGTCTGGCCCGTGCTGGTGTTGCGGGCCTGGATGGCGATGGCAGCGTTGGTGTTGACGACCTTGGCGCCGCCGCCGGTGACGGTGAGATGCTTGCCCTTGGTCGTCTGGTAGGTCACCCAGACGGTTTCCGCGGTGACGGGTACGTTGAAGATCCGCTCGGTCACGCTGAACGTCACCGTGGTCGCCGGCTTCCTGCCGCCCGTCTTGGCAACCCTCACGTCGTGCGCGAAGGACACGAACTTGTTGTAGGGGACGACAGTGTGCAGGCCTCGGGGGCCGCCCTTGAGCTGGGTCTGGAGGGCCTTGTAGGTGGAACGGTTCTGCAGGTGCTGTACGAACAGGTACTTCTTCAGGTTCGGCAGCACGGTGAACGCCTTCAGCGTCTTTGCGGCCTCGGGGGTGTGTGCGTTCTTCAGCCACGCCTGGTAGCTGGCGACGGTCAGTTGCGCCGGCAGTTGCGTGCTGCCGACGGCGTGCAGGGTCTGCCAGGCGGGCGGGGCGGAGTCTGCTGCCGAGGCGGCCGGGGCGAGGACTGCGACCGCTGCCGCACCTGCAACTGCTGCCGTGCCGAAACGCCGCCAGGTGGAACGGTTGCGCATTGCTGCTCCTCTTCGATGGAATCGCATCTGGATCAGCAGCGACGCTACGGACTGGGCAGTCTGGCCGGTATTGGCCATTGGAGCATAAGACCTTCGGGCAATGCCCTTTCGGGCGATCGGCACCATGTTGATGCAGTCGTTTAGCGGTCGTTTATCTCTCTTGGTTAGTTGTGTGCGAGCCAGGGCATCCTGATTCATTCCCAATGAGGGGCCCCTCGGCAGCGAGTTACGCGTTCTGATGCCGGGTGAAGCGGCGTGTAAGGTGCACCGGCAGAGCGGGCCACCGACCAGCCGGCCGCGCACATTTCGGCCCGCATGGGCGCAACATATGTGCACACAAGGGCCGGCGCCGGGGCCTCGCATACACGGGAACGAGTGAAACGGGGGAACCGACCAAAGCAGTCCGGCCAAGTGCGTAACGGGGAAAGGTGAACTGCTTTGCATGAAAAGCCAACCACTGCGGAGAATGTGCAACAGGGAAATGATCAGGGGGATACCGTACAGAATGGGCAACCACCGGTACCGGGGGACCTAGATGCCATCACTGACCTCACACCACGGGAACGTCAGGTACTCCTGCTGCTGTCCAGGGCCGCTTCGAACCGCGATATAGGCCGTACGCTCGGCATAGCGGAACGCACCGTCAAGGCGCATCTGACCAAGATCATGACCAAGATCAGTGTCAGCTCCCGGACGGAGGCGGCTTTGTTTGCCTTTGCGCATCATCGCCACATCCACCACGGCGAGCCCTGCCCCACGGGCTGAAACGCCAACGTGCCCCAGGGAAGGGATTCTCCTTTCCTGGGGGCGCCGGCAAGTCCGTTCTCACGCTCGGTCAGCCGGTGCGGCACAGATACACCGCATGCCCAGCTACTGCCACCGCCAGCGTGAACGGTCAGGACGAGTAGTGCCCGCAGCAGCGTGGTGGAGTAACGGGCCAACAAGCTTGGTGATGACGCCAGACATCTCGCGATGTCAACGTGTCAAGCGGCAGTGGCGAGGTCGGTTGGGAAGGCGGTGCATTCGTCGAACAACTCGCGCCTCTGCAGACAGCGATAGAGCTGTCCGAGCATGTGGTTGAACAGGTTCCGCAGGGCGGCCGCGTTCCAGTCACCATGGTCGTCGCGGCGTCGCCGGTACTGAGCTTTGGCCCCGGGTGATCCGTTCGGAGCGGCGAAGGCCCACAGGTAGCCGGCGTGGTTGGGCCCATCGTTCTTCATCCAGCGGCGCGTGATGCTCGACTTCTTGCCGGAGGCGCGGGTGATGGGCGAGGAGCCCGCCTATGCCTTCAGCCCCCGGGCGTCGGCAAAGCGGATGCGGTCGTCGCCGAACTCGGCCAGGATCCGGCGGCGAGCTGGATGCCGAGCCCAGGGAAGCTCAGCATCTCAGCGTCCGGATGCTGAGGGAACGCGTCCTCCACCGCCTCGGCGAGTTGGTCGGCGGCGATGAACTCCTCCAGCTCAACACGCACCTCCTGGAGCTTGCTGGCTCAACTTCTCTGGCTGCAACTCCAGTTCCTCCTTGCGGGCCGTGATCAGCTCACGAAGGTGCACTTCCGCATCCCTGGCCATCTGACGAATTAACAGGTCTTCGCTCCCGCCGGGGAATCCATGGATCCGTGATCACCGAAATGTCAGACGATCTCGAACTCTGACAACCGCCCGCGACCACCGCGAGCACACGATCAACGACTCACACCAGCCCCGTGACTGGTGTCCGGCGTCCCCGGGGCTGGCTTGCCCCGGCCGCTCGTACCCAGTTCCGCAGCGTCTCCGGGTTGACTCCCAGATCAGCGGCGACCGACCTGATCGCAGCTCCGGGCCGCGACTGGTACAGCGCGACCGTCTCCGCCTTGGACTCCGGCGGGTAGTGCTTCATGACCACGTGATGTCCGTTCTCAGATCCTCAAGATCCACGTCTCAAGTGTCCAAAATCCGGGGTCAAGGCCCAAGGCCCGATCGCGAGCCGTACGGAGGCAGCACTGTTCGCGTACGCCCACTACATGGACCTGAGTCAGGACAACGGCGGAGGGTCTTTCTGACGTAGCACAGCGGGCCGCCCCCGGCGGGTCGGCCCGCTGCTTTCAGGAGGGCTGCTCAGCCGTGGCGGCGCCGGTAGAGGGCGAAGCCCGCGCAGGCGGCGAGCGCGGTCCACGCCATGAACACCAGCGCGGCGACGGGCGCGGACAAGTCGCTGCCGACAAGAACTGAGGTGAACAGCCGTTGGTCCTCCGGCAGGGAGGAGACGTCCACGAGCATGGCGCGGCCTGCGGCGAACGGCAGCCAGCCGGCGATGTGGTCCAGAGCCTTCCAGGGCATCTGCCCGATGAGGACGGCCAGGAGGCGCTCGGCGAGGAGGGGGCCGAGGATGAGGATGAGGATGGGGCCGACACGGTTGCGCATCAGGGAGGCGACGGCGGTGCACAGGACCATCCAGCATGCGGACCACAGCATCAGCCGGCCAATCGGCATGAGCAGGTCGGTGAAGCCGGTCCAGTGGGCGCGGCGGATCAGGACGCCGACGCCGACGGTGAGCAGCTCGGCGGCGGAGGCGGCCCAGGCGATGACCGCACCGAGGACGGCGCCCGTTGCACACTTTGCCCAGTAGGCGATTTCCCGGCCGCCGACGGTCAGCCAGGTGGTGCGGGCGGTTCCCCGGATGAGTTCCGTGGAGACAGGCCCGGTGGCCAGGACCATCAGGTAGAAGCCGAGCGTGGAGATCTGGGCGACCTGCGGGGTCCACAGAATGGTGGACAGAAGGTCGTCGGTGGTGACCTTGTCGCCGGGGTGCAGAATGAACAGCGAGGCTACGCCGGGATAGGCGGACAGGGCGGCGATGAGAGCGAGCACGATCCAGGTGGAGCGCAGCCCGGTGAGGTGCCGCAGCTCGAACAGGCAGGCGCGGCGCAGTGCTTCGGTGCGGCTGATGTCTGCGGGCTGGGCGTCAGGGGTGGCGATGGGGGTCATCGGGCGCGGTATTCCTCTTCGGCGATGGTGAGGTAGAAGTCCTCCAGGGTGGTGGCGTTCTCGCTCAGCTGGTACAGCACGATGCTGTTGTCGGCGGCGAGGTGGCCGACCTTGCGGCGCGGTATTCCGGTGATGCGGCCGGTGTGGTCGGGGTTGATCTGGAGGCGGCCGCCGTGGGCCTGGACAATGGCGGCGAGTTCGGTCATCTGGGGGGTTTCGACGGTGATGGCGGAACGGGAGTCGGCATAGGAGAGCAGGTCACGCATGGGGCCTTCGCTGACTATGCGGCCCTTGGACAGCACAGCCACGCGGTCGGCGAACTGCTCCATCTCGGCGAGGAGGTGACTGGAGACGAGGACCGCGCATCCTTCGTCGGCGCGGGCGCGCAGGAAGTCCCGAAGCCAGTGGATAGAGTGCGGATCGAGGCCGTTGGCTGGCTCGTCCAGGATGAGGATACGCGGGTTTGCGATCATGGCCTGGGCAATGCCGACACGCTGTGCCATGCCGAGGGAGAGCTTGGCGAGGGAGGTGCGGGCGGCCTCGCGCATGCCGATGAGATCGATCAGGTCGTCGGCGCGCCGGTCGGTGTGTCCTGCGCCTGCGGCGACCATGCACAGGTGAGCGCGGACGGAGTGGCGGGGGTGGCCTGCGACGCCGCCGAAGACGGAGCCGACGATCGCGGCAGGCGCTTTCCAGGCACTGAGAGGGCGTCCGCAGAACAGGGTGGTGCCCTGGCCGGGCAGGAGACCGAGCATCAGCCGCAGGGCGGTGGTCTTGCCGGCTCCGTTGGCGCCGACGAACCCGGTGATCGTTCCTCCGTGGAGGGTCAAAGAGACGTCATGGAGGACGGTTTTCTTCCCGAAAGTGCGAGACAACTTCTGTGCCTCAGCGAGTACATGTGACATGAGCGGTGTGACTCCCGTGTGTAGAAGCCCATTTGATGCGCGCCCAGCACACTAGACGCATGAAGCGGCGGGGGCGTTGAGTTGTTCTGGCTTCGACGTCGGCAATCGGCCCCACAAATTGGCCATCACTGGCGCCGGCAGGCGTTCGATGAAGGCCTGCGGTGGCCCCACTCCGTGGCCATACCCGCAGGCAAGCGGCAGTGGGGCCGCTTGGAGACGTCCGGCGCCGCAGGCTGGCCAGGTGGGGCCAGGTGGCCAATATCGAGGGGCCGCTGAACGACGTCAGAGCCATTGTTCCTCGGGGTGAAACAACCCGCGAGCCGTGAGCGTCGTATCGGAGGTTGGGGGATCGTGGGTGGTGTGCGACTTTCGGGCGTCGCACCTGCGTCTGATGCCCGAAGATCTGATGGCGGCACAGATGTTCGCAACGTGAGGATTCTTCCGCGCGGCCAGTTCGGCCGCGTCGCCTCTCTTCTCCCTTTCATGAGGGGTGAGGTGTCCTGTCTTCCACTGGAGTTGTGCTGTGAACAACAAACTCCGCATGACGGCCGCCTCGCTGGCGGCGGCTGTCGCTCTGGGGGTTGCCGGTCCTGCCGCCCACGCCGCGACCGAGTCCGCTCCGAAGCCGGTGGCCGCCTCGCAGACGGTTCAGCTTGCCAACACGCAGCAGGCGCGGATCCTGACGCAGTCGCTGGCCAGCGAGGGCATCAGCGCCCAGGTCGCCGGCAACGGCTCCGCGGTGACGTACGACGCTTCGGCGGTCGCCAAGGCCCCCAACTGGGGCTGGATCATCAAGGCCCTGAAGAGGGTTCCGGGGGCCTGGACCTGGTCGAAGAACCTCATCAAGAAGGCCGTCTCCCTGGGCAAGACCAAGGGCCTGGCCTACATCAAGAAGGCCATCAACGAGCTTTCTTCCTGGAGCCCGAAGAAGTGGGTGTGGAAGAGCATCGTGGCCGTCACCGGCTGGGGCACCCAGCTATGGGACGCGATCACCTGGATCTACCACCACATGTAAACCGACCGAGTGGTCTACCCTGGCCCCCGTTGCCGCCCGCAGCGGGGGCCATTGGCATGCACTTGAAGGAGTCAACTACCTTGACAGTTCAGGAACATGGGCGTGCGAAGAAGGATCAGGAAGCGCCGTGGCGCAGCGGCTGGTGGGTTGTGGCGATGGGCTGTGGGCTCGCGGGGACGGTGCTGTCGATCGTGGGCGGTGCGGGTCCGGTGAAGGCCGCGTGGGCGGCTCTGGCGGTGGCGTGGGTGGCAGCGCTGGGCGGTGGCGTGTGGTACTGGCGCAAGGGCAACCGTAAGCAGCTGAAGGAGGGCCGGTGGCTGCTGCTCGTCTTGGTGGTGGCGGTGGTCAACCTGGCGGCCAGGCACCCGGGTTCGTTCCCGCTTTGATGCCCTAAAGGCTGATGCCCAAAGATCCGATACCGCCGAGGCGGGGTGTGACGGAAGACTTCAGGTGATCGATCGGGCCACTTCCGGTCAGGCCGCCACCGTGCCGCGTGTGGGATGTATCCCGCGGCGCGGTGGCGGTGACAAACCCCCTTTGAGGAGTCTTTCGTGAACACGAAACTGCGCATAGCCGCTGCCACCGCGACCGCCGCTATCGCTCTGGGTGTGGCGGCTCCGCTCGCGTCGGCGTCCGAGGCCGCCCGTACGCCGACTGTCGCCGCGGTGCAGGCCCAGGCCGTCAAGGACGCCGGTGCGGTCAACGCCTTCACCGTCGTCACCTCCGGCCGCGTGGACGCCCCTCCGGCCGGTGTGACGGCCAAGGGCCAGATCAACGATGACCTGCGCGAACTCGCCAAGGACATCGTGGACTACCTGAAGAAGAAGGCGAAGGCGGACTACAACAAGGCGAAGGCGGCGGCGAAGAAGGGCTACGCCGCGTTCGTGAAGTGGGTGAAGTCCCTCAAGCCGAACAACCCCGTCCGGATCATCCTGGAGATCGGCGGGAAGAAGCTGATCGACGTCGTGATCACCTTCCTGCGCTGAACCAGCGCAGGCGGTAGCCGGGGATGAGGGGACTCGTGATGGAGCCTGCGATGTGGCGTGTGGTGTGCGTGCTGGGCGCCGCGCTGGCTGGGCTGGCCGTCTCCGTCGTCCTCTTGCCCGACCGTACCGAGCGCAGGACGGGGCGCACGCGCAAGCCGCGACGTGATCGGTCTGCGTCCTCTGACTGAACGGTGCCCGGGGATCACCCCCCTCCAGCCTTGGTCAGGCTCATCGGCCCTCGTCTTTGCCCGCGCACTGCAGGGCCGGGCCGGGCACTGTTCACCCCCTGCGGCTCTCCACCGTGTCCCCCGTGCATGGTGGAGAGCCGCTTTTGTGTCCTCCCAGCGTGCCAAGTTGTCTCGTAGCGCATCAGGGCGAGGACCAAGACGACGCAGAACGTCGGCGACGCGTGAACTCCGCTGCCCGCGTCCGCCTGATGCGCGAGGAGTTCAGGACTGGTCTTGATCAGCCGCGCCTGGGAGCACGACTCCCGGCACTCCAAGATCTGGCAACGCCGGCTCCGTGCGTGGCGGGATGCCGAGCGCCGCCACGCACCGGGTGTCGATGATCTGGTTGAAGTGCTTCATCCGCCGTGTCGATGCTGTCGAGATACGCGCTTCACGGGTCCGTGCCCAGAACGAGCGGCCGATCTCGCCCGCGAAGATCTCGTCGCACATCGACGCCAGCCAGTGGTCCGTGAGGTCGCCGAGTTCGAACCACATCTCCCAGTGCGACACCACCAGGTTGACGTACATGTGCTGCCGCCGGAGGAGGACGGTCCGGGAGGCGTCGGGGCCGCCCCAGCAGTCGAGGTACTCGGGGTTCTCGATGGCCAGCCTGCTGAACTCCATATGCATGGTACGGGTGTTCTGCACCCGGGCAGCCTTGGCTTCACGGGCCTGAAGTACCAGCGAAACCACCACGCCGACGACGGCCAAGCCGGAGAGGAGCGCGGACACGGCCCCGTATGCCTGGGCGATGTTGCCAATCCGCTCCCAGTTCTCCCCGTTGCCGTCCAGTGCGGGAAGAGCGAGGGGAGATACAACGACAAGGCCCATCGAGCACGTGACGGCGAGCAAGGACAGCGCCAGTGTCGCTGCACGCGAGCGGTACCGGAGTCAGGCTCGCCGGCCGAGAGGCGGGGGCTGTGGTGCGGGTTCGCGGTCAGGCCGCAGTGCTCGCGGTCTTCGGCCGGGAGGCGTTCACCTGGCCCATGGCCCGGTCGATCGTGATCTCGATGACCACGCGCTCCGGATCCGGAGCCGGCATTCGCCCGTACCGGTCCGCGTGGCGGGCCACGGCGTTGTCGACCGCTGATGCGTCGGTCAGCACTTCGGCAGTGCCTTCCAGGGTGGCCCAACGGCCTCCCTCGACCTGGCAGACGGCCGCGCGGGCTTCGCCGGGGCGGAACGTCTGGATATTGGCGACTTTCTTGCTTGATTTGCGAGTGATAATTCGGGCGACTCTCGCGTCGACATCAAGAGTCACACCGACGGGCACTGCATGCGGGCTTCCGTCGGGACGAAGAGTGGTCAGCGTGCACAGGTCGTACTCACTCCAGAACTCTTAGTACTCAGGCGTCGGGCTGAATATGTCGCTAGAGGTTGTCCCGTATGGGGTGTGAGTTATCGGATGAGGGCCATGTTGTGCAGCCGGGCGATGCCGAGCATGGCCTGGTGAACTCCGTCGCCCTTGAGTCGGCAGTCTCGCAGGATCTTCCAGTTCTTCAGCCGCGACAAGGCGTGTTCGACCCGTGCACGGGCCCGGCGATGGACGGCGTTCTCTGCTTCCTGCTGTGGGCTGAGGCGGCTCTGACCTCGTCGTTTGCGGTGCGGGATGAGGAGACCGGTGCCTTGGTAGCCGCCATCGGCGATGGTCGGGGCTCCGCGGCAAGCCCGGTCGACGCCGGACTCCGTGAAGGCCCGGCAGTCGTTGCGGCTGCCGGGCAGCGGGAGGCCGATGGCCACGACCAGGCGGCTGTTGGCGTCGATGACAACCTGCAGGTTGGTCGAGTACCGGTAGTTCTTGCTCGAGGACGCGATGGTGCGGTCACGGGTGGGCACCAGGGTGCCGTCGACGATGTAGACGGTGTCCTTGCGTGGCCGGCGGGCCGGGGAGACCGCCAGCAGCGGTGCGAGGTGGTCGAGGATCCTGTCAGCCGCGGACTTCGAGACTCCGAACAACGGCGCCACCTGCCGCAACGTGAGGTTCGTGCGCCAGTACGTCGCGCAACACCCGATCTTCAAGCGACAGCCGCCACGGCCGGCCACGCTGAACATCGCCACCGCGACGCCGTACGAGTGCCACCAGCCTGGCGAACTGCACCTCGGTCAGACCCGCAAACGGCTCGATCCACTTCGGATCACCGGCCTCCACGCCCAGAGGTGCCGAGACTATGCGGCTTTGGTATTCATATGCCCGCATTAGGTTCTGGAGGAATATCTCAGACTGGTAACAGAACTGTGCGCCGACCATGTGCGTGCGACCAAAATGACCATAAGTGAATCAGCAGTTCAGGGCCATGATCCCAACCTCGGAATGGGGGGTTTAGCGCGTTTTATTGGGACCGCTGAGGCTGGCGTGCGCCCTTCGGTCGGTGCTGGTCTACGGCGTCCGTGATCACTTTCAGAGCGCCGTCTCGGGACCCGAACATCGTTGACCCGTGGTGGCCGCCCCCGGCTCCGAGCATGAGGCCCGATCGGCCGGTACGAAGGGATTGCCCAATGTCTCCGGGAGAAAGTCGTCGCGGCGCTCCGGAATCTCCGGTACCTGCGCAGGAGCGAGCGAGCCGCCGGCGGTTGGGGCGGTGGCGTCGCGCGGAGAGGCGGACCGTGGAGCGTGACCTCCACTGCCGACTGCGGCAAGAGCTGCGCGACCTCGGCATTCACCCGCCTCTGGACCTGGAGGAGCTGGTACGGGCGTACAGCCCGACTCGTCTGCCCCTCCGGGCACTTGACAAGCATAATTGCAGGTCATGGGTCATTTTTCGTGGAGCGGTGGGCCTCGTCTCACCCCGTTCCGCACCGGCTCGAACCGGACCTCACGGCAGCGAAAGTAGCCAGCGAGGTAGCCACGCCTCGTAGGGGCTATCGCGGGGCCTGAGGCCTCCGACGTCTGCCGGTCCCTGGACCGAGCCTCGGCGCTGCCTCCGGGGCCGGGGCGGCCTCGGTCCGGGGAAACAGGAGGCGCCGCGCCTCCGCGAGATTCGCCGCGAAGCCGTGCGGCTCCCACATGTGCCCGTTCCACCGCTGGATCGCCCGCGGAGCGCCGGGGTTCAGATGTGATCCCCTCGGACCGTCACCGCTCAGGAGAGGTACGGCGCGGAGCTGCCCGATCCTCGCGTCACGGCGCTCGGCCCACTGGGACAGGGGTTCATCGTCCATTCCTCGGAGGGTAGTGGCTCAGGAGAGCCGGTGTTCCCAGCGCAGTGACGGGCTCTGGTCGATCCAGTACCGGTGGGACGCGGTCGTCGCGCGAAGGCGAATGGCGTCGATGTCCGGTTCCCCGGCGTTCTGCCAGGCGACAAGGGACCGCTCGACAACTGTCACACCTCCGCGCTCACGGGACGGTCCTGGCGTAACTGCTTCCCCCGGCGGGGTGCGATGCCGCACACCCCAGGATCGGAAGGGGGATATTCCCCCACGGACGTCCAGTCGGAGCGGCCTGCGACTACAGTCGAGCGAGCGGCACTTCCGGTCCGTCAGGGGCCGCAGGGTGAGGCCGCGTCGGCCCCTGCTGCCGGCGCGTGGCATGACACCGTGGCGATGGTGGCAGGGAGGGGCAGCGCGGCCGATGCGTGAGGGAACGGGGAAGCCGATGGACTCCGGCCGAACGGGGCAGTCGGCGGCCGGCATCCTGTACCGGTTCCTCACTGTCGAGCGCGCACACCGCGAGGCTCTCGCGCCGCGGGTGGTCGCCGCCGTCGGGCGTGAGCGGCTCGACCAGATCATGGACGGTACCCGCGAACGCGTCGGCGAGATCACCGGCGTACGGGACAACCCCGACGGGCTGGTGATCGAAGGCACCAAGGGACGCGCCCTCGCCTTCGCCACCACCAGCGACGGCCATGTGCTCGATGGACTCCTGATCGCACCGGGCGCGTACCGCGCGCCGCGCCTGCGCATCCCTCTCGGGGCGCGCGCCGCCCTCGCGTGGACCGTGTGGGTGCTGCTCCTCGCCGCGCGGATCGACGCGTGCTGGCAGGCCCCCTCCCGCATCGCCTGGTGCGGCCGCCTGCTCATCGTCGCGGCCGGGTACCTGATCGTGGAGGGCTGGCGCACCCCGGCCCGGCTGCCGTGGTGGATACGCCGCGCCGTGGAGGCGGGCGCGCTCGTGGGCCTTGCCTCCGCGTGCCGACTGCCGGGACTGCCCAGGTCGGGCGGCGGGGACGCCGATCTGTTCCTGGGCGTGGCCCTGATCGCCGTCTTCGGATGCTTCCTGGTCCGGGCGCGGCGCCATCGCTGGGGGACCGCCGTGTCGCGGCCTCTCACCTTCCCTCTGCAGGGCGGGAACTGGTACATCGCACAAGGCGGCGGGCGAGGCCTGAACCATCACACGGCCTTCCCCGAGCAGCGTGGCGCCCTGGACGTGATCCAGGTCGGCCCGGGCGGTGCGCGAGCACGCGGTGCGGGCACCCGCGGAGGAAGCGAGAGCCATCTCGTGTACGGGCAGGTTCTGCACGCACCGTGCGACGGCACGGTCGTCTCCGCCGCCGGTCACATCGACGACCAGGAACCCGGCACCATCCGGTACCAACCCCCTTACGGCAACCACGTGTTCATCGACACAGGCACCGAAATCGTCAAGCTCGCCCACCTGCGCCGCGGCACCGTGACGGTGACGACGGGCGATCCCGTGCGCGCCGGGCAGGTGCTCGGTGAAGTGGGCAACTCCGGCAACAGCACGGAGCCCCACCTGCACATCCACGCCGAACGTGACGGCGTCGGGCTGGATCTGGAATTCACCGGGATCACGGGGCCACTGTGCCGGGGGCGGACCGTCCGCACGTAGGCCTCGGCCTGCTTCAGGAGCCCCCGTCGGCGGGACCGGGGGCGTCGGTGCCGCGGGGCGCCATGTGGAAGTCGAACGCCAGCGTTCCCGGGTCGAGGGCCGTCGTGCCGCCGTCGACGGTGAGCACCGCGCCATTGACGTAGGACGCCGCCGGGGAGAGCAGCCAGTCGATCGCCTCCGCGACCTCGCGCGGCTCGCCCGGCCGTCCCGGGGGCAGCGGCCTGGTCGCCTCCTCGTAGGCGGCCTCCGTCCCACCGCGCAGACCGGCCTCCTCGGCGAAGCGCGCCATGCGCCGGTCGGCCATCTCGGTCCGTACCCAGCCGGGGCACACGATGTTGGCACGTACCCCGTGACGCCCGTAGTCGACGGCCACGGAACGGCAGAGCTGGAGCAGTGCCGCCTTGGAGGTGGCGTACGGGGCGTTGCTCGCGCCGTTGCGGAGCGCGGAGACCGAAGCGACGGCGACCACCGCTCCCCTGGACTCCAGCAGATGCGGGACCGCCGCGCGCAGCAGCAGAAGGGGACCGGTGACGTTGGTGCGCATCACGTCCTCCCAGTCCCGCAACGTCAGGTCTCCCACAGCGCCACCGCGTCCGATCCCCGCGTTCAGCACCAGTCCGTCGATCCGGCCGTGCTCGGCCAGGGCCGCCCGGACGAGCCCCTCGGCCGCGTCGGGCTCACCGACATCGGACGGGTACGCCAGCGCCCCGATCTCCTCCGCGAGGCGTCGCAGGGGTTCGGGCCGGCGGCCGGAGACGACCACGTGGTGGCCTCCCTCGCGCAACAGCCGGGCCGTGGCCTCACCGATGCCCGTGGCTCCGCCGGTCACGACGACAACCCGCTTGTCCGCCAACGCAGTCGCACCCCTTCACCGAGATCATCTGGCGCATCCGACTCTAGAACCGGGGGCTCGGCCATCGGCGATTTCCGGCCAGGGACCTCGGACACGGATGGGGGAGCGGCCTTGGCGTCCTCCCCCACACCGACAGGGACCGGGGGCCCGCACGGCCTGATCACCGTGCGGGTGCCGCACCCGTTCCCTGCGTGCCCGGTGTGGTCAGGACGCGTCCAGGCCGGAGAGGTCGCTCTCCGCGAAGCCGGAGTCGTTCGTCGGCGCGCCGGCGAAGAAGCCCTGCATGAGCTCCTTCATGTCCAGCTTCGTGGCGCCGGCCGGGGCGGTGGGCCTGGTGCCCTTGCCCACCCGCAGTGTCAGACCCAGCTTCTTGACCTCGGCGGACTCGGCCAGCTTGGCGAGGTCCACGTCCACCTCGCTCAGCTCACCGTTCCTGAGCGTGAAGTCCGCCGTCACCTTGGCGTCGGGGGCGTCCTTCAGGTCCTTGGCGGTGGGCAGCTCCATGCCCGGCGGCAGGTCCTTGACCAGCGGGCGGATCTTGCCGAACAGCTCGGTGACCAGCGTGCGGAAGGGGGCCGTGGCGATGACGTGCTCGGTGCCGTCCCCGCCGCCGGCCGTCTTGAGCCGCACCTTGTGGGCGACGACCTCGCGGAGGGCCTTCACGAGCTTCTTCTGCGTCCTGGCGTCGAGGGACGGGCCGGGCGCGGGAGTGTCCTGGGAGCCCTGGCCCTCGGCGGCGGCCTCCCGCGTCTCCTTGGTGCTGAACTTCACCCACTTGCCCTCGAAGACGTTCTTGATCGCCCCGGCCTCCGGCGGCAGGTCTCCGGCGGCCGGTACGGGGCTGCCCGTCACCTTGCCGATGGTGTCGATGTCGGCACGCAGGTAGGCGTAGTCGCCGATCACCCGGTACTCGGCGAGGTCGCCGTCCGGGCTGCTGATCTTCATGGCCATGCCGACGAGGTCCTTCTCACCGGATTCGTCGATCGGCTTCTTCGACTGCACGGTGACCGTGATCTTCACGCCGCTGATCAGCTTGGCGGCGTCCTCCGGGATCTCGTCGCCGGGCGCGGGGTCGGACTTGGCGTCCAGCGCCTTCAGGGACGCGACGTCGGTGTCCAGGTCGAGCTCGAAGGAGAGCGTGTCCTTCTTGCCGAGCTTGTCGAAGGCGCGGTCGAGCTTCTTGCCGGCGGAGAGCTGCTCCACCGTTCCGCAGGCGGCGGAGCCCGCGAGCACGGCACCGACGACGGCGGTGGCGGTCAGGGTCTTGCGTATGGCGCTGATGATGGTCTCCTCGTGAGTCCGACCACGGCGTGGTCGATCACAAGACTCATCACCGGCTCAGAAGGTTGCCCCGCCCTTCCCGCCGCCCTTCCCGCGATGCCGGAACACCCGGCGGGCAGCCGGAACCCGCGCCGGGACCGGGCGTCAGGCCGGCCGGTCGAGTGGGCGGGCGCCGACCTTCCGGAGGTGGTGTTCGAAGACCTGCGGGCGTCCGGTGTCAGGGTGCGCAGTGCCACCAAGGACGTGATCGCCACGTCGCACAGTTCCGCCTGTACGTCCTCCCAGGTGTGGGTGACGCCCTTGCGCGGGTTCTGGCCGGTGGCGCCGATGACCGCCTCGGCGACCTCGCCGACCTCCTCGGACAGTTTGAGGATGCGCAGCAGGACGCCGTCCTGGCCGCCCTGGGCGCGGGTGGCCTCCAGGCGGGCCCACAGGGAGTCGACGGCGGGCCAGAGCCCGGCGGCGGAGTCTTGATCGCTCATGTCCGCAGCCTGCCATGCCCGCAAGGCGGTGCCCGGCCGTTCCCGGGCGCCGTTCACTCCTCGAACAGGGTGTCCTGTTCGTCGACCGCCTGTGCCCGGACCCGCTTGTTCCGGAGTCCGATCACCACGGCCGTCGCCGCCGCCGTCACGCCGAGCGCGGCCGGCACCATCCAGCCGCGGTTGAGGACGTGTCCCAGGGCGTGGTCGAGGGAGAGGCGGCCGGGTCCGGTGACGGCGAGGCCGGCCCCGACGAGACCCAGGCTCACCGCGTGCTCGTAGCCGCCCTCCTGGGCGAAGAAGCCGTTGGGCAGGTGGACGGCCGCCGCTCCCGCCATCGCCCCGGCCGCCGCGGCGCCCGCCGCCGGGGTCGCGAGGCCCAGCGCCAGCAGGACGCCGCCGCCCGTCTCCGCCAGGCCCGACGCCGTGGCGCTGGCCTTGCCGGGCGCGTAGCCGACGGACTCCATGAACTGGCCGGTGCCCTCCAGGCCGTGTCCGCCGAACCAGCCGAACAGCTTCTGCGTGCCGTGGGCGGCCAGTACCCCGCCGGTGCCCAGCCGGAGCAGCAGCAGGCCCAGATCACGTCGGTCGTAACAGCTCACGGTGACTCCCATGCAGACAGGCGGACAGATCCCCTCCCGCGTGTGTCAGCCTGGCACCCCCGACACCGTCCGGCCCCCGCTGGCTGCCGTTCGGGTGGCGGGCCCGGGGGAGCGGTGTGAGCCTGACGCCATGACGATTCAGCCGTCCCGGCTCAGTGATCCGGCCGTCAGGGCCTTCGTGTACGCCGTCAACTCCCACGACCTGGAGGGCTTCATGTCACTCCTGGCGCCCGGCGCGACCATGTGCGACGACGGCTCCGACCGTGACCTCGCCGAGTGGACCGACCGGGAGATCTTCTCCTCCCACGGGCACCTGGAGGTCGACAACGAGTCGGACGGCGGCCGTACCGTCCTCGCCCGCTACCGCAACGACACCTGGGGCGAGATGCGCACCAAGTGGGTCTTCACGGTCGAGGACGACGGGCGGATCTCGCGGTTCGAGACCGGGCAGGCCTGACAGGCACCCGCACGCCGAAAACGGCGCCGGTGGACCGGACTTGGCTCCGCCGGCGCGTTCCCCGGCCCCGCGCCCCACCCGTGCACCGGACCCGCGTCCGGCTCGGTGTACGGTCCCCGGGTGCGTGAAAGTTCCCGGCTCAGCCGGCGTGCCGTCCTCGGGCTGACGGCCGCCGCCCTCCCCCTCTCCACGGCCACCGGGGCCGCCGCCGCGACCGCGGTCGTCGGCGGCGGGCGGCTGGCCCGTCCAGGTGTCCAGGTGAGCGGTGCCACCGGACTGCCCAAGAAGCTCACCGCCCGCTCGTGGCTGGTCGCCGACCTCGACAGCGGGGAGGTCCTCGCCTCGTTCGGCGCGCACCGGCGCCTCCCGCCCGCGTCCACACTGAAGATGCTCTTCGCGGACACCGTGCTGAAGCGGCTGGACCCCGCCGAGCGGTACCGGGTCACCGACGCCGACCTCGCCGACGTCCCGGCCGGCTCCAGCCTCGTCGGCGTCAAGCCCGGCATCACCTACACCGTCGAGCAGTTGTGGCAGGGCGTGTTCCTGCGCTCCGGCAACGACGCCGTGCACGTCCTCTCCCACCTGAACGGCGGCATCGCCCGGACGGTCGCCCAGATGCAGGCCGGAGCCGCGGACCTCCAGGCCCTGGACACCCATGTGGTCAGCCCCGACGGCTTCGACCACAAGGGACAGCTCTCCTCGGCGTACGACCTCACGCTCTTCGCCCGCCACGGCCTGAAGGACGCCGCGTTCCGCCGTTACTGCGGCACCCGGACCGCCGACTTCCCGGCGGGCGGCAAGAAGACCTTCCAGATCCAGAACACCGACCGCCTGCTGACCGGGGCGTGGGGCCTGAAGACTTACGACGGGCTGATCGGCGTCAAGAACGGCTACACCAGCCACGCCGGCAACACCTTCACCGGTGCCGCCACCCGCGGTGGGCGCACCCTGCTGGTCACCGTGATGCACCCCGGGGCCGGCGGCAACGCCGTCTACGAGGAGACCGCCGCGCTGCTCGACTGGGGCTTCGGGCACGGGCGTTCGGCGCAGGCGGTGGGCCTGCTGGTCGCGCCGCTCAGCGAGGGCGGGGTGAAGGCGAGTCCGCCGCCCATGCGGAAGCCGGCACGTCCGGCGGCCGGCGCGCCCGGTACCGGGTCCGGGAGCGGCTCGGGGTGGGGGCTGGCGGAGGCCTCGGCCGGGACGGCCGCCCTGCTGGGCGCCGGAGCCTGGGCCCTGCGCCGACGCCGGTCACGGACGCCGGTGACCGGCGGGGGCGGCGGGGGCCGGAAGGGCAGCGAGACCCGCGAGGGCGGCGTCGCTGGCGAAGGCGGCGTGGCCCGCGAGGGCGGCCCGAGAGGCCGTCACCGGAACTGAGCGGCGCGTGCGGCCGTCACCGGAGCCGCGCGGTGTGTGCGGCGGTCGTTCCATCCATCGGTGCGTCAACTGTGCAGAGCTGGCGAAAAGTTGAGCACGCGGGCGCGGGATTGAATCGGCGTCGCGGGCTCAGCCCCGCCCGATGTACGGCATCCCGGTCGCCAGCACCGTCGCGAACTGCACGTTCGCCTCCAGCGGCAGCTCGGCCATGTGCCGCACCGTGCGCGCCACGTCGGCCACGTCCATGACCGGTTCCGGGGCCACCTCCCCGTTCGCCTGGAGCGCACCGGTCCGCATCCGTGCCGTCATGTCGGTCGCCGCGTTGCCGATGTCGATCTGCCCCACCGCGATGCGGTACGGCCGCCCGTCCAGCGACAGCGACCTGGTCAGCCCGGTCAGCGCGTGCTTCGTCGCGGTGTAGGCGACCGAGTGCGGGCGGGGCGTGTGGGCCGAGACGGAACCGTTGTTGATGATCCGGCCGCCCTGCGGGTCCTGCTCCTTCATCCGCCGGTAGGCCGCCTGCGCGCACAGGAACGCGCCGTCGAGGTTGGTGTCCACCACGTGCCGCCAGGCGTCGTACGGCAGGTCCTCCTCGACCGGGACCCCGCCGGGCCCGAAGGTCCCCGCGTTGTTGAACAGCAGGTCCACCCGTCCGAACCGCTCCACCACCGCCGCGAACAACGCGTCCACGTCCTCGGGCCGGGACACGTCGGTGCGCACGGCGAGCGCGGTGCCCTCCGGCACCAGCGCCGCCGTCTCCTCCAGCGTCCCGGCGCGACGGCCGGCGAGCGCCACCGACCAGCCGTGGCGCAGCAGCTCCACGGCGACGGCCCGTCCGATGCCGGAGCCCGCCCCGGTCACCACCGCGATCTTCGATCGTCTGTCGGTCATGGCTCCGCAGCCTAGGCGGCAAGTCCGTCATACGGAATCGGATGTCCGCCATACGGTTATCCGACGTCGGCGGCCACCTCTCGCCCCGGCTGCCGCACCCCGTATTCCCCGGGCTACGGCACCCCGGATCCCCCAGACTGCCGCGCCCCGGTCTCCCCCGGATACCGCACCCCGGTCCGCTCCCGCACCGCGTCCAGCGTGCGCATCACCGCGAGCGTGCCCTCCAGCGGCACCAGCGGCGACTCCTTCTCGCCCGCCCGCAGCGCCCGCATGACCTCCCTCGCCTCGTGCCGCATGCTGCCGCGCGGCCCGTCGGCCGGGTCCGCGGCGAACTCCTCGGGGTCACGGCCGTCCCGGTGCAGCACGAACCGGTCCGGGTGGAAGAAGCCGGACGGGACGTCGATCCGGCCGCGCGAGCCGGTGACCGAGGCGGTGGCCGCCGTAGCGCCGTCGATGGAGCAGTGCAGCGAGGCCAGCGCGCCGCTGTCCCAGGACAGCACGGCCCCCGTCTGGAGGTCCACGCCCTCCGGGGACAGCACCGCGCTCGCGGCGACGCCGTCCGGCTCACCCAGCAGCAACTGTGCGAAGGACACCGGGTACACGCCCAGGTCCAGCAGTGCCCCGCCGCCCAGCGCCGGGTCCCGCAGCCGGTGCTCCGCGGCGAAGGGCCCGGCCAGCCCGAAGTCGGCCTGCACCGTGCGCACCTCGCCGATCGCCCCGTCGTCCACCAGCGCCTTCAGCCGCCGCACCAGCGGGTCGCAGTACATCCACATCGCCTCCATCAGGAAGCGGTCGTGTTCCCGGGCCAGCGCGACGAGTTCCTCCGCCTCGCGCAGGTTCAGCGTGAAAGGCTTCTCGCACAGCACGTTCCGACCCGCCGTCAGGCACAGCCCGGCCGCCGTCCGGTGCGCGGTGTGCGGGGTGGCGACGTAGACGACGTCGACGTCCTCGTCCGCCGCCAGCGACTCCCAGTCGCCGTACGCCCGCGCCACCCCGAACCGCTCGGCGAACGCCCGCGCCGACTCGGGCCGGCGCGACGCCACCGCCACGATCTCCGCCGCCGGCCCCGCCGCGGAGCCGGCGCCCGACGTGGCCACCAGGTCCGCCGCGAACGCCGCCGCGATCCCGCCGGTCGCCAGGATCCCCCACCGCACGCCCCGCTCCGCCATCCCGGCCCCACCCTCGCTCATGTGTACCTCGGCAGTGTGTACGAGCTGAGAGCATAGGTGCCGGTCCAGTACGAGAGGGAGGGACACATGCCCGAGCACGCGGCGGCACAGACACCCGGGACGGAGTGCTCGTCCACCGCGCCGGGCCCGCCCGCCGACCGCCGGACCGGCCTGCTCGTCACCCTCGTCCTCGGCGGCCTCACCGCCACACCCCCGCTCGCCATGGACATGTACCTCCCGTCCCTGCCGGAGGTCACCCGCTCCCTGCACGCCCCCGCCGCCACCGTCCAGCTCACCCTCACCGCCTGCCTGGCCGGCATGGCGCTCGGCCAGCTAATCGTGGGTCCGATGAGCGACCGCTGGGGCCGCCGCCGCCCGCTCCTGGCCGGCCTCGCCGTCTACGTCCTCGCCACCGCCCTGTGCGCCTTCGCCCCGAACGTCGAGACCCTGGTCGCCTTCCGGCTGGTCCAGGGCCTCGCGGGCGCGGCCGGCATCGTCATCGCGCGGGCCGTCGTACGCGACCTGTACGACGGTGTGGCCATGGCCCGCTTCTTCTCCACCCTGATGCTGATCTCCGGGGTCGCCCCGATCGTGGCGCCGCTGATCGGCGGGCAGATCCTGCGGGTGACGGACTGGCAGGGCGTGTTCGCCGTCCTCACGGTCGTGGGCGTCCTGCTCGCCGTCGTCGTCCGGTGGAGGCTGCCCGAGACGCTGCCGCCCGCCGACCGCCACGGCGGCGGGATCGGCCAGGCCCTGCGCGCGATGCGCGGCCTCCTCGCCGACCTGCCCTTCACCGGCTACACGCTGGCCGGCGGCTTCGCCTTCGCCGCGCTGTTCGCCTACATATCCGCCTCGCCGTTCGTCATCCAGGAGATCTACGGCGCCTCCCCGCAGACGTTCAGCCTGCTGTTCGGCGTCAACTCGGTCGGCCTGATGATCGCGGGCCAGCTCAACGGCAAGGTGCTGGTGGGCCGGGTCAGCCTGGACAAGGTCCTCGCGACCGGCCTCGCGGTCATCGTGCTCGCCGCCACCGCCCTGCTCCTCATGGCCGCGGGCGTCTTCGGCGAGGTCGGCCTGGCGCCCGTCTCCGCCGCCCTGTTCGTCCTCATGTCGGCCATGGGCATCACCCTGCCCAACGCCCAGTCCCTCGCCCTGCTGCGCACCCGGCACGCCGCCGGCTCCGCCTCCGCACTGCTCGGCACCACCTCCTTCCTCGTCGGCGCGGTCGCCTCCCCGCTCGTCGGCGTCGCCGGCGAGCACACCGCCGTCCCCATGGCGATCGTCCAACTGGCGGGCGCGCTGGTCGCGGCGGCCTGCTTCGTGGGAATGTGCCGTCCCTGGAACACCCGTACGGCGCCGGAGGGAGAGGACAACTGAGCGCACCGAGACTGCGTACCGGCACGCCCGAGCGCGCCGGGCTCGACCCCACGGAACTCGAGCGTCTGACCGACGACGTGCACGCCCTCACCACCGGCGTCCGCCCCTGGGCGGCCGGCGCCGTCGTGCTGGCCGGACGCGGACCCGTGGTCGCCGTGGCCGAGGCCGCGGGCTGGGCGGTGCGCTACAGCGCCTACGACCCCAAGACCGACAACGCTGTCGCGCTGCCGCCCGACTCCCGGGTCCCGGCCACCGTCGACACCCCCTTCGACCTGGCCTCCCTCACCAAGCTGTTCACCTCCGTCGCCGCCGTGCAGCAGATCGAGCGCGGCACCCTCGGCATGGACGCCCGGGTCGGCGCCTACCTGCCCGAGTTCAGCGGTGCCGCCGCATACGGCGTCACCGTGCGCCAACTGCTCACCCACACCTCCGGGCTGCGCCCCGAACTCCCGCTGTACGACTGCCCGGACCAGCGCTCCCGCCTCGCCCTCCTGCGGAACACGGCCCCGACGGCGGAACCGGGCACCTACCGGTACTCCGACCTGAACATGCTCCTGCTCCAGTTCGTCCTGGAGCGCATCACCGGCCGCACCCTCGACGTCCTCGTCCACGAGGGCATCACCCGTCCGCTCGGCATGACCGCCACCGCCTTCGGGCCCTGTCCCGGCGCCGCGGCCACCGAGGACCAGCGGCGGCCCTGGGCCAAGGTGGACCGGGGCATGCTGCGCGGTGTGGTCCACGACGAGAACGCCTGGGCGCTCGGCGGGGTCGCCGGCCACGCGGGCCTCTTCTCCACCGCGCCCGACCTGGCCGTCTTCTGCCGCGCCCTGCTCGCCGGCGGCTCCTACGGCCCCGCGCGCATCCTCGGCCCCGACTTCGTGGAGCTGCTGTTCACCCCGCCCGGGCTGGGCTTCGCCCTGGACCAGCCGTGGTTCATGGGCGAGCTGTCGGGTCACGGCGCGGCGGGCCACACCGGCTTCACCGGCACCTCCCTCGTCCTGGACCCGGAGAGGGACACGTTCCTGGTGCTGCTGGCGAACACCGTCCACCCACGGCGACGGCCGGCGGACAGCGGCCCGAGGGCGGCCCTGGCGACGCGGCTGGCGCGCGCGGTGGTCTGAGCGCGGCCTCGTACAATCGGCTGGTGAACCACCCCGTATCCCCGTCCCCGGCCGAGACTCTGCGTGGGGCCCTTGCCGGGCTGCTGGCCGGGTTGCCGCCCTCGCGGGCCGCCGGAGCCGTGGAGCGGCTGATCGCCAACTACCGCGGCGACACCCCCACCCACGCGCCGATCCTCCGCGACCGCGCCGACGTCGCCGCCTACGCCGCCTACCGGATGCCGGCCACCTTCGAGGCGGTCCGCTCGGCGCTGACGGCGTTCGCCGACGCCGTGCCCGGCTGGACGCCCGCCGGACACGTGGACGTCGGCGGCGGCACCGGCGCCGCGACCTGGGCGGTCACCGCCACCTGGGACGGCACCCGCCCGGTGACCGTGCTGGACTGGGCCGAGCCCGCGCTCGCCCTCGGCCGGGAGCTGGCCGCCGCGAACCCGGCCCTCGCGGACGCCCGCTGGCAGCGCGCCCGGATCGGCGCCGACCTCGCCCTGGACGCCACCGACCTGGTCACGGTGTCGTACGTCCTCAACGAACTCGCCGCGGCCGACCGGGCCGCACTCGTCGACGCCGCCGCGCACGCCGCGCAGGCCGTCGTGATCGTCGAGGCGGGCACCCCGGCCGGCTACGAGCGGATCATCGAGGCCCGCGACCGGCTCGTCCGGGCCGGGTTCCGTGTCGCCGCGCCCTGCCCGCACAGCGCCGCCTGCCCGATCGCCCCCGGCACCGACTGGTGCCACTTCTCCGCCCGGGTGGGCCGTTCCTCCCTGCACCGCCAGGTCAAGGGCGGCTCGCTGGCGTACGAGGACGAGAAGTTCTCCTACGTCGCCGCCACCCGGCTGCCCGCCGCACCGGCCCCCGCCCGCGTGGTCCGGCGCCCGCAGATCCGCAAGGGCCAGGTGCTGCTCGACCTGTGCGAGGCCGACGAGCGGCTGAGCCGTACGACGGTCACCAAACGCCACGGCGCCCTGTACCGGGCGGCCCGGGACACCGACTGGGGCGATGCGTGGCCGCCGGACGGCTCCGGGTCGTAGTCCGCCGCCGCCCCTTGTTACGTTCGGTCCCATGGTCGACAAGTCCGCCCCCGACGCCGCCCGCCGCAGCGAGAAGTCCCGCCGGGCGATCCATGCCGCCGCCCTCGCCCTGGTCGGGGAGGTCGGCTACCCGAGGACCACCGTCGAGGCGATCGCCGCCCGCGCGGGGGTCGGCAAACAGACCATCTACCGGTGGTGGCCGTCCAAGGCGGACGTCCTGCTGGAGGCGTTCCTGGACCTCGCCGGGCAGCCGGCCCCGGGGGCGGCGGAACAGCCGTACGCGATCCCCGACACCGGTGACCTGGCCGCCGACCTCAAGGCGGTGCTCCGGGCCACGGTGGACGAGCTGCTCGACCCGCGCTTCGAGGCGCCGTCGCGTGCGCTGGCCGCGGAGGGGCTGATCAACGAGCAGCTCGGCCGCGAGTTCGTGACGAAGCTCCTCGAACCCCAGCTCCGGTTGTACGCCGACCGGCTGCGCTCGGCGCAGGACGCCGGGGCGGTCCGGGCCGACGTCGATCCGCGCATCGCCCTGGAGCTGTTCGTCTCGCCGCTGGCGCAGCGCTGGCTCCAGCGGACCGGTCCGCTCTCGTACGCGTACACGGACACGCTGGTCGAGTACGCGCTGCACGGCATCGCACCCCGCTGAGCCCCGGCCCCCGCCCCGCCGGACCGGTGTCCGGGCGGCTGAGAGGACGGCTGGTCCGGGCGGCGGAGAGGGTGGCTGGAGGGGCGGCTGTGAGGGTTGTCTCGCCCGGTTGGGCCCGAACCGTCCCCCGGGCCCCCGGGGCGGAGGGAAGATAGGAAGGGCGATGAGGCATGCTGTCCGCACACAGCGAGGCGAGGGGACAGATGAGCGCGACGTTCGGCGGCCGGACCGGTCTCCAGGGCAAACTCTCCCGGTGGCTGCCGGGGCGCCGCCCGAAGGGAGCCGCGGCCGGCGACGACGGCCGTGAGGCCCTGCTGCTCGCCGCCGCCGGGGCGGGCCTGCCGCTGGCCCCGGCCGCGCACCCCGCCCCCGGCTACCGCTGTTCCTGTGACCGCGTCGGCTGTCCCACCCCGGCCCGGCACCCGGTGTCGTTCGCCTGGCAGACCCAGTCCACCACCGAGCCCGGCCAGATCGAGCAGTGGGCCCGGCACCAGCCGCAGGCCAACTTCATCACCGCCACCGGTATGGTGCACGACGTCCTGGACGTGCCGCTGGAGGCAGGCCGCGAGGCCGTGGAGCGGCTGCTCGGCGCGGGTGTCGAGGTCGGTCCGGTCGCCGAGAGCGACGACGGCCGCATGCTGTTCTTCACCCTCACCCGCGGCACCCCCGAGGACGAGGACGAGTGGTGGCCCTGCGAGCTGGACTGCCACCCCGAGACCATGGACGAGCACCCGGGTCTGCGCTGGCACTGCCGCGGCTCCTACGTCCTCGTGCCGCCCGCCCGGCTCCCCGGTGACGACCGGCGGGTGCGCTGGGTACGGGGCCCGGAGCAGCCGCTGCCCGACCCGCTGACCCTGCTGGAGGTCCTCACCGACGCGTGCGCCCGGTACGCGGCCGAGGAGCCCGCACACCCGGCCGCGGCCTGGCCCCCGCGCCACTGATCCCGTCGGCCGGGTCCCGCGCCGGGGTCATGAGCCCTGTCCGGCCGTCAGGCCCTGGACGCGGCCCAGGATCCGCACCGGGCCGCCGGCGGGCGGGTCCAGTGCGGCCTCGCCGGCCATCGACTCCAGCGTCAGGGACTGCTTCACGTCGCCCTTGACGAGGGCCTGGACGTCCTTGCCGGGGATCGGCACGGTCGCACCCGGGTAGGCGGTCCGCTTCTCGAAGTGGTGCGTGGTGAAGAACACCAGCGCCCCGCCGTCCGCCGTGCGCAGCGCGAGCGGCGCGTAGTCGCCGCGGGTGAGCGGCTCGTCGATGAACTGGCGGACCAGGCCGGGCTTCTCGGCCGCCTTCTTGCGGTCCGCGCGCAGCACGCTGGTGTCGCGCCCGTCCGCGAACGTCCTGCCGCCGCTCTTGAGGTACGACGTGTACGACGCGCTCAACGCGTCCGGCCGGACGGCCAGTCCCGCGGAGCCTGCCGGTACGGCCTCGGCCCAGCCGTCCCCGTCCGTCCGGAACTCCGGCACGGCACCGGGCGCCATGAGCGTCAGATACGCCACCTGCCAGCGCTCACCCTGGCCGTGGCGGGTGAACACCAGCACCCAGCGGACGTCACCGCCCTTGTTGCTCCTGGCGTCGGCGACGAACCAGCGCGGCCAGCCGGCCTTCTTCGGGATCGTGTACGTGACGTCCGTCAGCGCCAGCGGGACGTGACGGGCGTTCCCGGAGGGGCTGTTGGTGTGCCCGGCCTTCAGCCGGGCGGAGTCGATGTCGGCGACGGCGCCGGTGACGTAGGGCGCGTCCAGGGAGCTGTCGTAGGCCTTGTCGGCCTTGTTGTACGCGTCCGTGAACGCGGTCAGCGCCCTGGCGGCCTCGGTACGGGTGGCGGCCGGGAGCACCACACGCTCCCCGTGCACCACCACACAGCCGCTCGCCGTCACCGACATAGCGGTCAGCGACGCCGCTATGAGTGCGTTCCGGTCACGCCTGCGAAGCCGTCGACGGCTGCGTTCCCTGGTCATCCGGCTGCTTCACCTTCCCCTTTCCGGAGGCGAACCCTACCGGGGAGAGGAACAGCGCGAGCACCGGGACCAGATACAGCGCCCACACCGTGACCTGGACGACCGTCGGGTCCGGCTGGAAGTTGAACACGCCCTTGAGCAGGGTGCCGTACCAGCTATCCGGAGGGATGGTGTCGCTGATGTCGAAGGCCAGGTGGGTCAGGCCCGGCACCCAGTCGGCCTCCTGAAGGTCGTGGAAGCCGTACGCCAGCACGCCCGCCGCGACGACGACGAGCATGCCGCCGGTCCAGGTGAAGAACTTCGCCAGGTTGATCTTCAGGGCGCCGCGGTAGAACAGCCAGCCCAGGAGGACGGCCGTGGCGAGGCCGAGGGCGACGCCGACCAGCGGGCGCGGGGTGCCGTCGGAGGCCGCGTGCACCGACGCCCACACGAACAGCGCGGTCTCCAGGCCCTCCCGGCCGACCGCGAGGAACGCGGTGGCGACGAGCGCGCCCGTACCGAGGGCGAGGGCCGCGTCCAGCCTGCCGTGCAGCTCCGACCTGAGGTGCCGGGCGGTGCGCCGCATCCAGAACACCATCCAGGTCACCAGGCCCACCGCGACGATCGACAGGGAGCCGCCGAGCGCCTCCTGCGCCTGGAACGTCAGCTCCTGGGAGCCGAACTCCAGGGCGAAGCCGAAGCCCATGGCGATGGCGATCGCGATGCCGATGCCGATCCAGATGGGCTTCAGGGCGTCCCTGCGGCCGGTCTTGACCAGGTAGGCGATCAGGATGCAGACGACGAGCGACGCCTCCAGTCCCTCGCGCAGGCCGATCAGGTAGTTGGAGAACACGGGCTACGCCTCCTTCGAGAACAGCGTGCGGCCCCACCAGTCGCCGGAGTCCCGGACGCCGGGGGGCACCGCGAAGACCGCCGAACCCACGTGCTGGATGTACTCGTTGAGCGCGTCGTGCGCCGACAGCTTGCGCTGGAGCGGGATGAAGCCCTTGCGCACGTCCCGCTGGTAGGCCAGGAAGAACAGGCCCGCGTCGAGCCGGCCGAGGCCGTCGGTGCCGTCGGTGAACGAGTAGCCCCGGCGCAGGATGGTGACCCCGTTGTTGGAGTCGGGGTGGGCGAGCCGCACGTGCGCGTCCGGCTTCATCGCCTTCAGGAACGGCTCGTCGTGCTCGTGGGCCTTGCCGACGGGGGCGCCCTCGCGCTTGTCCCGGCCGAACACGTCCTCCTGCTCCTGCAGGGAGCTGCGGTCCCAGGTCTCGATGTTCATGCGGATGCGCCGGGCGACCAGGTAGGAGCCGCCGGTCATCCAGTCCGTCCGCGCGTCCCCGTCGCCGTCGCCGACCCACACGAACTTCTTCAGCCGGTCGGTCTCGCCGCCCGCGATGTTGCGGGTGCCGTCCTTGAAGCCCATCAGGTTGCGGGGGGTCTGCGCGCCCGGGGTGGTCGAGGACGTCTTGCCGAAGCCGAGCTGCGACCAGCGGATGGCGACCTTGCCGAAGCCGATGCGGGCGAGGTTGCGGATCGCGTGCACGGCGACCTGCGGGTCGTCGGCGCACGCCTGGACGCACAGGTCGCCGCCGGTGCGGGACCGGTCCAGGTTGTCGCCGGGGAACGCGGGCAGGTCGGCCAGGGCCTCCGGGCGCCGGTCCTTCAGCCCGAACCGGTCGAAGAAGGAGGGCCCGAACCCGATGGTCAGCGTCAGCCGGGACGGCTTGAGCCCGAGTGCCTCACCGGTGTCGTCCGGCGGGGCCTCGGCGAGCCCGCCGTAGGCGCCCTCGCCGACCGGCTTGCCCGCGGTCATCCGCCGGGCCGCCGCCGTCCAGTCCTTCAGCATCTGCACGAACGCGTCGCGGTCGTCGGTCTTCACGTCGAACGCGGCGAAGTGCAGCCGGTCCTGGACCGGTGTGGCGATGCCGGCCTGGTGGGCGCCGTGGAACTCCACCGCGCCGCCGGTCTCGGCGGCCACCGGGTCCACGTCGTCGCCCGTCCTGGTCATCGCCACCGCACCGCCGGCCGCGGCGGCCCCGAGCGCGAGCCCGGCCCCGCCCCAGCCGATCAGCGCGCGACGCGACGGAGTGCTGCTCTGGGTCTCGGTCATCGCCCTGCCCCTCTGCTTACTTCACGACCGCGGCGGCGAGCTTGGACAGCGGCTCCGCGAGCGCGTTGACCGCGTCCGACAGCTCCTTGCGGCGGTCCTTGCCGACCTTCTCGTAGGAGATGAAGTCGTACCCCGTCCTGTCCGCCGGGTCCGTGCGGTAGGTGTCCAGCAGCGCGTCCAGGGTCCTGAACTGCTTGTCCAGTTCCCGGGTCAGCGCCGGGTCGTTGTGCGCGGCGACCGGCTTCAGCAGCTCGTACGCCTTCTGGGCGCCCTCGACGTTGCCCTTGAAGTCGACGAGGTCGGTGTGCGCGTAGCGGTCCTCCTCGCCGGTGACCTTGCCGGTGGCGACCTCGTCCAGCAGTTCCTTGGCGCCGTTGGCCATGGACGTCGGGGTGATCTCGGCCTTGCCGACCCGGCTCTGCCAGTCCTTCAGGTCCGTCACCAGCCGGTCGGCGAGGGCCTTCTCCTCGGCGCCGATCTTCTTGTCGTGCCAGAGGGCCTTCTCCAGCCGGTGCCAGCCGGTCCACTTCTGGCCGTCCTCCAGGCCGTCCTCGCGGACGTCGACCTTCGGGTCGATGTCGCCGAAGGACTCGGCGACCGGCTCGGTGCGCTCCCAGCCGAGGCGGGAGAGGGCGTAGGCCTTCTTCGCGCCGTCCAGGTCGCCGGCCTTGACCGCCTTCACGAACGCCTCGGTCCGCGGCAGCGTCTCGTCGGCCTGGTCCTGGGCGTACCGGCGGTACTCGGCGACCGCCGTGTCCAGCTTCGGGTCGCGCTCGGCGCTGCCGCCGCCGCCGGTGACGGTGAGCTTCTGCCGGATGCCGTGGCCCTTCATGCCGGGCCGGCAGGCGACCTCGTACGATCCGGCCTTCACCTCGGCGGTGAGCGTGTACCGGGTGCCCGGCCCGATGTTCTCCTTCTCGGAGACGATGCGGTCGTCGGGGAAGAGGATCTCGACCTCGGTCGCCTGGGAGCCCTTGTTCTCGATCTTCAGCGTCACCTGGCCGGCCGGCACGGACTTGGTGGAGGTCTCGCACCTGGAGTCGGCGGCCGTGACCCGGACGGCGTCCCCGTCCTTGGCGTCGCTCTTCGCGGTGCAGGCCGAGAGGGCGGTCAGAGCGGCCGCGGTGGCGGCGGCGGTGACGGTCAGTCGGACGGCTCGCATGCGGGCTCCCAGCGGATCTGATTGGTGAGGCTGCCCTAACTTACATGAGGCTTACCTCACTCATAACCGTGCGGGTCGTGATTCAGCTCTCATCGGAGGATCACCGCCACGGCCCGGTCTCGTCGGTCCCCATGCCCCGCCACGAGGGGGTCAACGGACGGTCATGCACCGAAGCGGGCGTGGGACGCGGCCGACGCGGATGCGGTGATTCAATCTCCCGGTGACTGCATACGACGTACTCCGGGTCTTCTGCGGGCCGTACGGCGGGTACGGCAAGGAGCTGGGTGTCGTCCGCGACGGCTCCCGGATGCCGGAGCGCGACGAGCGGCAGGCCTTCGCCGCCAAGCTCGGCTTCGGCACCACCGTGTTCGTGGACGATCCCGAGCGCGGCGTGCTCGACCTCTACACCCCTGTGCGGCGCGTGCCCTTCGCCGTGCACGCCTGCGTCGGCACGGCCTGGCTGCTCGACGTGCCGGAGCTGGTCACACCGGCCGGGGCCGTCGGGGCGCGGCTGGACGGCGAGTTCAACTGGATCGAGGCCCGCGCCGAGTGGGCGCCGCCACGCACCCTGCGCCGGTACACCGGCGCCGCCGGGGTGGACGCGCTGGGCGCCCAGGAGCCACCGGAGGCGGGCCTCTACGCCTGGGCCTGGGAGGACGAGGCGGCCGGCCGCGTGCGCGCCCGCGCCTTCCCGGGCGGCGAGGAGGGCACCGGGGAGGACGAGGCGACGGGCGCCGCCGCGCTGCTGCTCACCGACCGGCTGGGCCGGGCCCTGAACATCGCCCAGGGCGCGGGCTCCCAGCTCCTCACCGCCCCGCAGCCGCACGGCTGGACCGAGATCGGCGGACGGGTGCACCTGGAGCGCTGACCCGTGCGCGCGCGGCGTCAGGGCAGGGTCAGGATGTCCGCGCCGGTGTCCGTCACCACCAGCGTGTGCTCGAACTGCGCGGTCCGCTCGCGGTCCTTGGTCACGACCGTCCAGCCGTCGTCCCACATGTCGTACTCGTGGGTCCCCAGCGTCAGCATCGGCTCGATCGTGAAGGTCATCCCGGGCCGCATGACCGTCGTCGCGTGCGGGCTGTCGTAGTGCGGGACGATCAGGCCGGAGTGGAAGGCGGAGCTGATGCCGTGCCCGGTGAAGTCCCGGACGACGCCGTAGCCGAAGCGCTTGGCGTACGACTCGATGACCCGGCCGATGATGTTGATCTGCCGGCCGGGCCTGACGGCCTTGATCGCGCGCTCCAGGGACTCCCGCGTCCGCTCCACCAGCAGCCGTGACTCCTCGTCCACGTCACCGACCAGGTAGGTGGCGTTGTTGTCGCCGTGCACCCCGCCGATGTACGCCGTCACGTCCAGGTTGACGATGTCGCCGTCCCTGAGGACCGTCGAGTCCGGGATGCCGTGGCAGATGACCTCGTTGACCGAGGTGCACAGCGACTTGGGGAAACCGCGGTAGCCCAGCGTGGACGGGTAGGCGCCGTGGTCGCACATGTACTCGTGGGCGACCTTGTCGAGCCGGTCCGTGGTGACCCCGGGAGCGATGATCTTCGCGGCCTCCGCCATCGCCCGCGCGGCGATCCGGCCCGCGGTCCGCATGGCCTCGACGGTCTCCGGCGTCTGCACCTCCGGCCCCGTGTACGGGGCCGGCGCGGGCTTGCCGACGTACTCGGGGCGGCGGATGTTTCCGGGGACCGGACGGATGGGGGACAGCTCCCCTGGTACGAGCAGCGACTGGCCAGACATACCGGCGAGTCTATCCAGCGGACATGGGGGAACATGACGGTGGCGAGAGGAGCTGTCGATGGCCCTGTTCAAGAAGCACACCGCCGGCAAGCCGGGCGAGTGGTACTACTGCCTGGAGCACCAGAAGGTCGAGGAGGGCCCGGACTGCCCGGGCAAGGACCGCTTCGGTCCCTACGCGTCCGCCCAGGAGGCCGGGCACGCGATGGAGGCCGCCCGCGAGCGCAACCTCCAGTGGGAGAACGACCCGCGCTGGCACGACACGCCGGCGGCCGGAGACCCCCAGAACGACTGACCCGCCCCGCACCGGCCCCGCGTCGCACCCGGCCGGCCTCGGTCCCGCGCCCGCCCGGCCCCGGTTCCGCGCCCGTCCGGTCCCGCCCCGCGTCCGGACCGGCCCCGGCCCGCACCGCAGCCGGCCGGCCGGGCCGGGGTCACCAGGGGGCCGGTGGGGGTGCCGTCAACGCCTCGGCCAGCCTCGACAGACGGTCCCGGAGATGACGCCGGGCCCGCGGGCGGTCACCGGCCGCGTTCTCCCCGGCCGCCGCGCTGACCAGGTGCTGCACGCTGTCCAGGTCCAGCTCCGCCCCCTCGGGCACGGCCAGCGTGTCGTGCGCCAGCGCGGCCAGCTCGTCCCCGCCCGCGCCCAGCGCCAGCACCGTCACCCCGGCCCGCCGGGCGTCGTGCACCCGCTCCAGCAGCGGCGCGGGCTCCTCGGGCGCCACGACCAGCAGGGTGTCGCCGCGCCGCGCCGCCGCGATCCGGCCCGGCCCGACGGCCAGGTGCGCGGGATCACCCGGGCGCACGTGATGCCGTACGAGCGTCGGGGCCAGCTCCGGTGTGCCCGACCACGCGGCCTCGTCCACCAGATGCGCGGCCAGATGCCACGGCTCGTACGCCGGCGTGCCCACCAGCAGCAGCCCGCCCCCGTGCGCCACCACCGACCCGCGCAGCGCCCCCGCGAACCTGCGGGTGGCGCCCAGCCACTCGGTCCCGGCGAGCACATCCCGCAGCAACGCGACCCGTACGGCGTCCATGCGACCGCATCCTGCCGGAACCGGTCGTTCGTGACACGGAGTTCACCCGGAATTCGCCCGACCGGGGAAGGGGACGGGCCCCGTTCCGTCAGACATGAGGAGCCGTCCATGACCGACGCGACCGTCCCCTTCCGCGCGGGCCACGACGGATACGCCGCCTTCCGCATCCCGGCCGTCGTCGCCACCGGGGCCGGCACCCTGCTCGCGTTCTGTGAGGGCCGGGCCGACTCCTCGGCCGACCACGGGCGCATCGACATCGTGCTGAAACGGTCCACGGACGGCGGCCGGACCTGGGGGCCGCTCCTGGTCGCGGCGAGCAACGGCAAGAACCTCGCCGGCAACCCCGCGCCCGTCGTGCTCGACACCGGCCGGATCCTGCTCGTGCACATACGCGCCGCGGCCCGGGCCACCGAGGCCGACATCCTGCGCGGCCGGGTCAAGGACGCCGACGGGCGCCGCGTGTGGGTGCGGCACAGCGACGACGACGGCCTCACCTGGTCCACGCCGACGGAGATCACCGCGCGGGTGAAGAAGCCCGGCTGGCGCTGGTACGCCACCACCCCCGGGCACGCCCTCCAGCTAAGCGGCGGGCGCGTCCTCGTCCCCGCCAACCACACGCTGCCGCCCACCGGCACCGACACCGGCGCCGAGGCCCGGTACAACAG
The DNA here is from genome assembly GCF_003675325.1 of Streptomyces dangxiongensis. Taxonomy (NCBI): domain Bacteria; kingdom Bacillati; phylum Actinomycetota; class Actinomycetes; order Kitasatosporales; family Streptomycetaceae; genus Streptomyces; species Streptomyces dangxiongensis. The sequence goes on from NZ_CP033073.1 coordinate 5,609,864, forward strand.
CGGCCACTGCCTGCTCAGCGACGACCGCGGCGCGAGCTGGTACCTCGGCTACGTGGACGAGAACACCGACGGCTACGTCAACGTCAACGAGACCACCGCCGCCGAACTCCCCGACGGCCGCGTCTACCTCAACACCCGCAACGACTCGCCCTCGCCCGGCAACCGGGCCGACGCCCACTCCGAGGACGGCGGCCGGACCCTCGTGAAGCCCTTCCGCCCGCAGGCCGGGCTGCCCGCACCGGTCTGCCAGGCCTCCGTCCTCCAGCTCCGCGACCCCGACCTGCTCCTCTGCTCCGGCCCGGCCGACCCGGCCGCCCGCGCCCTGATGACGATCCGCGCCTCCGCCGACGGCGGCACCACCTGGCACACGGCGTTCACCGTCGACGGGCTGCCCGCCGCCTACTCCGACCTGGTCCGCATCGACCGGCACACGGTCGGGCTGCTGTACGAGACCGGTGACTTCGGCGCCTACGAGACGATCACCTTCCGCCGGGTGCCCGTGCAGCGGCTGACCTGATCCGGTACGGGCCCGCAGGCGGACGTAGAGTCGGGCCATGACCTCTACCGACAGCGCACAGAAGGCCCCCGCCAAGGACCCCTGGGACCTGCCCGACGTCTCCGGGTACGTCGTCGGCGTGCTCGGCGGCACCGGACCGCAGGGCAAGGGCCTCGCCCACCGGCTCGCCCGGGCCGGCCAGAAGGTGATCATCGGCTCCCGGTCCGCCGAGCGCGCCCAGGCCGCCGCCGCGGAACTCGGCGACGGCGTCGAGGGCGCGGACAACGCCGAGACCGCGCGCCGCAGCGACATCGTGATCGTCGCCGTACCTTGGGACGGCCACGGCGACACGCTGAAGGCCCTGCGCGAGGAACTGGCCGGCAAGCTCGTCGTGGACTGCGTCAACCCGCTCGGCTTCGACAAGAAGGGCGCCTACGCCCTCAGGCCCGAGGAGGGCAGCGCCGCCGAGCAGGCCGCCGCCCTGCTGCCGGACTCCCGGGTCACCGCCGCCTTCCACCACCTCTCGGCCGTCCTGCTCCAGGACCCCGAGGTCGAGCAGATCGACACCGATGTGATGGTGCTCGGCGAGGAGCGCGCCGACGTGGAGATCGTGCAGGCGCTGGCCGGGCGCGTCCCCGGCATGCGCGGCGTCTTCGCCGGCCGGCTCCGCAATGCTCACCAGGTCGAGTCGCTCGTCGCGAACCTGATCTCCGTCAACCGCCGGTACAAGGCGCACGCCGGGCTCCGCGTCACCGACGTGTGAGACCGGGCGGGCCATGGGGGACACTGGTCGTCGAAGCAGTGTCCCCCGCAAGGAGCCGAGCCCCATGCCCCTCTTGCCCCCGCCCAGCCCGTCCCGGCGACTCGCCCTCTACACCCTGACCGTCTGCCTCCTCGCCGTGGCCGCCGCTGTCGTCTCCTTCGTCCAGGGGAGCTGGCTGGGCGTCGTCTGGGTGCTGCTGGCCGGTGTGACGTCCAACATGACCTGGTACTACCTCAAGCGCGGCCGGCCCGCCGGGGGCGACGGCACGTCCGTCACGAGCTGAGCGAGCAGATCTCCGGGCTGTCCTCCCAGAAGCGGTAGACCGCCTCGCCGCAGTACCGGGAGAAGCCGTCCACGCCCAGGCCGCCCAGGATCGTGTCGACCACGTCGAAGAACGCGCCGTTGACCGACGGCAGCCACAGCACCGCGAACACGAACAGCAGCCCGAACGGCGCGAACGGCTCCACCTGCCGCTTCACGTCGTACGACAGCCACGGCTCGATGACGCCGTAGCCGTCCAGGCCCGGCACCGGCAGGAAGTTCAGGATCGCCGCCGTCACCTGGAGCAGCGCCAGGAACGCCAGCGCGTTCCGGAACAGGCTGGGCACGCCGTCCAGGGCGTGCAGCCAGAACGGGGCCGTGCACACGGCCGCGAACAGCACGTTGGTCAGCGGCCCGGCCGCCGAGATCAGGCTGTGCCGCCAGCGGCCCTTGATCCGGTCCCGCTCGATGAACACGGCGCCGCCCGGCAGACCGATCCCGCCCATGATCACGAACACCACGGGCAGCACGATGCTGAGCAGCGCGTGCGTGTACTTCAGCGGGTTGAGCGTCAGATAGCCCTTGGCGCCGACCGTGATGTCCCCGCTGTGCAGGGCGGTGCGGGCGTGCGCGTACTCGTGCAGGCACAGGGAGACGATCCAGGCCGCGGTCACGAACAGGAACACCGCTATGCCCGGCTGCGCGGCGAACCCGGTCCAGGTGGCCCAGCCGGTCACCGCCGTCACGGCCAGGATCCCGACGAACACGGGACTGACCCTGCGGTCGCCGTGGCGGGTGGTGACGGTGGTCATGGGCGCGCTCCTGGAGTGCGGGGACGGTCGGTCAGGCGACCGTACCGGCCACGGACCCGTGGGGAAAACGTCTCGCGGTGGCCGTCCGGTTCCTTCAAGGTGGGGGAATGCCACGCACGAGGGTGTTCTACGAGGATTGGCAGATGGAGTGCTGCGGCACGCCGTTCGCGGTCGGGGACGAGGTCGGCTGGCGGCTCGTCGCGGTCGGCCCGCACGACCGCGAGGGCGACTACCGCGGCGCCGGATGGTGGGTGGAGAACCACGGCGGCCCCGACCACGAGACCGTCGGCCGCGTCCACGCCATCGAGCTGGTGCACCAGGACTACCTGGTCCACACCGACCCGCGCCTGGGCGAGCAGCTCGACCGTGCCCTGGATCCGGACGCGGAGCCCGGGGAAACGGTCCTGCTGCCGTCTCCCCACCGCATGGAACAGGTGCCCGGCGCGTGGAGCCTGGAGCCCGTCGACGCCTGCCCGAGGTGGTTTCGCGGCGAGGAACCCGACACGGAGCCCGGCCCCCGACGGGTGCGGCGCACCGTGGGCGCCCTGGTCACGCTGGACGTCACGAGGGTCAGGGACGTCGCCCCCGAGGACCCCGGCGCCACGCCGGACGGACCCGGTGACCGCCGCTGATCGCCACAGGGACAATGGACCGGTGCGCTATCGGCTGCTCGGCACCATCCAGGCCCTCCGCCCCGACGGTACGTCCGTCCCGGTCGGCGGGGCGCGGCTGCGTGCCCTGCTGAGCGTGCTCGCGCTCCGGGCGGGCCGGGCCGTGCCCGTGGCCGTGCTGGTGGACGAGGTCTGGGGCGACGACCCGCCCGCCGACGCCGCCGGTGCGCTCCAGGCGCTCGTCGGCAGGCTGCGGCGGGCGCTCGGTGCCGGCGCCGTCGCCTCCGCCGACGGCGGCTACCGGCTCACCGCCGCGCCCGACGACATCGACCTCACCCGCTTCGACCGGCTGACCGGCGACGGGCTGCGCGCGCTCGCCGACGGCGACCCGGCCGAGGCCGCCGCCGTCCTCGACGACGCCCTCGCCCTGTGGCGCGGCCCGGCCCTCGCCGACCTGCCCGACCGCAGCGCCGAGGCGGCCCGCTGGGACGCCCGCCGTCTCGACGCCCTGCGCGCCCGGCACACCGCCGCCCTCGCTCTCGGCCGGGCCGAGCAGTCACTGCCCGAGCTGACCGCCCTGTGCGACGGACACCCGCTGGACGAGCCGCTCCAGGCGCTGCGGCTGCGCGCCCTGCGCGACACCGGCCGCCCGGCCCGGGCACTGGCCGCCTACGAGGACGTACGACGGCTCCTCGCGGACCGGCTCGGCTCCGACCCCGGCCCCGAACTGCGCGCCCTGCACACCGAGTTGCTGGACGAGGAGCCGATGGAGGCGCGGCCCGCGGCGGGCCCGGGCAACCTGCCCGCCCGGCTCACCTCCTTCGTCGGCCGGGAGGCCGACCTCGCGGCCCTCGGCGCCGACCTCGGCAGGCACCGCCTGGTCACCCTGCTCGGGCCCGGCGGCGCCGGCAAGACCCGGCTGTCCCAGGAGGCCGCGGCGGCGGTTCGGCACACCGTCCGGGACGGGGTCTGGCTCGCCGAACTGGCCCCCGTGGACGACCCGGACGCCGTGCCGCAGGCCGTGCTCACCGCGATCGGCGCCCGCGAGACCGTGCTGCACGGCGCCGGCGTGGAGACCATGCGCGCGGTCGCCGACCGGCACGGCGACCCCCTCGAACGGCTCGTGGAGCACTGCGCCCGGCGCCGCATGCTGATCGTCCTGGACAACTGCGAGCACGTCGTCGACGCCGCCGCCCGGCTGACCGAACGGCTGCTGGCCCGCTGCCCGGAGCTGACCGTCCTCGCCACCAGCCGGGAACCCCTGGGAGTGCCGGGGGAGTTGGTGCGGCCGGTGGAGCCGCTGCCCGAGCCGGTCGCGCTGCGGCTGCTCGCCGAGCGCGGCGCGGCGGCCCGCCCCGGGTTCCGGGTCGGTGACGACGCCGAGGCCTGTGCCGAGATCTGCCGCCGGCTGGACGGGCTGCCCCTCGCCATCGAGCTGGCCGCGGCCCGGTTGCGCATGCTGTCCCCCCGCCAGATAGCGGACCGGCTGGACGACCGCTTCCGGCTGCTCACCTCCGGCAGCCGCACCGTACTGCCGCGCCAGCAGACGCTGCGCGCCGTCGTGGACTGGTCCTGGGAGCTGCTGGACGCGGACGAACGGGACGTGCTGGCCCGGCTGTCGGTCTTCGCCGGCGGCTGCGACCTGGCCGCCGCGGAGGCCGTGTGCGGGCCCGTCGCTCTGGACGCCCTCGGCTCCCTGGTCGACAAGTCCCTCGTGGTGGCCGCCCCGTCACCCGGCGGCGGCATGCGCTACCGGCTGCTGGAGACCGTCGCCGAGTACGCCGCGGAACGGCTCGCCGAGACCGGCCGCCGTACCGAGGCCGACCGCGCCCACCTGACGTACTACCGCGAACTCGCCCGCACCACCGACCCGTTGCTGCGCGGGCCCGAACAGCGCGCCGCCATCGACCGGTTCGAGCTGGAGTACGAGAACCTGCGCACCGCCCTGCGGTCCGCGGTCGCCCTGGGCGACGAGCAGGAGGGGCTGTGCCTGGTGCTGTCCCTGGTCTGGTTCTGGCAGATGCGCGACCAGCGCATCGAGACCCGCACCTGGTGCCAGGAGGTCATGGCGCTCGGCCCCGACCCGTTCGCCGAACCGGTGCGCCGCGCCCGTCCGGTGTGGCGGCGCTGCACCGACACCCCGCCCCCGTACACCGGCGAGAACCTCGCCGAGGCCCGGCGCGGTGTCCATCTGGCCCACCTGGCCTGTATGGACACCGAAATCGACACCTGGCAGACGCCCGAGGCGCAGGCGAAGCTGCGCGCGGTCACCCGGGCCTACGAACCAGGCCTGCCGCAGGCCTGCCGGGCCCCCGGCATGCTGTGGTTCTTCGCCGAGCTGCTGACCGGCCGCGCGGAGCGGCTGTACACCATCATCGACGCCTGCGTGCGGACCTGCCGGGACACCCCGGGCTACGAGTGGGAGCTGGCCGGCGCGCTGCAGATGCGCGCGGGCCTCCTCGCCAACCGCACCGCCTGGGCCGGTGACGCCGCCCGCGACGCCGACGAGTCCCTGGAGATCTACCGCCGTCTCGGCGACGCCTGGGGCACCACCGAGGCCCTGTCGGCCCGCGGCGAGGCCCGGCGAACGCAAGGGCGCCTACCGCGAGGCCGCCGCCGACTACCGGGCGGCCATCGAGCACGCCGAACGCCTCGGTGCCCGCGCCCAGATGGCCGTGCTCCGCGCCCGGCTGGGCGGCGTGCTCGTGGAGTCGGGGGACGCCGAACGCGGCGAGCGGCTGCTCCGGGAGGTCATCGACAGCCAGGACGGCACCCTGCACGAGGCGATGCCCGCCGCCCGGCTGTGCCTCGCCGCCTGGCTCGGCCTGACCGACCGCACCGCCGAGGCGCGCGAACAGCTACGGCTGCTGCGCGAGGAGCTGCCGGTCGCGCACTTCGTCGTGTTCGACGCCATGATCGTCGGCCAGCAGGCCTGGCTGGACGCCCTGGACGGGCGCACCGAGGAGGCCCTCGCCCAGGCCCGCAGGGCCTTGCGCCTCGCCGCCGACCCGCTGTCCCAAGCCATCGCCCCGCACCAGCACTCCCTCTGCCTGACGGTCGCCGCGATGGCCCTCGCGGGCGCCGGTGGGGACGCCGGCGGAGGCCGCCGCACCTCGGACGCGGCCCGCTGTCTGGCCGCCGCCCGGGCGCTGCTGCCGCCCGGCCATGTCGCCTCCCGGGTGGAGCAGCGGGCGTACGACATGACCGAGGCCCGCGTCCGCGAGACGCTCGGCCCCGGGTACGAGGCCGCGTACGCCGAGGGCGGTGGCCTCTCCCTCGCGGAGGCCACCGCCCTGGTGTGAGCGAACGCGAACGTCAGCTCTTCGTCCGGAACTTGTGGATCGCGACCGGCGCCATGACCGCGGTGAGCCCCACCGACCAGATCAGCGTCACCCACAGATGGTGGGCGACCGGGCCGCCCTCCATCAGGCCGCGGGCGGTGTCGGCCAGCGCGGAGAGCGGGTTGTAGTCGGTGAACGACTGGAGCCAGCCCGGCATGGAGGCGGTCGGCGCGAAGATCGACGAGCCGAACTGCAGGGGCATCAGCACCAGGAAGCCCATGGCCTGCACGGACTGGGCGCTCTTCATCATCACGCCGAGCGTGAGGAACACCCACATCAGCGCGGAGCCGAACAGCGCGGACAGCGCCACGGAGGCGAGCAGGCCGCTCCAGTGCTTGATGTCGTAGCCCACCAGCACGGCGACCACCATCAGGACCGCCGTCGCCAACAGCATCCGCATCAGCTCGACCGCGATCTTCGCGAAGAGCACGGAGCCGCGGCCGATGGGCAGCGAGCGGAAGCGGTCCATGACACCGGAGTTGAAGTCCTGGTTGAAGCCGGTGCCCACGCCCTGGGCCATGTTCATGCCCATCATGGCCATGAGTCCGGGCACCACGTACTGGACGTACTGGTCCTGGCCGCCGCCCAGCGACTGTCCGATGGAACCGCCGAAGACGTACACGAACAGCAGCGTGAAGACGACCGGGAACAGGATGGCGTCGAACATCGACTCCGGGTCCTGCCGGATCCACAGCAGGTTGCGGCGGATCAGCGCGCCGGTGTGGCGCAGATGGGCGCGGAGCGAGATGGGCGTGTCGGCCGCGTGCGGGGCCGGCGCGAGAGTGGCGGCGCTCATACGGCGACCTCCTGACGGTCATCGGCGGGGACGGCGTCCTGCGGGGCACTGGCACGGTGGCCGGTGAGGGACAGGAACACCTCGTCCAGGCTGGGAAGTTCGGTGGTGATGGCGGAGATCGTGATGCCGCGCGCGGTGACGGCGCCGACCACCGCGGTCAGTTGCTCGTCGCTCAGGATCGGCACCAGCAGGGTGCCGGTCTGGTGGTCCACGGTGGTGGACGCGAGGCCGGTGATGCCCAGCTCGTCCAGCATGACGGCGAGGGGCCGCAGTTGGAGCGGGTCCAGCGGGCGGACCCGCAGGGTGCGTCCGCCGACCCGGGCCTTCAGCTCCTCGATGCCGCCGCCCGCGATGACCCGGCCGCGGTCCACGACGGTCAGCTCGGAGGCGAGCTGCTCGGCCTCCTCCATGTACTGGGTGGTGAGCAGCACGGTGACGCCCTCGCCGACCATCGCCTTCACCTCGTCCCACACCTCGTTGCGGGTGCGGGGGTCGAGGCCGGTCGTCGGCTCGTCCAGGTACAGCACGGCCGGGCGGCCGATCATCGAGGCGGCGAGGTCCAGCCGGCGCCGCATGCCCCCGGAGTACGTGCTCGCCGGACGCCGGGCCGCCTCCGTCAGCGAGAACCGCTCCAGCAGCTCGTCGGCGCGGGTGCGGGCGTCCTTGCGGGACAGGTCGAGCAGCCGGCCGATCAGGTAGAGGTTCTCCCAGCCGGGGAGCTTCTCGTCCACCGAGGCGTACTGGCCGGTGAGGCCTATGACCCGGCGTAGCTGCCGGGGCTGGCGGACGACGTCGTAGCCGGCCACGGTGGCCCGTCCGGCGTCGGGGGTGATCAGGGTGGACAGGATGCGTACGAGGGTGGTCTTGCCGGCGCCGTTCGGCCCGAGCACACCCATCACGGTGCCCTCGCGCACGTCCAGGTCGACACCGTCCAGCGCTTTGGTCTCGCCGTAGTGCTTGACCAGTCCCCGTACGGTCACGGCGTGGGCCACGCCGGCGGGGTTGTCGTCGATGCGTGTCATGGGGATGACAGTGCCAGGGCCCACCGACAAACGGCCGACAGAGCGCCTACAGCGCTCGCCCGGCGTCTGTCGGAGACCTGTAGGCGCCGCGTCGGCCGCCCCGACACCCCCCGCCGGCAGCTACGCGTCCGCCCTGCCGGCCGCTACGGCGCCCGCCCTGCCGGCCCTTACGACACCTCCCGGATGCGGCCGCTGACGATCTCCCCGCCCGCCACCGTGTAGGTGCCCCGGAACTCGCGCACGCTGCCGTCGTACTGGCTCGCCCGGAGGTCGACGCTCACCTCGCCGTTGCCGTCGTCGGAGGCGGTGACGTCGACGTGCGCCGTGGAGGCGAAGCCCGTCACCCAGTCCGCGTAGGTGCCCGGGGCGAGGTGGGAGCCGCCCATGTCCCAGGCCGCCGAGTAGTTCCCGGCGTTGAGGTGGTCGTAGTACGTCATCACGACCGTGCGCGCGTCCTGGACGCCGGCCGTCGGTTCGGGCGTCCCGGTGTCCGGGGCGCTGCTGTAGTCGGACGGGGAGTCGGCGGCGGGGTAGGTCTCCGACGTGCCGGTTCCGTCGTCGTAGGGGGACGAGGTGACGTCCGAGCCGTCGTACGAGGGCCCGGGGGAGAGCGGAGCGGTGGGGAGGGCACCCGCCGAGGGGGTGTCGGGGCGGCCGGCGACGGCCACCCAGAGCGTCACGCCGCCGGCCGCCAGGACGGCCACCAGGGCCCAGGGCAGCCAGCCCGGCAGCCGCGTGGCGCCCACCCGCAGATACGTGACCCGGTCGGCGGTGCCGGCCGGGTCCCCGGCGGCGCGCGGCGCCCCGCAGTGGGCACAGTCCGTCCGCGCGGTGTCCTCGACGCGCGCGCCGCAGTGAACACAGAAGTGCATGGCCCCGTCCTCCGTCTACAGGCCCCGGACGGCTTCTTCGATCGTCACCGCGAGGGAGGCCAGCGCGGTGAAGCCGGGTACGGCCTCCACCAGCGCCCTGGCGACCCGGCGGAGCTTTCCCGTACGGGGTTCCGGTGCGGCCAGCTCCTCGCGCGCGTCCTCGGCGAACTCCGCCAGGTCCTCCCGCTCCGGGTGGTCCGACCCGCGCAGTTCCCCGATGAACCGGGCCAGCAGCTCGCTGATCTCCTGCGGGGTCGGCGCGGGGCCGTCTACGCCCTCGGCCGCTGCCCGTTCCGTGACCCGGAAGTCGACGCGCGCGTTGCTGCCGCTCGCGACCACCGCGTTCCTGACCTGAGCGCTCCCCGTCGCGATGACGCCGTCGTTGCTGCGTCCGTCCATGCCGCTCCCCGTTCGTCCGTTCGGTGTGCCGTCGCCGTCAGTCCGTGTTGGGCCGCGGGATCTTGCTGAGGATGGTCGAGATACGGGACCTGTCGCCCGAGGCGACCGAGCTGGACTCGACCTTCGCCCCCGCGGTGGCGATGATGCCGTTGTTGATGATGGTCTCCTGACGCTTGATCAGATCGCCCGCGTCGATGTCGTGTTCCAGGGCGAACTCCACCAGGGCGTCTAGGATGCGCCGTTCCACGGTCTTGAGGACCATGCCGGAGTCGACCTTCTGGAAGTACCGCCGGTGGTCCGTGGCGGAGGCGAGCTGCCGCACGCTGTCACGCGCCCCGTAGTCGAACATCCCGAGCCGGGTGATCTGCCGGTGCTGCTTCTTCAGCCGGCTCCGCAGCCGGAAGTCCGGGAAGAAGCCCATGACCGCGCGCGCCGGCGAGGCGATCAGCACGAACGGCGTGCTGGCCAGGGTCTGGAACAGCATCGTGAGGAACTCGCGCGGCGAGGGGTACGGCATCAGGCTGTCGATCGTCCGGTAGCGGTCCAGCAGCGGGCACAGCACGGTGGGCACGGCCTCCACGAACAGGTTGGAGTCCGAGCGCACGAGCCGCAGGAACATCGAGGTGATCAGCTCCCCGCCCCAGCCCGAGGAGTGCGTGACCAGGTAGACGCGCGCGGTCTCCTCCGGAGCCCGTTTCAGCGCGTCCAGCCGGTCGGGGCCGATCTGGGCGGCGGGGCGGCCGAGCGGGTCCGGCAGGAAGCGGGTGTCGCCCAGCAGCGCCGCCCCCTCCACGAAGACCCGCTCCTCCAGTTCCAGGCAGGGCAGCGACAGCTCGCCGACCCGTCGGGCGATGTGGGCGTACAGGTCCGCGACGTCGAACTCCCGCGGCCGCACGCCCTCGCGTCCCGAGGCGGTCACGTCGAAGATCAGCGACCACGAGTCGAGTTCCTGGCCGTAGCCGGTGAACGGGGAGTAGTCGCTGTAGACGGTGAGGTTGCCGTGCGCGTACTCGTCGATCTGGCGCAGCCGGCGGGCCGCGGACTCGTTGGGCGGCGGGGGTGCCTGCGCCGGGTCGAACCGGTCCGGCCGCAGCCGCTGCAGGCGCTCGCCGTACTGGCTGGAGAGCGCGAAGACCAGCGTCGTCAACCAGGCGAACAGGAACATCAGCACCACGGCCAGGCCGCTGTGCAGCACCAGCAGCCCGATGGCCGCGATCAGGAACTCGGCCGCCAGCAGCAGGTCCCTGGCGTGCCGCCGTGCGTTGGCCTCGTAGGCGTACCGCAGGACCACCGGTACGTCGCACCCGGGGGCCGGTGCCACGCCCAGATGCGGTTCGGCGGCGATGTCCCTGATCAGCGAGTCGGCGTAACTCCGGTCCAGGAAGACGGCCGCGCACATGTACCGGGTCAGGTCCCGGCCGCCGGTCCAGCGGGGAACGGCCAGGCCGCGTGCCGGGCGGGCCGCCGGCGCCGGTCCGGCGACGGCCAGCGTGGCCCCGCACTCCCCGCAGAAGGCCGCCTCCGGCACGGTGGCGGCGGAGCAGTCGGAACAGGTGGTCTGCGGCTGGGCCATCGTCGCTCCCCCGGGTATGAGACGTCCCACATCACCCAGTGCACCACTCACGGAGGACCGGGAGGCCCCAGGAGCGTTTTCGAGGCCACTCCGTTACGTGGAGTTCGACAATTCCCTTTACGTACGCGGAAGTTGAGGCCAGAGCTTCACCGGTTCCGGCCGGAAAAGGGGGCAGCCCGCCGACGGGGGATGATCGGCGGGCTGCCCGGGGTGGTGCCGCAGTGGCTAGTGGACGGAGTGCTCGTCCAGCGGGAACGTTCCGCCGACGACGTCCTCCGCGAACGCCTTCACCGCGGTGCCCATGACCTCACGCAGGTCGGCGTACTTCTTGACGAACTTCGGCACCCGGCCGGACGTCAGACCCAGCATGTCGGTCCACACCAGCACCTGCGCGTCCGTCTCCGGGCCGGCCCCGATGCCCACGGTCGGGATGTGCAGCACCCGGGTCACCTCGGCTGCCAGCTCCGCCGGGACCAGCTCCAGCACGACCGCGAAGGCGCCCGCGTCCTGTACGGCCTTCGCGTCGCGCAGAAGCTGCTGCGCGGCCTCCTCGCCGCGCCCCTGCACGCGGTAGCCCATCGCGTTGACGGACTGCGGGGTCAGGCCGATGTGGGCCATGACCGGGATGCCGGACTCCGCCAGCAGCCGGATCTGCTCGTGCGAGCGCTCGCCGCCCTCCAGCTTGACCGCACCGACGCCGGCCTCCTTCACCAGCCGGGTCGCCGAGCGCAGCGCCTGCACCGGGCCCTCCTGGTAGGAGCCGAAGGGCAGGTCGCCGACGATCAGGGAGCGGGTCGTCCCGCGGACGACGGCCGCCGAGAGCATGGTCATCTCGTCGAGGGTGACGGGCACGGTGGTCTCGTACCCGAGGTGACAGTTGCCCGCCGAGTCGCCGACGAGGATCACCGGGATCCCGGCCTCGTCGAAGACGGACGCGGTCATCGCGTCGTAGGCGGTGAGCATGGGCCACTTCTCGCCCCGCTCCTTGGCGAGGGCGATGTCGCGGACGGTGATGCGGCGAGTGCCCTTCCCCCCGTACAGCGCCTTGCTGCCGTCGGAGGGCTTGTTCGGGGCAGCCGAAAGCTGCGTCATGGCAACGGCTCCTTCAGTCATCTCGAGGCGCCCTGACGGCGTCCCCGGATCGTCTCCATGGTGGCACCTCGTGCCAGGCACGGCCAGAGGGGGGGCGGTGTTTAAGGCCTTGGTAAAGAAAATAAGATACGAGACGGTTCCGTATCGAAATGGTTCTAGGCTCGGACCCATGACAAGTCCCGTCCCTGCCCCCCGGATACCGGAGGCGGTGCACCGGCGCCGCTGGGCGATCCTGGGCGTGTTGATGCTGAGCCTGCTCATCGTGGTGCTCGACAACTCGATCCTGAACGTCGCCATCAAGACCATCTCGACCCCGGCGCCCACCGGCCTCGGCGCCACCCAGAGCCAGATCGAATGGGCGATCAACGCCTACACCCTCGTCTTCGCCGGCCTGCTGTTCACCGCCGGCCTCGTCGGCGACCGGATCGGCCGCAAGAAGGTGCTGCTCGGCGGCATCGCCGTGTTCGGCATCGGCTCCGCCCTCGCCGCCGAGTCCGGCTCCCCGGCCCAGCTCATCGCCTTCCGCGCGCTGATGGCCGTCGGCGCCGCCTTCGTCATGCCCGCCACCCTCGCCGTACTGATGAACGTCTTCGAGCGCGACGAGCAGCCCAAGGCCATCGGCATGTGGGCCGGCGGCGTCGGCCTCGCCATCGCCATCGGCCCGATCACCGGCGGCGCCCTCCTCGACCACTTCTGGTGGGGCTCGGTCTTCTTCGTCAACGTGCCGATCGTGATCCTCGCGCTCGTCCTGATGGTGTGGCTGGTGCCCGACTCCCGCGACCCCAGCCCCGGCCGCCTCGACCCCATCGGCGTGGTCCTGTCCGTCGTCGGCCTGGTCCTGCTGGTCTACGGCATCATCAAGGGCGGCGAGCTGGCCGACTTCACCGACCCGAAGGTGCTGGCGACCATCATCGCCGGCCTCGTCGTGCTCGCCGGGTTCGTCGTCTTCGAGAAGCGCAGCGACCACCCCTCGCTGGACGTCGGCTACTTCAGGAACAAGGTCTTCTCGGCCGCCATGAGCGCCATCGCGCTCGTCTTCTTCGCGCTGATGGGCGTCACGTTCTTCGGCGTTTTCTACACCCAGAGCGTCCGCGGCTACTCGCCGCTGGAGTCGGGCGCGCTGATGCTGCCGCTCGCCGCCGCCCAGTTGATCTTCGCGCCGCGCGCCCGGCTGGTGGTCGACCGGTTCGGCAACAAGGCCACCACCACCGGCGGTCTGCTGCTGATCGCGGCGACGCTGGCCGCGTTCGCCGGCTTCGAGGCCGACACCCCGATCTGGCTGCTGGAGGTCGTCTTCTTCCTGATGGGCACCGGCATGGCGCACATCATGACGCCCACCTCGGTCGTCATCATGCAGGCCCTGCCGCGCGAGAAGGCCGGCTCCGCCTCAGCGCTCAGCAACACATTCCGCCAGGTCGGCGGCGCCCTCGGCATCGCCGTCCTCGGCTCGGTGCTCGCCACCTCGTACCGCAACGGGATCGAGGGCAAGCTCGGCGCCCTGCCGCCGGCCCTGCGCGACACCGCGGGCGAGTCCATCGAGGCCACCCTCGGCGTCGCCGCGAAGCTGGGCCCCCAGGGCCGGGCCCTGGTCACCCCCGCCGACGACGCCTTCCTGCACGCCATGCACGTCACCGCCCTGTGCGGTACGGGCGTCGCGCTGGTCGGAGCCGTGGTGGTGGCCCTGTTCCTGCCGGGCAGGCCGCCGGCCGGACAGTCGAAGGACCGGGAAGCGGAACTGGTCGGCGCCAAGGACTGACGGTCCGGCGCGACGTTCACGGGGGAAGGGGGTCGTTGCGGGACAATTCCCGCAGTCATCGAGAGGACGGTACGACGTGAGCCTTGCCGACAGCCGGCCGCGGCCGGAGGGACCCGCGCGGGGCCGGCCGCGCAGCGAAGCCGTGGAAAGCGCCATCCTGGAAGGCGTGATGAAGCTCCTGGAGGAGGGCGTCCCCCTCGCCGAGCTGTCCATCGAGCGCGTCGCGCGCACGGCCGGGGTCGGCAAGGCCACCATCTACCGCCGCTGGAGCGGCAAGGAAGAGCTGTTCGTCGACGTCGTCCGCGCCGCCGAGCCCCCCGACCCCGAACTCCCCGGCACCTCCCTGCGCGACGACCTCGTCGTGCTGCTGGAGTCCCTGCGCCGGCGCGGTCTGGCCAGCCGCTCCTCGGCGATCCTGCACAACGTGTACGCGCAGATGAAGAGCAGTCCGCGGATCTGGGCCGCCTACCACGCCAGCGTCATAGAGCCCCGCCGCGTCATCGGCCTGGACGTGCTGCGCCGCGGGCGGGAGAACGGCGAACTGCGCGCGGACGTCGACCTGGAACTGGCCAACGACATGTTCGTCGGCCCCATGCTCGTCCGCGCCGTCATGCGCCCGGACGCGGACCTGCCCGAGGGTCTGGCGGCGCAGATCGTCGACACGGTCCTGGCCGGCCTACGGCCCGTCAGCTCCACGGCCACGTCACGCTGATGTGCGCGTTTCGTCACAGACCCCGCCCGGACGGGGACTAACCGGAACCCCTCGTCCCGCCCCGTTCGTCCTCCTCTTCCGTAAGGCCGTCACGGGACGGCGGGAACGGAGCCGATCATCCCCTAGGGTCGGAAGCGGACGGGGGTCGAACGGTGTGCACGGCAGGCAGTGAGGCAGACGGTATGACGCAGCAGGCGTACATGACGGAGACGGACAACGGAGGCTCGGGGCCCGAGCGACCGGGATCCCGGCTTCGACGCCTGGCGCACCGCCTGGCCGGCGGCTGGCGGGGCGACCCACGCATCTGGCGCCGTGGCCTCGTGCTCGCCGCGCTGGCCCTGCTCCTCGGCCTGGTGATGCTGCTGCACTCCCGTATCCCGAACCGGGTGGGCAACCTCGGCAGTCTCACCGAGACCTTCCTGCCCTGGCTGGGCCTGGCCGTCCCGCTGCTGCTGGTCCTCGGCCTGCTACGCCGGTCGGCGACCGCGCTCGTCGCCGTGCTCCTCCCGGCGGTCGCGTGGCTGAACCTGTTCGGCGGACTGCTCACCGACCGGTCGGGCGGCGGGGGTGACCTGATGGTGGCCACCCACAACGTCAACGCCGACAACCCCGACCCGGCCGCGACCGCCCGCGACGTGGCCGCCTCGGGCGCGGACGTCCTGGCCCTGGAGGAGCTGCCCGCCTCCGCCGTCCCCGTCTACGAGAAGGCGCTCGCGACGACGTACAAGTACCACGCGGTGGTCGGCACCGTCGGCCTGTGGAGCAGGTACCCCATGGCCGGCGTCGAGGCCGTCGACATCAAGCTCGGCTGGAAGCGGGCGATGCGCGCCACGGTCACCACCCCGAAGGGCCCGGTCGCGGTCTACGTCGCCCACCTGCCCTCGGTGCGGGTGAAGCTGAAGGCCGGGTTCACCGCCCGGCAGCGCGACAAGAGCGCCGACGCGCTAGGTGAGGCCATCGCCGACGAGACGCTCGAGCGCGTGGTGCTGCTCGGCGACCTGAACGGCACGATGAACGACCGTTCGCTCAACGCCGTCACCTCCCAGCTCCGCTCCACACAGGGCGCGGCGGGCAGCGGTTTCGGGTTTAGCTGGCCGGCGTCGTTCCCGATGGCGCGGATCGACCAGATCATGGTCAAGGGTGTGCAGCCGCAGAGTTCCTGGACGCTGCCCCGCACGAACAGCGACCACCTGCCGGTGGCGGCCCGCGTGAAGGTGTGAGCCGTCCCACAGGCGAGGCGGTGACGGCACCCACACCGGCAACCCGGACGTCACCTCCTGGAATACTGGGCCCGAGAGGATTTGTTCCGTACAGGAACATACTGCGGATCTGTACGGCGTCACCTCTCTGAAAGGCCTTTTATGCCCCTGGCCCTGCTCGCCCTCGCCGTGGGCGCCTTCGGCATCGGTACGACCGAGTTCGTGATGATGGGCCTGCTGCCCGACGTCGCGGACGACCTGCACATCTCGATCCCCAGCGCCGGACACCTGGTCTCGGCGTACGCGCTGGGCGTCGTCATCGGGGCCCCGCTGCTGGCCGCCGTGACGGCCCGGATGTCCCGGCGCACGGTCCTCATCGCCCTGATGGCCCTCTTCGTCGCGGGCAACGCGCTCTCCGCGTTCGCCCCCGGCAACGGCTCCCTGCTCGCCGCCCGCTTCCTCAGCGGACTGCCGCACGGCGCCTTCTTCGGCGTCGGCGCGGTCGTCGCCACGGGGATGGTCCCGCCGGAGCGCAAGGCCCGCTCGGTGTCCCTGATGTTCCTCGGCCTGACCGTCGCCAACATCGCGGGCGTCCCCGCCGCCACCCTCATGGGCCAGCACCTCGGCTGGCGGGCCACGTTCCTCGGCGTCAGCGCGATCGGCCTGGTCGCCATAGCCTCGCTCGCCCTGCTGATCCCGCGCGACCACACCCACGCCTCCGGGACCGGCCTGCGCGGCGAACTGGCGGCACTGAAGTCCCTGCCGGTCTGGCTGGCCCTCGGCACCACGGTGGCCGGCTTCGGCGCGCTGTTCGCCGCCTACAGCTACGTCACCCCGATGCTCACGGACACCGCGGGCTTCGCCGAGACGAACGTCACCCTGCTCCTCGCCCTCTTCGGCGTCGGCGCCACCGCCGGCAACCTCCTCGGCGGCCGGCTCGCCGACCACTCCCTGCGGGGCACCCTCTTCGCCGGCCTGGTCTCCCTGGCCGTGGTGCTCGGACTGTTCCCGCTGCTGATGCGCGCGGAGTGGAGCGCGGCCCTCGCCGTGACCCTGCTCGGCGCGGCGGCGTTCGTCACCGGCTCCCCGCTCCAGCTCATGGTCATGGAGAAGGCCTCGGCGGCCCCCTCCCTCGCCTCTTCCGCCAACCAGGCCGCCTTCAACCTGGCCAACGCCGGCGGCGCCTGGATCGGCGGCCTGGCCCTCGCGGCCGGCTTCGGCGCGACGTCCCCGGCGCTGGCCGGCGCGGCCCTGGCCGTACTGGGCCTGGGCGTCGCGGGCGCCGCCCACGTGGTGGACCGGCGCCGGGCGACCCCGTCGGCGGGCCGCGTGATCACCTCCCATGTGCCGGAGGAGTCCGGCGCGTTGCACCGCTGATTACCCTCCGGCGCTACCCTGGACGGGCCCCGGCTCCACACCCGGGGTCCGCGCGGGGCTCACCCTCCACGGGAGGCACGGTGCAACGGACGACGGTCCCGGCCGAGGACCGGCCGGATGCGCGGTGGGGCTGGTTCCTGGCCTGGCCGGCGGTCGGCGCGTCTTTCGCCCTCGGCCTGGCCGCCCTGCTGTCGGTCGGCGTGGTCCTGCTCGTCCTGGCCGTGGTGGCCGCCGTGTTCCTGCTCCGTCAGGGGCACCGGACCGCCGTCGCCGGGAGCCTCGCCGGTCCGGCGCTGCCGCTCTTCCGCCCCGCCTACTCCGACCGGGGCGGCCCGGGCACCGGGTGCCGCACGACGGCCGTCGCACAGACCTGCGCCGACGAGTACGCCCCGGGTGCCCTTCCTGGCCGGCGGCGTGCTGCTGTTCGCCGCCGGCGTCCTGGTCCTCCTCCTCGACCGCCGGCGCGGGCCGGTGCACCGACCCGCGAGCCGCCCCGGCTTCACCAGGTGACCGGCAGCCGTACCGGGAAGCGGCGGATGGTGCCGGTGTCCCACTCGAGGTCCTCAGGCGCGACGGCGAGGCGCAGGTGGGGGAAGCGGGTCAGCAGGCCGGTGACCGCGCTCTCCAGCTCCGCCCGCGCGAGCGGCGCGGCGAGGCAGTGGTGCCCGCCCCACCCGAACGTCATGTGCGGGCGCACCGGCCGTTCGAGGTCCAGCGTGTGCGGATCGGGGAAGACGGCCGGATCACGGTTGGCCGCCAGGTAGGACACGTGCACGTAGTCGCCGGCCTCGATGGCGGTCCCCTCGACCTCCGCGTCCTCCAGGGCGATCCGCGGGATGCCCACGCCCTTGCGGAAGGGGATGAACCGCAGCAGCTCCTCCAGCGCGCCGGGGAACCGGCCGGCGTCGCCCGCCAGCGCGGCACGCTCCTCGGACCGGGTCAGCAGCAGGTAGACGATGTTGCTGATCTGGCAGGTCGCGGTGTCGTTGCCGCTGAGGATGAGCGTCACGGCCATGACCGCCAACTCGTCGTCCGTCAGCGGCTCCTCGCCCGGCGCCACCGGGGCGGTGACCATCGCACTGAGCAGGTCCTCGCCCGGCGTGGCGCGCCGGGCCGGGATCAGCCCGGCGAAGTACTCCCGCAGGGCGGCCTTGGCGTCGGCCGCGCCCTTCCGGGCGGCCGGAGAGGTGGCCAGCAGCCGCATCGTGTACGTACGCAGCCGCTCGCGGTCGGCCTCCGGGACGGCCAGCAGCTCGCAGATCGTCAGGTGGGGCAGGGGAACCGACAAAGACGTCACCAGGTCCGCCGGCGGCCCCGCCTCGGCCATCGCCGAGAGCAGCTTGGCCACGACCCCGTCCACCGCGGGCCGCATGGCCACCACCCGCTCCCGGGTGAACGCCTGCGCCGCCGTCTGCCGCAACCGGGTCACGTACGGCGGGTCCGTCACGTTGATCGATTCCGGCGACACGATCGGCTCCGGGGTCATCCTCGGATAGTCCCGCCCGATGATCGCCGCCCGGCTGAACCTGGGATCGCACGTCACCTGACGCACTCCGGCGAAGCTGGTCACCAGCCAGGCCTCGGCCTCACCGTAGGGCAGCCGGATCCGGCTGACCGGGCCGCGCTCTGCCAGCGAGGCCAGTGAGGGGTCATATTCCAGCGCGTCGGCGAAGTCGAAGGGGCAGTCGAGCACTGCCGGGTCATGGAACGACATACAGCCTCCTTGGTGCGCCGCTGGGCGCGTCACTTGCGAGGGTGCGAGGGGGACGGCCGTGGACCCCGGGGGCGATACGGGAAGGCGCCGACACGGCCGGCCGTCGAACGGACCCGGTCTGTCGGCGCGGCGGCGCCACAGGGTGCCACCCCGTCCCTGGAAAAGGTCATCACCTGCCAATATGCGACAGTTCGGCGCGCCTCGCAGAACAGGAGCTTCAGGCAATGAAACCGGCTCCGACCAGGGCACGGCTCAGCTCCCCAGCTCGCACCAGACCGTCTTGCGGTCCGGCTCCCGGTCCACGCCCCACCGCTCGGCGAGCGCGTCGACGAGCGCCAGGCCACGCCCGGACTCCGCCGTGGTCGCGGCGGACAGCAGTACGGGCAACGCGCGCGGATCGGGGTCGGTCACCTCGACACGGGTACGGCCGCCGGCCGCCGCACCCGTGACCCGTACGGTCACCGGGGTGCCCTCGCCCAGGTGGTCGATGACGTTCGTCAGCAGCTCCGTGGCACAGAGCCGGACGTCGAAGCCGTGCTCACGCAGGTGGCGGCGGAGTTCCGGCGCGGCCTTGGGCGTGGCTAGCAGACGCAGTTCCAGTGGCGTCATGCCTCGGCCGCCGTCTTCCGCAGCGCGGCGGCGAGGGCGCGGGCCGTGGCCGTGTTGCAGTTGCCGAGCGTCACGAGCCCGGCGGGCGGCGAGTACGTACCGGCGAAGCCCGGCAGATCGACGCGGAGGGACGGCAGCGTGATGCCGTGCAGGGCGAGGGCGGTGCGGAGTTCCTCGACGCACAGGGTGACGTCGTAGGCGGTGGGGGAGCGGTCGGGCATGGGGGTGTATTGACCTTCTGTGCGGTGTGTGACGAACACCTCACAGAGTGTCGCCCGGCTCGCTACCGTGGAAGAGGTTTCGCGTTCGCGACCAGGGCAGCGGAGGAGGGCGAGTGGTGGCTCGCGGCAAGGACATCGACGGCTCGGTCAGCGTCCCGACCTTCTACGGCAAGGAGTTGCGGTGGAAGAGGGAGGCGGCCGGGATGTCGTTGGAGACGTTCCTCGAAGGCAGCTTCTACGGCAAGACGTACCTCAGCGACATCGAGCACGGGGAACGGAGGATGCCGCTGGATCTGGCCCGGCACGCGGATCGGGTGCTGGGGACCGACGGGTTCTTCGAGCGGTGCTGCGAGGATGTGCGGAAGGCGCGGAGGGGGCCGCATGCCGCGTACTTCGAGAAGGCTCTGGAGGCGGAGAAATACGCGGAGACCATTGAGTTGTGGTCTCCCGTTATCTTTCCCGGGCTGCTCCAGACCGCCGCGTACGCTCGGACGCTGGTCCGGTCGGCTCACCCCGCCGCCTCCGACGAATGGGTCGAGGAGAAGGTGACGGCCCGACTCGCCCGCGCCCGCCTGTTCGACGAGGATCGGTCCACACCGGAGTACTGGACGGTCCTGCATGAGTCGCTGATCGCGGACCCGCTCCTCCCGCCGCTGGAGATGGCCGAACAACTGGACCGGATCGTGGAGCTGGCCGAGAGGCGCCGGATCACTCCGCAGATCGTTCCGCGCACGTGCGGGGCGTATCCCCTCATGGCTGCCTCCATCATGGTGATGACCTTCCCGGACGCGCCGCCGCTGGTCTACACCGAGGCGT
Organism: Streptomyces dangxiongensis; assembly: GCF_003675325.1. Taxonomy (NCBI): domain Bacteria; kingdom Bacillati; phylum Actinomycetota; class Actinomycetes; order Kitasatosporales; family Streptomycetaceae; genus Streptomyces; species Streptomyces dangxiongensis. The sequence continues at coordinate 5,630,306 of NZ_CP033073.1, forward strand.
CCTACAGCGGTGACACCATCGACGATCCGGCCCTCGTGAAGCAGTACCGCAAGGCATACGATCGGCTCAGGGCCGTCGCGCTGTCCCCAGACACGTCCCTGGCCATGATCAAGGCAGCGGCAGAGGATCACCGAAATGGCGAGCAGCGGGATCGACTGGAGTGACGCGCTCTGGTTCAAGAGCAGTTACAGCAACGGCGATGGCGGGGAATGCGTCGAAGTGGCCGGCGGCTTCCCCGGCCTCGTCCCCGTCCGGGACTCCAAGTCCCCCGGCGGCCCCGCCCTCCTCCTCACCCCCGACGCCTGGGGCCCCTTTATCGCCTCGCTCAAATCCCTTTAGGGACCGTTGACTTGGCCGTCGCCCTGGGGCGGCGGGCGGGGTGTACCGTGATCGCATCGGCAGCTCGCGCAGTCTCACCCTCCGTGGGAGGCATCGTGCACAGCGACATCGTCACAGTCCGGGATCGACGTGGTGCGGAGTGGGGCTGGTTCCTCGCCTGGCTGGCGGTCGGCGGGTGTCTCGCGCTGGGGCTGGCGGCCCTGTTGTCGGTCGGTGTGGTCCTGATCGTGCTCGCCGTGGTGGCCGCCGTGTTCCTGCTTCGCAAGGGGCACCGGGCCGCCGTCGCCGGAGGACTCGCGGGCCTGGCCCTGCCCCTGTTCCACCTCGCCTATCTGAACCGGGGCGGCCCCGGGACCGTGTGCCACTCGACGGCGGGCGGGCAGTCCTGCACCGACGAGTACACGCCCGTGCCGTTCCTGGCCGGCGGTGCGCTGCTGTTCGTCGCCGGCTTCCTGGTCTTCCTCCTGCTCGACCGCCGGCGCAGGGGAACGGAATGAGCTGAGGGCGCCTTTCCGCCTTTCCGCCCGGGCGTGCCGGAAGGCGGAGAAGCGCTCCTCAGTGACTGGACCGGGGGCTGGGTGCGGCCTTGCCCGTCGATGTCGAGGCGGAACCCTTCCGCATGGCCTCGTCGAATCTCGGGAAACACACGTACCATTTCCCGGAGGTTTTGCAGACCGCCACATGAAAGGCCGGGTCCGAGGTGTCGCGCCGGTGGTTCGTGACGCATTTCTCGTTCTGTCGCGGCTGGACGGTGGCGCCTTTCGGAATGACACCCGAGCTGCACATCTTCCCGGTCAGTACGACGCTCCCGGAACCGGCCCCGACGTCGACCGCGCCGACGGCGAGGTCCTGGGCCCGGACGGAGGAGTTGGTCATACCGGTGAACAGCACCTTCAGCACACCCCGCTCACGCGGGAGGACGAAGGAGGAGGCGCGGGTGAACTGGCCGGAGAACAGCGCCGTCGAGTACTGCACGGCCACCGTGCCCGGGTCCATGCCCTTGGTGTCGGCCGCGGCACCGGGCGTACCGGGCGTACCGGGAGTGCCGGTGGTGCCGGTGGTGCCGGACGAGCATCCGGTGGCCGCCAGCACCAGCGCTGCCATGAGGGGGGCGGCGCCCCACGCGACCGTCCGGTGAGGACGGAGCGCGTGGGACGGCCTGTGGAGCGGGCTCATTCTCAGGAGGTCCATCCGAAGCCGGTCGAGCGGCGGTGGTGCACCAGGTTGGAGCAGCCGCCCGCCTTGGTGTCGTGCCAGGTGCTGACCTCGTTGCCGTTGCGCTTGCCGTACACGTGCACGTTGTGCTTGAAGACGGCCGTGTCGGTGCTGAAGCCGCAGGCGGCCCAGCCGGACGGTCCGAGCAGCGCGATCACGATCTTCTCGAAGTCGGTGTTCTTGAAGGTCTCGGCGCCGCCGGTGCCCCAGCCGTCGCTCTGGGTGCTGAACGTCGGCTTCGGGGTGCCGGACGTCCACCAGCCGTCGTACTTGAACTTGTACGCGTTGTTCCGGGCGCTCAGAGAGCCCCCGTGGCCGTACAGCGGCCAGCGCAGGTTCGTGGTGAGCGACGTGATGGTGACGTTCACCGGGTCGATCCACGCCGTCTTGGTGTGCGCGTTGCTGTACGGCGTGCTGCTCGCCGCGTCGGCCGCGCCCGTGTCGCTGAACGGCCCCGAGGCCGGGTCGACGGTGGCGCCGGTGTCACCGGCCGTGGAATCGGCCTGCGGCGTCTCGGGTGTGGCGTTGGTGTCCGCGGGCGAGACCAGGCTGGCTTCCTGGCTCGCCGAAATGGTGCCGGTGCGGATGCGCTCCTGGCAGGTGGTCGGGTTGTATCCGACCTCCTGCTCGTACGCCGTGCCGGAAGAGGAGCTGCTGACGGAGCCGTCGAACTGGCAGGTGCCGTCGCTCTGCACCGTGCCGTCGACGGTGCTCACGGTTCCGGTGACACCGAACTTGCTGGTCGCGTCGTCGTCCGAGTAGGTGATCCACCCGTCGGCGCCGATGTCCACGCCGGGCACGCCCGTGGAGGACGCCGTCGGAGTGGGTGTGGGGGTGGGCGTACCGCAGCCCGGGGACACCGTGCCGGAGAACTTGCCGACCAGGCCCGTACAGCCGGACGGTACCGCGGCGTGGGCCATGCCCACCGGCCCCCCGACGGCGAGCAGGGAGGCGGAAAGGGCGAGCGTGACCACGGAACGCGGTCTGAATCGAGACATGGGGTTCCTTCGCTGGTGTTGAGCAATGAATGCGGAACCGTACTCATGATTCAGAGCGGATATCAGCGCCCCGCTGTGCGACGTGGACTCCCCCCTGAGCCACTGCAATCGTACGCATGCTCGAATGTGAAGATCAACTCTGGAATCCTTCATTCCTCCAAAGAAATCTTTCCCTGATGCAGGTGATGTTTTTCCTCTCGGTGTGCCCTGCCTTCGGCGAATCGGCTATTGACGCTGTTTCGGGACATAGGAAAAGGGGGTGCGGGTTTTTGGACCCACACCCCCTTCCGCTCAGCGGATCAGGACATCAGTGCCGGCGGTACGACCGCACGTACCAGTGTCCGGGTGAACCCACGCCGGTCACGTCGTCGTATCCCTTCGCCGCGGACAGCGAGCTGTCCTGGCCGAGGGTGCGGGCCGAGGTCAGCAGGCCGTCTGCGGCGTCGAGGCCGTTGGCGAAGTCCACACGCGCGACGGCCAGGCCGGAGCCGGTCGGGTTGTCCGTGACGTCGTGGAAGACGCCCCTCTTGCCGTACCTGGCGTAGATGACCGGGTTGGCGAAGCCGAGCGCCCTGCCGCCGCGTGCCTCCTGGGCCAGGGCCTGGACCGCCGCGATGACGGGAGCGGCCAGCGAGGTGCCGCCGATGCGGTACTCGCTGTACTGCTGCGAACCGTCCGGGAAGGTCTGGGTCTGGCCGACCAGAAAGCCGGTGTTCGGGTCGGCGACGGCCGCGATGTCCGGGACGACACGGTTGCCGGCGGCGTTCTCCGCCTTGGCGAGCGCGTCCGGGACGACGTTCTTCTGGTAGTACGGCTCGGCGACCGTCTTGCTGGTGCCGCCGCCCGCGCCCGAGGTGAAGGCACCCGGGAAGCCGTCCCAGCTCTTGCCGTCGGCCGACAGGGTCGCCTTCTCGGTGCCCCAGCCGGTCTCCCACTGGTACGTGTCGCCCTTGCCGACCGCGAGCGAGGTACCGCCGACCGCGGTCACCCAGGCGGAGTTGGCGGGGGAGTCGACCTGCTTCGTACCGGAGTTGGCGACCTCGTCGCCGTCGTCACCGGAGGAGAAGTAGAAGCCGATGCCCTCGACCGCGCCGAGCTGGAAGACCTGGTCGTAGGCGGCCGCGCGGTCGGGCGTCTGGCTGGCCTCGGTGTCGCCCCAGGAGTTGGAGACGATGTCGGCAAGATCGTGGTCGACGACCTTGTGGAGGGAGTCCAGCAGGTCGTCGTCGGAGCAGGACGCGGCACCGACGTAGGTGACATCGGCGTTCGGCGCGACCGCGTGCACGGCCTCCACGTCGAGGGTCTCCTCGCCGTACCAGCCGGCCGCCCCGCACTCGTCGGTGCTGTTGTAGGAGTCCGGGAGCACCTGGTGCAACCGGCCGTTCTTCCAGGGTGCGTCGCCGTTCTTCGAGGCGTACCGGCCGGCGTCGGCGGCGATGGTCGGCGAGGCGTACGCGTCCGTGATGGCGATGCGGACGTGCTTGCCGGTGTACGTGCCGGCGCCGTAGGCGGCGCGAAGCTGCGTGCCGGTGTAGCCCTTGACCGCGTACGGGATCTTGTGGCCGTAGGCGTCCGGCAGCGTGCTCGCGGTGTTCGAGCCGTAGTACGAGGAGAACGGCCCGGAGTTCTTGAACACGGCGTCCGGGGGCGGCAGCTCGTCGTCGTGGGTCGCCTTGTGCGGGGCGTTGTCCAGGCCGGTGACGGTCAGGACGGCGCCCTTCAGGCCGGCCGGCACCGACGCGGTCCGCGCGGGGGCGCGGTACGTCTTCGACCCCTTGGCGAAGTTGTGAAGCTGGGTGCCGAACGCCTTCTCGGCGGCGGCCACGTCACCGGAGACGGCGACGTAGTGCGGAGTGACCCCGGTGACGGTCAGACCGGCCGACCTCAGCCAGGACGTGACCGCGGCCACCTGGGCCTTGGTGGCCCCGAAGCGGGCCTGTGCCTTCTTGGCGCCGAGGTACTTGCCGTACAGCGGCGAGCCGGGGTCGGACACCGCCTTGGCGTAGGCGGCGAGGCCCGCCGCGTCCCGGCCGGCCAGGTAGACCCGGGCCTTGACCTGGGCGCTGTCGGAGGTGGCGCCCTTGTCCGCCTTGGCCGTGGCCCACGCGGGCCTGGAGCCCTTGAGGGTGTCGCGGGCCGGGGAGCCCGCGGCGTGCGCCGCGGGTATGCCGAGCGCCAGCGCACCGGCGATCATGGGCAGTGTCGCTGCCATGCTCACACCGGCGCGCATGGTGGCACGGTTGGATCTCATAGAACCCCCTGCGATGCGATTCGCATGCATGTAGTGGCTGGTACGTCGCGGTTCCGCGCGCCGGCCCGCGGCGGTGTCGGCCGGCGAAGGGATCACACGATGGGGGCCACTCTTGCGATGAACCGTTCATGTCAGGGGAACGTAAAAGTCAAGAGAAGCCCAAGGAGCCGTCATACGGGGCGCTTTGAGGCTTTCGTCGTGACCGGGTTATTACGAACGGGCTTGCGCGCCACGCTCCTTGAGCATGTCGGCCATCAGTTGCAGCTCCGACCGCTGGGCCTCCACCATGCCCTTGGCGAGCCGCTTCTCCACGCCGACGGCGCACTTGGCGACACACCCCTCGGCCATGTGGACACCGCCCTTGTGATGGTCCGTCATCAACTGGAGGTAGAAGACCTCGGCCTGCTTCCCGCTCAGCGTCCCGAGCTTCCTCAGGTCGGTGTTGGTCGCCATGCCCGGCATCAGCGCGCCGTCCTTGCCGGCGGGCATGTCCCCCATGCCCATCCACGTCATCGGCGGCCGGGCCGACACCTTCGGCAGCTCCCACAGGTCCAGCCAGCCCAGCAGCATGCCGCGCTGATTGGCCTGGGTCTGCGCGATGTCGTACGCGAGGCGCCGGACCTCCGCGTTCTTCGTGCGGTCCCGCACGATGTACGACATCTCGACGGCCTGCTGGTGGTGGACGGCCATGTCCCGGGCGAACCCGGCGTCGGCCGACTCCGCGCCCGGCGTGCTCGTACCCGCCCCGCCCGTGTCCTCCGCGACCGCGTACGTGATCGCGCCGGCCGCGACGAGCACCGCCGCCGCGGCCCCCGCGGTCCAGCCGACGTGCCGGCGCCTCACTTCATGACCCCGCCGGTGCACGAGGCACCCGGCTCGGGCGTCTGCCGGCCCTGCACATAGGTGGAGAAGAACCTGTCCACCTCGGGGTCGCTCGCGCTCTTCACCGCCACCTGGTGGCCCCACGCCGACAGCACCAGCGGGGCGCCCTGGTTCTCGTACGGGCTCATCAGCGAGTACGGCGTCTTCTTCACCTTCGCCGCCAGCGCGTCGACGTCCGCCTTCGGCGCCTTGCCCGTGTACGTCACCCAGACCGCGCCGTGCTCCAGCGCGTGCACGGCGTTCTCGTCCTGCACGGGCTTGCTGTAGACGTCGCCGTTGCAGTTCAGCCAGACCGGGTTGTGGTTGCCGCCGACCGGCGGGTGCATCGGGTACGACACCTTGGTCGTCACGTGCGTCCGGGACAGCTTGCCCGACCAGGTCCGCACCCCGTCCTTGCCGGTGGTGAAGTGCCCGGAGTCCCCGGAACCCTTGGCGTCACCGCTCGCGGCCGGATCCTTGTCCCCGGACTGCTTGTTCACGAGGACCACACCGCCGACGGCGAGACCGGCGACGACCACCACACTCGCGGCGATGCTGAGCACCCGGTTGCGGCGCTCGCGGACACGGTCCGCGCGCCGCATCTCCTCGATGCGCGCCTTGCGCGCCGCGGTGCTGCTGTTCTTGCCGGAACCCATGAGGCGTGTCCTTCTGCGGAAGGGGACGTGGACGGTGGGGCCCGCTGATCGTAATGCGGCGGGGCCGTACTTCCGTAGGGAGGGCGCGGGAACCGGCTGATTTGGCGCTCGGACGCGCGTTACCTACCCTCGCGGTATGCGGCTGCTGCGCTCCACCGACCTGGCCCTGCGCGTCCTGATGCGACTCGCGGTCGCCGCCGGCACCACGCCCACCACCCGCCAGGTCGCCGCGGACATGGACGTGCCCTACACGCACGCCGCGAAGGTCGTCGCCGAACTCCAGCACCTCGGCCTCGTCGACGCCCGCCGCGGCCGGGGCGGCGGCCTTGCCCTGTCCGAACGGGGGCGGACGGCGTCGGTCGGTGCGGTGGTGCGCGCCTTCGAGGGCGACGGCGACGTGGTCGACTGCGAGGGCACGACCCCGTGCCCCCTGCGCCACGGCTGCCGGCTGCGCGGTGCCCTGCGCCGCGCCCAGGAGGCGTTCTTCGCCACGCTGGACCCGGTCACGGTCGCCGAGATCGTCGCCGAGCCGACGGGTCCGCTGCTGCTGGGCCTGACCCGGGGGCCGGGACCGGCCTGAACGCTCGGCGGCCGGCCCGGGGGCGACGAAGCCGACGGCGACGCCGCTCAGCCCTGGGCCAGCCACAGGTCGGGGCCGAACACCTCGTAGTGCACGTCCGCCGGGGCCACGCCCCGCGAGATCAACTGGGCGCGGACCGCGCGCAGGAAGGGCAGCGGGCCGCACAGGTACGCGCGCGTGCCGGGCGGTACGGCGATGCCGGCCAGGTCGACCAGGCCGGTCCGGGTGCCCGGCTCTGCGTCCCGCTCGTAGAAGAGGTGTACGGCCGCCTCCGGCAGCTTCGCGGCGTACGCCGTCTGGTCGGCGCGCAGGGCGTGGTCGGCGGGGGAGCGGTCGCCGTGCACGACGGTGACCGGGCCGCGGTGGCCCGAGGCGGCGAGGTCGGCCAGCATCGCGACCATCGGGGTCACGCCGATGCCCGCCGAGGCGAGCAGCAGCGGCGTGTCGGGTCCGCCGGCCAGGACGAGGTCGCCGTACGGCTCGGACAGCTCCAGCACGTCACCGGGGCGCACGCGCGCGTGGAGGTGATGGGAGACCTCGCCGTCGGGCGTCGTACCGCCGTGCACCCGCTTGACGCTGATCTGCCGCACCGTCTCGCCCGGCGCCCCGGACAGGCTGTACTGCCGTATCTGCCGGGCCCCGTCGTCCAGGGTGACGCGGACGGAGACGTACTGCCCGGCGCGGAAGCCGGCCACCGGGCCCCCGTCGGCCGGCCGCAGCCGGAAGGTGACGACGTCCGCGGTCTCCGTCACCCGCTCCACGACCTCGAACTCCCGCAAGCCCCGGCCGGCGCTCTCGTCGTACAGCCGCTTCTCGACGGCGACGAGCGCGTGCGCCATCAGCCAGTACACCTCGTCCCAGGCGGCGGCCACCGCGGGCGTGACGGCATCGCCGAGCACCTCGGCGATGGCGGCGAAGAGGTGCTCGTGGACGACCTCGTACTGCTCGGCGCTCACCCCTAGGGAGGCGTGCTTGTGCGCGATCCGGGAGAGCATCGCGTCGGGCCGCTGGTCCGGGTGGTCCAGCAGGTGCGCGGCGAAGGCGGCGATCGAACCGGCGAGGGCCTGCTTCTGGGTGCCGGCGGCCTGGTTGCCGCGGTTGAACAGGTCCCGCAGCAGTTCGGGGTGGGCGGCGAACAGGCGGCCGTAGAAGCGCTCGGTGATCTCGCCGATGGCCGCGCCCACGGCGGGGAGGGTGGCGCGGACGGTGGCTGCGGACTGCTCGGTCAGCATCGGGACTCCTCGGAGGACTCGGCTGACCGGCACGCTATGAAAATTTGCATATCGTATGCAAATTAAGCGGGCGTGGTGTTGCTCACCGACGGAGCGGACCGGCCACCAGGGCGAAGCGGACCGGCCATTACGGATGACGGCCGGAGCAGGCAAGATGGGCGGCAGAGCAGTACACCGGCCGTACGAGAGGCGTTCAGTCCCAGGACGCCCGGGCGATCAAGGTCCGCAACGCGCACGAAATGGTGTTGTGGTGGGATGCTCAGGTGCCCGACCGCCTCCCGCGACACGGGAGACAGGCGGCCTGACCAGCAAGGATGGGGAAGCGGAAGATGGACAAGCAGCAGGAGTTCGTGCTCCGGACGTTGGAGGAGCGCGACATCCGGTTCGTACGCCTGTGGTTCACGGACGTGCTGGGCTTCCTCAAGTCCGTCGCCGTGGCCCCCGCCGAGCTGGAACAGGCCTTCGACGAGGGCATCGGCTTCGACGGTTCCGCCATCGAGGGCTTCGCCCGGGTCTACGAGTCCGACATGATCGCCAAGCCAGATCCGTCCACCTTCCAGGTCCTGCCCTGGCGCGCGGAGACCCCCGGCACGGCCCGCATGTTCTGCGACATCCTCATGCCGGACGGCTCCCCGTCCTTCGCCGACCCGCGCTACGTCCTCAAGCGCGCCCTCGCCCGCACCTCCGACCTGGGCTTCACCTTCTACACCCACCCGGAGATCGAGTTCTTCCTGCTGAAGGACCGCCCGCTCGACGGCTCCCGCCCCACCCCCGCCGACAACTCCGGCTACTTCGACCACACGCCCACCAACGTCGGCATGGACTTCCGCCGCCAGGCGATCACCATGCTGGAGTCGATGGGCATCTCCGTGGAGTTCTCCCACCACGAGGGCGCCCCGGGCCAGCAGGAGATCGACCTGCGCTACGCCGACGCCCTCTCCACGGCCGACAACATCATGACGTTCCGCCTGGTCATGAAGCAGGTGGCGCTGGAGCAGGGGGTCCAGGCGACCTTCATGCCCAAGCCGTTCTCCGAGCACCCCGGCTCGGGCATGCACACGCACCTCTCCCTCTTCGAGGGCGACCGCAACGCCTTCTACGAGTCCGGCGCCGAGTACCAGCTCTCCAAGGTCGGCCGCTCCTTCATCGCGGGCCTGCTCCGGCACGCGGCGGAGATCTCCGCGGTCACCAACCAGTGGGTGAACTCCTACAAGCGCATCTGGGGCGGCTCCGAGCGGACCGCCGGCGCCGGCGGTGAGGCCCCCTCGTACATCTGCTGGGGCCACAACAACCGCAGCGCCCTCGTCCGCGTCCCCATGTACAAGCCCGGCAAGACCGGCTCCGCCCGCGTGGAGGTCCGCTCCATCGACTCCGGCTCGAACCCCTACCTGGCGTACGCGGTCCTGCTGGCCGCCGGCCTGAAGGGCATCGAGGAGGGCTACGAACTCCCGCCGGGCGCCGAGGACGACGTCTGGGCCCTGTCCAACGCCGAACGCCGCGCCATGGGCATCGAGCCCCTCCCGCAGAACCTCGGCGAGGCCCTGACCCTCATGGAGAGCAGCGACCTGGTCGCCGAGACCCTCGGCGAACACGTCTTCGACTTCTTCCTGCGCAACAAGAAGTCGGAGTGGGAGGAGTACCGCAGCGAGGTCACGGCGTTCGAGCTGCGCAAGAACCTGCCGGTGCTGTAGGCCGCTGCTCGGGCGCTGATCGGACGGCACCGCCCCGAGGCTCCTCGCCGCGGGGCGGTGTCGTAGCAGGCAGCGACCCGGCCCTTCTTCAGGGCGTCTCGTCCGTCAGATGCCGGCCGGAGTCACGTGCCTGGTCGACGACCTGGCCGGTTCGGTCGCGTGCTTCCTCCTGCGTGGTCCGGGCCGCGCGCGCCGCGCTGTCCTGCACCTCGGCGGCCCCGCTCTGCGCCGCGTCCCGGGCGCCTTCCTTCACGCTCTGCGCGGCCTCGACGGCGGCCTGCTTGACGGGCTCCAGAGCCTCGCTCTGCAGGAGATCGGACGCCGCCTGCTGCTCGGTCCGCGTGGCGGGCAGCATCGAGGACGCCAGGACACCGACGCCGAAGGCGATCAGCCCGGCGGCCAGCGGGTTGCCCCGCGCCTGCTCCCGGGCCAGCTCGGGCGCCCGCTGGACGGCCTGCGCCGCCTCGCCGGCCGCGTCGCGTGCCGAGCCGGCCGCCTGTCCGGCGCCCTCGTGCAGCGAGCCGGCCGCCGACTGCGCGGTGCCCGTCATACCGTGCGCGGCCTGGGACGCGGTGCCCATGACCCGGCCCCGGATGCCGGACACCGCGCCACGCATCCGCTGGGTGCGGCGGCGGACCACTCGTCTGGGGCTGGTCCGGTCGGCGAGTTGGTCCACGTCCGCGGACAGTCGGTCGCGAGTGGCCTCTATATCGGCCCTCACCTGGTCGGGTGACGTGCCCATTCCGCGTTCTCCTTCATGGTCTCGACGGTTCGCTCGGGCTTGGGAGAGACGGTGCGCATCCGGCTGCGGCCCTTCTGGTACAGCACGGCCGCGACGACGGCCCACACCGCGGCGACGATCAGGGCGGCCCAGCCCCCGTCCATCACATTGGCCAGACCGAGCACGGCGGCCAGTGACAGGAACAGCAGGACCATGTAGCCGGCGAACCCGGCTCCGCCGTACATGCCGGCGGCCTTGCCCGCTCGGGTGCCCTCCTCTCTGATCTCGGCCTTGGCCAGCTCCACCTCCTGACGGAAGAGCGTCTGCAGGTCCGACGTCACCACGGACAGGAGCTGGCCCACGGAGGCGTCCCGCTCCGGCGGCCTGGGCACACCGGGCGTGGGTGAGGCGGTGGCCATCTCACACCTCCGGGTAGGTCCGGCCCGGTGTGCCGTCCGGCGGTGTACCGACGGCCGGCGGGACCTGCGGAGGCGGCGGCACCGGTGCTCCCGCGGCGGGCTCGGCGGGGGGCGCGGGCGGTGTCCGCGGTGTTCCCGTGGCGGGGGCGGGCTGCGAGGCGGTTCCGGGTGCGGGCTCCGCCGCGGCGAGCGGCACCGGCTGGGGGGCCGGCTCGTCCGTCACCGCGCGGCCCGGCCCTTCCGCGGCCTGCTCCGGCCCGGATCCGCCGGACCGGGAGGCGGTTCCCGCCGCCTTCGCCATGCGCCCGACCGCGAGTCCGGCCAGCAGTGCGCCGCCCAGGAAGACGCCGGGACGCCGGCGGGCGAAACCCTGAAGGTCGCAGGCGACGCCCTGCACCCCCTGCTTCTCCAGGTAGTCGGCCGCCCGGTGGCCCTTGTCGGCCACCTGGGTCGCCAGGCTGCGGGCCGGGGAGTCGTGCTGGGCGTTCCCGGCCAGACCGCCGAGGTCTTCCGCCCACTGCCGCAGGCTGCCTGCCGCGCGCTTGGCCTGCCCGTCGGCCTCGTCCATCACGCGGCCGCGCACCTGATCGATGACGTTTCCCGCCTGCTGCCGCGCCTCTCCCACGACGGCCCTGGTCTGTTCCGCCGCGGTCCCGGCGACCTCGGTCGCCGCCTGTCCGGCCTGGCCGGCGGTGGCGGAGGCCTCCGTCATGACCTTCTCACCGGTGGTCCCGGTGCCGGTCTGTATGGACTCACTCATCGGCGACTTCTCCTCATCGGATGGTTCGCGTGCGCTCCCGTGGGTGCGCCGGCCGGCGCGTGCCGCGAGGCCTCGCGCCGGGCACCGCACGGGACCGTCCGTCCCGCTCCGAGTGGCCATTTGTCCGGGATTGACACTCCCGTGGGGATTCGGGATGTCACGGTCCTGGTGAGCGGACCGACGAGAACGCCCGGGTCACTCCCGGCGCAGGCACTCGATCTCGTAGTCGCCGGTGTCCTCGTCGATCGTCACGCCGTGCGTCTCGCTGCGGAAGCCCGGGAAGCGGCGGTCGAAGGTCTCCAGGGCGGTGAGGTAGCGCAGCAGGGGACCGTCGTGGGTGCCGGTGGACTCGCCCGGCATGAGGACGGGGATGCCGGGCGGCGTCACCGTGACCATCGCCGCCGCCACCCGGTCCGCCGCGTCGGCGATCCGCACCCGTTCCGTGCCGCCCCGCACCAGTCGCTGGTAGCAGTGCTGCGGCGGGAAGACCGGCTCGGGCAGCCGCTGGAACGCGGTGTCCAGCAGTTCCACCAGGCGTGCCGAGCGCAGCTCTTCGTGCATCTGGCGGCACAGCTCGCGCAGGGTCATTCCGGCGTAGCGGCGGGGGTGCCCGGCGACCGCCTCGGGCAGCACCCGGTCCAGGGGGGCGTCGCCGTCGTACAGTGCCTTGAAGTCCATCAGGGCATCCAGCAGCGTGCCCCACTTGCCCTTGGTGATGCCCATGGAGAACAGCACCAGCGTGGTGTAGCTGTCGGTCTTCTCGACCACGATGTTCCGGGTGGCCAGGTACGCGGTCAGGACGCGTGCCGGGATGCCCTCCTCGGCCATCTCACCGGTCGCGGAGATGCCGGGGCAGGTCAGCGTGACCTTCACCGGGTCCAGCATGCAGTGACCCTCGGTCAGCCCCGGGAACCCGTGCCAGTCGGCGTCCGGCTCCAGCAGCCAGCAGGACTGTTCGGTGCGCAGCAGCTCCGGCGGGGCCGCGTCGAAGGCGAGCCGTTCGCCCGTCGCCGGGTCGGTGACCTCCTCCGGCTGCCAGACGCCGAAGAACCACGGCGGCCGGTCCCCGGCGCTCTCCACCCGCCGGCGCAGCCGGACCATCTCCTGCCGGAAACGGACCGCCTCCGTCACCGCCTCGTCGATCAGCCACTCGCCCTGCGGCCCGTCCATCATCGCGGTCGCCACGTCCAGCGAGGCGATCATCGGGTACAGGGGGGAGGTGGTGCCGTGCATCATCAGGGCCTCGTTGAAGCGGTCGTGCTCCACCGGTGCCCGGGGCGCCGGCCGCACGTGCACCATCGCGGACTGCGACAGGGCGGCCAGCAGCTTGTGCGTGGACTGGGTCGCGAAGACCGTCGGCCGGTCCGGGCCGGGGAAGGCCTCCGGGTCCACCGACATGCCGTACCGGCCCGCGTACAGCGGGTGGAACCGGGCGTAGGCGAACCAGGCCTCGTCGAAGTGCACCCGGGGCGTGCTGGCCGCGAGTGCCCGCGCCGCCGGGACGGCCGCGTAACTGAGGCCGTCGTAGGTGGAGTTGGTGAACACCGCGTACTGGGCGTCCTGGGAGACGGCGCCCTCGGTGAGCGGGTGGGCGGCGATCCGGGCCGCGACGGAGTCCGCCGCCATCTCGGCCGGGGGCAGCGGGCCGGCGAGGCCGTAGCCGTTGCGGGTGGGGATGAGCCAGACGGGCCGGGCACCGGAGACGACCAGGCCCTGGAGCACCGACTTGTGGCAGTTGCGGTCCACCAGGGCCAGTTCGTCCCGGGTGACGCTGAAGTGGCCCACCAGCCGGTTGCAGGTGGAGTCGCCGTGCAGCACGAAGTAGGTCAGCTCGGAGCCGAAGACGCGGGCCGCGTTGCGTTCGGCGTCGCCGATGGGGCCGGTGTGCTCGAACAGCGAGCCGAGCTGCTCCACGGAGATCGACAGGTCGCTGCGCAGCAGCCGTTCGCCGAAGTAGTCGTGGAAGGCCCGTCCGGCGGGCGACTTGAGGAAGGCGACGCCACCGGAGTGGGCGGGGGTGTGCCAGGAGTACTCGTGGGCGTCGTCGAAGCGGCGCAGCGCCCGGAAGAACGGCGGCAGGACGTCCTCCCGGTAGGCGCGGGCGGCGGTGGTGATGCGGCCGGCGATGAACCCGGGGGTGTCCTCCAGCGGCCACACGTATCCGACGACCGTCTCCGACACCCACAGCGGCAGGTCCTGCAGGCCCTCGTCGGCCATGACCAGGAACACCGGCAGATCCCGGAACCGCCGCCCGATCCCGCGCAGTACGGCAGCCCCGCCCGTGGCCCCCTCCGTGCTCCCGGCCGTGGCCCCGTCCGTGGCCCCGTCCGTGCGCCCGTCCGTCCGGCCCCTGCCGTCCGTGCTCCGGCGGGCGGCGCCGTCCCGCAGGGCCGGCGGGGCGAGCGCGGCTCCGGGGCCGTCGCCGCTGATCCGGTGACCGTCCCCGCTGATCCGGTGACCGTCGCCGCTGATCCGCGCCCCCGCGCCTGGCACGGGCAGGTCCCAGGCGATCAGGGCCGCCGCCAGTCCCGCCTCGGTGCGCAGTACGGCCTCCGCGTCCTCGGCGGTGACCGCCCAGCGCACCCCGAAGCCACCCGCCTCCACCGCGTCCCGGATCTTGCGAAGCTGCTCGGCCGCGGCGCCCTCGGCGTGCGGATGCTCGGGCACCGCCACCAGGATCTTGTTGTCGGACATCCGTGCCCTCGTCTCTCCCGGCAGCCGCCCGGCCGCCGCCCCGGGAAGTCTGCGGGGCGGCCCGCCGGATGTGCGTAGCCCGGGTCGGGAAGACACCGTGATGGCGGAAAGCCCGGCTGCCGTGTTGACCCGGGGTGCGGCTATCCGAGGTACGCCGGCGACACGGCGGCCGCACTGATCCGCCGCGGCCGTCCCGACCCGTCCGCCTGGACCTCGTACAGGTCGGCGCCGTAGTCCCCGGGCAGCGCGTACACGAGCGTGCGCGTGTCCCGCCACAGCGCCTGGTCGTCCACGCTGCGCGGTTCGGCGAGCGGGGTCTCCCGCATGGTGCGCAGGTCGAGGACGTACAGCCGCCAGGGCGCGTCCCCGGGCAGCCCCGCCACCCGCTTCTTGTACGCGACCCGGGTGCCGTCGGGGGACAGGGACGGGCACTCCACGTTCGTGTGCAGGGTGGTGACGGTGCGGCCGCGCAGGTCGCCGCGGACCAGGTAGGTCCGGCCGCCGGTGGCCAGGGTGGCGTAGAACGTGCGGTCGTCGGCCGCGAACGTCACGCCCCAGAAGTTGGCGTCCGCCGCCCGGTAGGGCCGCCCGTCCCGGACGATCCGGAAGGACTCCAGCGACGGGATCAGCTCCCCCGTGCGGGTGTCCACGATCGCGGCGCGCGTGGAGAAGTTCGTCCCGGCGTACGAGTCGCCGCCCACGAACGCCGTCCAGGCCGCGAAGTGCCCGGTGGGGGAGACCCGGGCGCGCGAGGGGATGCCCGGCACGTCGTAGCGGTCCACGATGTGCAGACGGGCGTCCAGGATCAGCGCGCGGTAGGTGTCCGAGACCGGCCCGTGCACGGCTTGCAGGCACACGCCGGTGCCCGAGGCGGCGTGGAAGCGGAGGCACTTGAGGCCGGCGGCCGTGCGCGGTCCGCCCGGGTCCCCGGCCGGTACGGCGGTCAGTTCGTCGCGGTGGGGGCCCCACGCCATGTTGCGGAACACCAGGCGCCCGGACCCGTGCAGCGTCACCGTGCCCGAGGTGACGCGCGGACCGCCCGCCTGCGTGCGGTCACGGCGCTCGGCGCGCGCGGAGGCGTGCAGCACGGCGGCCAGCCCGACCGCCGCGAGTACGGCGACGGCCGCGACGAGGATCAGGACGCGCGAGCGTACGGTCATGCGGTCACCGTCCTCGCCGGGCGCAGGGTGAGGGAGAACGCGGCACACGCGGCCAGCGCCACCGCCGCGCCCGCCAGCGCCGCCCGGTCGCCCCACACCGTCCAGGCCGTGCCGAACAGCAGGGAGCAGGCGAACCGGGTCAGCGCCTGCCCGGTCTGGACGACGGCGAGACCGGAGGAGCGAAGCCGCTCCGGCACGCTGTCCGAGGCGGCGGCCATCAGTACCCCGTCGGTGGCCGCGTAGAAGCCGCCGTGCAGGGCGAGGACGAGACAGAGCAGTCCCGTGCCGTGCCAGGAGGTCAGCAGCAGGGCGTAGGCGAGGAGCAGGGCCCCGTGCCCGGCGAGGAAGACCGCCCAGCCGCCCACCCGGTCCGCGAGCCGGCCGAGCGGCACCGCCAGCAGCAGGAACGCGGCGGCCGTACCCAGCGGCAGCAGCGCGAACCAGCGGTCGGGCACCCCGAGCCGGCGCTGGAGCAGCAGGTAGACGAAGGAGTCGCTGACCGTCGCGAGGCCCAGCAGCAGCGCGCAGACGGTGATCCGGCGCAGGTCGCGGCGGCGCAGCAGCCCGACGGCGGCCCGCAGGGTCGGCCGCTGCCCGGGGGCCGCCGGCGCGCGCCCGCCCGGTACGAAGAGCACCAGCACGAGCAGGCCCAGTGCGGCCACGCAGGCGCTGACGGCGAACACCGCGTCGTAACCGTCCACCGTGGCCCGCAGGATGAGGAACGCCACCAGCGGCCCGAGCAGGGCCCCGGCGGTGTCCATCGCGCGGTGCACCCCGAAGGCCCGCCCGCGCGTCTCCGGCGTGCTCGACAGCGAGATCAGCGCGTCGCGCGGGGCCGTCCGCAGCCCCTTGCCGGTGCGGTCGGCGGCGAGCACGGCCCCGAGGGGGGTAAGCGAGTGCGCCACCAGCAACAGCGGCTTGCAGAGGGCCGAGATGCCGTACCCGAGTCCGGCGACCCACTTGTGCCGCCCGCCGCCCCGGTCGGCGAAGTGCCCGCCGACGAGGCGTACGAGCGCCGAGAAGCCGTTGTAGATGCCGTCCAGCAGCCCGAACCCCAGGGGGGACAGGCCGAGTCCGGTCACCAGGTACAGCGGCAGCACCGCCGTCACCATCTCCGACGACACGTCGGTGACCAGGCTCACCGTCCCCAGCGCGAGCACCGTCGGCGCGACCGCGGCGCGGCGCCGCCCGGCAGCAGGCCGGGCGGCGCCGTGAGCGGACGTGGACGCGCGACTGTCCGCTACGTACACGTCAGGACGCCCAGACGCCGGTGATGTCCTTGGCGCCGGCCGCGTTGCCCGCGTGCGTGGTCAGGCCCTGGCTGTCCTCCAGGGTGCGCAGCAGGTCGTAGTGGTTGTACGTGACCGAGGAGCTGGACCCGGCGGTCACGGGCTGCCCGTAGAGCACGGTCGGGATCCGGTTCCCGCTGAGCCGGTTGTCCTCGTCGAAGGTGACGACGAGCAGACTGTTGTGGGTCTTGGCCCAGGTCGCGTACGCGCCCAGGTTGTTCTTCAGCCAGGTGTCACCGGTGGACACCGAGCAGTCGTGCATGTCGCTGCACAGGTTCGGCACGACGAAGGACACCTGGGGCAGCGTCGAGTAGTCCGCCGGGAACTGGGCGAACGTCTTAGCGGACGACACCGGCACGTTGCTGAAACCGAACCAGGGGTTGTGCTTGCGCGCGTACGTGCCGCTGCTGCACGTGGTGGAGCCCTGGCTCGGCAGGGTCTCGTTGTAACTGGCCCAGCCGCGCCCGGCGGCGATCAGCTCGGACGCCAGGTTGGGCGCCGAGGAGAAGCCCGGCGTGTAACAACTGTCGTCGGTGATGCCCTGCGTGGAGCCGGAGAACAGCGCGAAGTAGTTCGGCTGGCTCGGGTGGGTCTCGGCGTACGACTGCGTGAGGTTCGCGCCGCCGGTCTTCAGCGAGTTGATGTACGGCGCGCTGGAGGAACCGATGACCTGGCTGTAGGCGTGGTTCTCGAAGACCACGACGACGACGTGGTCCGGGCTGGGCACGGTGCCCGCGGCGTGCGCGGATCCGCTGCCGAGACCGGTCCACAGCCCGAACGCGGCTGCGGCGAGGGCCGACGCGGACGCCACGACGGTACGGGCACGGCGGTACACGGAACTGCCGGACACATCAACCTCCGGGTAGGGATGGACGGCTGGCGGTGCGCTCAGAGCATGCACACGCCAATATTCCCGTGGCCCACGCGGGCCGACCCCGTGGGTGAAGAGCCGGTGAACGGCGGGTACCCGCGCCCCATGGCGGACATCCTCATCGGCACCTGCGGCTGGACCGACCCGGCACTCCTCACCAGCGGCTGGTACCCACCGGGCCACCGCGACGCCGAGAAACGCCTGCGCCACTACGCGACCCGCTTCCCCGTGGTCGAGGTCGACTCCCCGTACTACGCCCTGCCGACCGCGCGCACCACCACCCTGTGGGCGGAGCGCACACCGCCCGGCTTCCGCTTCGACGTCAAGGCGTTCTCCCTCCTCACCGGCCACTCCACCCGCCCGGCCGCGCTCCCCGCGGACCTGCGCGGCCACCGCCGCGACGAGGCCCTGCGCACGGAGGTCTGGGCACGCTACGCCGAGGCGGTCACCCCCCTGCGCGACGCCGGCCGACTGGGCACCCTCCTCTTCCAGTTCCCGCCCTCCCTCACCCCCGGCCCCGAGGCCGAGGCCTTCGTGCGCGCCGCCCGCGAACGCGCCCGCGACTGGCCGTTCGCCGTCGAGTTCCGCGACCCCGCCTGGTGGCGGACCGGCCGTACCGCCGCGTTCCTCGCGGACATCGACGCCTCCGCCGTGGCCACGGACACCGTCGAGGGCATGACGCCGGCCGTCGTGACCACCCCCCGCCTGGCCGTGGTCCGCTTCCACGGCCGCAGCCCCCTGTGGGGCACGGGCACGAAGGAGGAGCGCTTCCGCCACACCTACACACCGGCGGAACTGACCGAATGGCTGCCGCGCGTCCGGGACCTGTCCCGGCAGACCGGGGAACTGCACCTCCTCTTCAACAACTGCTGCGGCGACGCGGCGCCGAGGGCGGCACAGGCCATGCACGACCTGCTGACGACGGCGTTCCCGCACCAGCAGGACCGCACGAGCCGGGTGATCGCCTGACCGGGACCCGTACGGCCCGTACAGCCGCGTGCGTCCTCGCGCACGGGCGCGTCCCCACCCGACCGCGGGCGGAGCTGCCCCGGCCCGCTCCGGTTAGGCTCTGGCCAGGACGACCGAAGATCCGAGGGGAGACCACGGGGATGACGCCGGGGCGCACGAGCAGCACCTTCACCCGTCTGCTGCGGCACGGTTTCACCGACCCCTCCGCCGCCGAGCGCCTCCTGGACGGCCCCGAACTCGCCCCCGTCCGCGACGACCCGGTCCTCCTCGAAGCCCTCGCCGCCACCGCCGACCCCGACCTCGCCCTGCACGGCCTGGTCCGCCTCCTGGAGGCGCAGGACGGCCCCACGGCCCACCGCTCCCTGCTGGACACCCTCATCGCGGCCAAGCCCCTGCGCGACCGCCTCCTCGGCGTCCTCGGCGCCTCCGCCGCCCTCGCCGACCACCTGGCCCGCCACGCCACCGACTGGCAGGTCCTGGTCACGTACGAGCCGCAGGACCTGCACCCGGGCCTCACGGAGTTCGAACGAGGCCTGGCCGAGGCCGACGACCCGGTCACCCTCCGCGTCGCCTACCGCCGCTGCCTGCTCTCCATCGCCGCCCGGGACGTCTGCGGCACCACCGACGTGGCCGAGACCGCCGCGGAACTCGCCGACCTGGCCACCGCCACCCTCCGCGCGGCCCTGGCCATGGCCCGGCGCGCCGCCCCCGAGGACGCCGCGGCCTGCCGCCTCGCCGTGATCGCCATGGGCAAGTGCGGCGGCCACGAGCTCAACTACGTATCCGACGTGGACGTCATCTTCGTGGCCGAGGCGGCCGACGGCGCACCCGAGACCAAGGCCCTCAACTCCGCCACCCGGCTCGCCTCCCACCTCATGCGGATCTGCTCCGAGACGACCGTCGAGGGCTCCATCTGGCCGGTCGACGCCAACCTCCGCCCCGAGGGCCGCAACGGCCCCCTCGTGCGCACCCTCAGCAGCCACCTCGCCTACTACCAGCGCTGGGCGAAGACCTGGGAGTTCCAGGCCCTCCTCAAGGCCCGCCCGGTGGCCGGCGACGCCGACCTCGGCCAGGCCTACCTCGACGCGCTGCACCCCCTCGTGTGGCAGGCGGCGGACCGCGAGAACTTCGTGACGGACGTGCAGAGGATGCGCCGCCGCGTGGTGGAGAACATCCCCGCGGCCGAGATCGACCGCGAACTCAAACTCGGCCCCGGCGGGCTGCGCGACGTCGAGTTCGCCGTGCAGCTCCTCCAACTGGTGCACGGCCGCACCGACCCGGCCCTGCGCAGCGGCACCACCCTGGACGCCCTCCAGGCCCTCGCCGCCGGCGGCTACGTCGGCCGCGAGGACGCCGCCCGCCTGGACGAGGCGTACCGCTTCCTGCGCTCGATGGAGCACCGTATCCAGCTCTACCGCCTGCGCCGCACCCACCTCGTCCCCGAGGCGGAGGCGGACCAGCGCCGCCTCGGCCGCTCCCTGGGCCTGCGCACCGACCCGGTGACCGGCCTGAACCGCGAGTGGCGGCGGCACACCGGCGCCGTACGGCGGCTGCACGAGAAGCTCTTCTACCGCCCGCTGCTCGACGCCGTGGCCCAGTTGGCGCCCGGCGAGACGCGGCTGAGCCCCGAGGCGGCCCGCGCACGCCTGGTCGCCCTCGGCTACGCCGACCCGGCCGCCGCCCTGCGCCACCTGGAGGCCCTGGCCTCCGGGGTGACCCGCAAGGCGGCGATCCAGCGCACCCTGCTCCCGGTCCTGCTCGGCTGGTTCGCCGACTCGGCGGACCCCGACGCCGGCCTGCTCAACTTCCGCAAGGTCTCCGACGCGCTCGGCAAGACACCCTGGTACCTGCGGCTGCTGCGCGACGAGGGCGCCGCGGCCGAGAACCTGGCCCGCGTCCTGTCGGCGGGCCGCCTCGCCCCCGACCTGCTGATGCGCGCCCCCGAGGCGGTGGCCCTGCTGGGCGACGGCGACGCCGGCGGCCTCGCGCCCCGGGACCGCGTCCCCCTGGAACAGGAGATCATGGCCGCGGTGGGCCGCGCGGCCAACGCCGAGCAGGGCGTCACCGCGGCCCGCGGCGTCCGCCGCCGCGAGCTGTTCCGCACCACCGCCGCCGACATCGTCGGCTCCTACGGCACCGAGGCCAACGCCGCCGAGACCGACCAGGGCGCCCTCGTGGACCGGGTCGGCGCGGCCGTCTCCGACCTCACCGCGGCCACCCTCGCCGGCACTCTGCGCGCGGTCGTCCGGGACGGCTGGGGCGACACCCTGCCCACCCGGTTCGCGATCATCGGGATGGGCCGCTTCGGCGGGCACGAGCTGGGCTACGGCTCCGACGCGGACGTGCTGTTCGTGCACGAACCCCGCGACGGCGCGGACGAGCACGAGGCTTCCGCCGCCGCGAACAGGATCGTCGCCGAGATGCGCCGCCTGCTCCAGCTCCCCAGCGCCGACCCGCCGCTGCTCATCGACGCCGACCTGCGTCCGGAGGGCAAGTCGGGCCCGCTGGTGCGCACCCTGAAGTCGTACGAGGCGTACTACCGCCGCTGGTCCCTGGTCTGGGAGTCACAGGCGCTGCTGCGGGCCGAGCCGGTCGCCGGCGACGAGGACCTGGGCCGGCGCTTCACCGCCCTGGTCGACCCGCTGCGCTATCCGGCCGAGGGCCTCGGCGAGGAGGCGGTCCGCGAGATCCGCCGGCTGAAGGCACGGATGGAGTCCGAGCGGCTGCCCCGGGGCGCCGACCCCAAGCTGCACACCAAGCTCGGCCCCGGCGGCCTGTCCGACGTCGAGTGGACCGTCCAGCTCCTCCAGCTCCGCCACGCCCACCACGAGCCCGGCCTGCGCACCACCCGCACCCGCGAGGCCCTGGCCGCCGCCCGCGACGCCGGGCTGCTGCCGGCCGCGGAAGCGGAGATCCTGGACGAGGCGTGGGTGCTGGCCACCCGGGTGCGCAACGCGGTCATGCTGGTCCGCGGCCGGGCCGGGGACACCTTCCCCACCGAGCCCCGCGAGCTGGCCGCCGTCGGCCGCTACCTCGGCTACGGCGCCGGACACGCCGGGGACATGCTGGACGCCTACCGGCGCACCGCCCGCCGGGCGCGCACGGTCGTGGAGGAGCTGTTCTACGCGGACTGAACCGGCCACGCACACGGCAGGCGGTGCGGGACGCCGCGCCGTGGCGCTACGCGGACCGGCCGGCGGGCACCGGCTCACCCGCGGCCTGCACCGTCACCCGCCGCGGCAGCGCGTGCGGCAGGCTGCCGTACCAGAGCCGGGCCACCGCGAACCCGAAGCACAGACAGACCACGCCGCCCACCGCGTCGAGCCAGAAGTGGTTGGCCGTGGCGACGATCACGAGGAGGGTGGCCGCCGGGTACACCAGTCCCAGCACCCGCGCCCACGGCACCGAGGCCAGCGCGAAGACCGTCAGCCCGCACCACAGCGACCAGCCGATGTGCATCGACGGCATCGCCGCGTACTGGTTCGACATGTGCTTGAGGTCGCCGGACGCCATCGAGCCCCAGGTGTGGTGCCTCAGCACGGTGTCGACGAAGTGCCCGCCGTGCATGAGCCGGGGCGGCGCCAGCGGGAACAGGTAGTAACCGACCAGGGCCACGCCCGTCGTCGCGAACAGTGCCAGCCGGGTCGCCGCGTACCGGCCGGGATGCCACCGGTACAGCCACACCAGGACCCCGATCGTGATCACGAAGTGCAGTGTGGCGTAGTAGTAGTTCATGCCGACGATCAGCCAAGTCACCGAGTTGGCGGCGTGGTTGACCGACTGCTCGACGGCGACGCCCAGGTCGTGCTCGACGCGCCAGATCCAGCGCGCGTTGCGCAGCGCCTCGGCCCGCTGCTCCGGGACGGCGTTGCGGATCAGCGAGTACGTCCAGTAACTCACTGCGACCAGAAGGATCTCGAACCACAGCCGGGGCCGCCGCGGACGCCGCAGCCGTCCCAGCGGACCTCGTCCGGCCTCGCCCGTGACGACCCGCGGAACGGCCACCTGTTCGCGACCTTCCGGCTCTGTCACGGTCGAGTCACCCATAGACACAGAGTCTGCCAGAAAAGGTTTCTCCGCCGATCATCCCCTGGACGGATGTGCCGCGCACCTTCTGCGGGGCACGCTACGAGGCGCGCACGACGTGCGGGGCCGAGGCCGTGGAACCCCGCACCACCAGCTCCGGCATGAACACGAACTCGCTGTGCGGCGCCGGGGTCCCGCCGATCTCCTCCAGCAGCGTGCGCACCGCCGCCTGCCCCATCGCCGGGACCGGCTTGCGGACGGTGGTCAGCGGGGGGTCGGTGAAGGCGATGAGCGGGGAGTCGTCGAACCCGACCACCGACACGTCCCGGGGCACCTCCAGGCCCCGCTGCCGGGCCGCCCGTATCGCCCCCAGGGCCATCATGTCGCTGGCGCAGACCACCGCCGTACAGCCCCGCTCGATCAGCGCCGTGGCCGCCGCCTGACCGCCCTCCAGGGTGTACAGCGAGTGCTGGACCAGCTCCGTCTCGACGGTCTGCGCGGGGATGCCGAGCTGCTCCTGCACGGTCCGCACGAAGCCCTCGATCTTGCGCTGCACCGGCACGAACCGCTTCGGCCCGAGCGCCAGCCCGATCCGGGTGTGCCCCAGCGACACCAGGTGCGTCACCGCCAGCGCCATCGCCGCCCGGTCGTCGGGGGAGATGAACGGCGCCTGCACCTTCGGCGAGAAGCCGTCCACCAGCACGTACGGCACGCCCTGCGCGCGCAGCCGGTCGTAGCGCTGCATGTCGGCGGTGGTGTCGGCGTGCAGCCCGGAGACGTAGATGATCCCGGCGACCCCGCGGTCCACGAGCATCTCGGTCAGCTCGTCCTCCGTCGACCCGCCCGGGGTCTGCGTGGCGAGCACCGGTGTGTACCCCTGACGGGTCAGCGCCTGGCCGATGACCTGGGCCAGCGCCGGGAATATCGGGTTCTCCAGCTCCGGCGTGATCAGGCCCACCAGGCCCTCACTGCGCTGGCGCAGCCGCACCGGACGTTCGTAGCCGAGCACGTCCAGCGCGGCCAGCACGGACTGGCGGGTGGTGGCGGCGACGCCCGGCTTCCCGTTGAGGACCCGGCTGACGGTCGCTTCGCTCACCCCCGCCTGCGCGGCGATATCGGCAAGCCGTGTGGTCACGCCACTGGACTGTACCGGTCGTATGTCCCCTTGCACACCGGCCGGACGCCGGGCGCGGGCGGCCGCGGGGCCTGCCGTGGGTTGCTGCCTCATCGCGCTCCCTCGGATTCGTGGTGGCAAGAGCTTGCAGAGTCTTGCACAGGAGTCGTCCTCGCCGCTCAGCCGGTCCCCCGTTGGGTCGCACCGCGGTCGAGCGCCGGTCACGGGTGGGTAACCATCGTGTTCCCTTGCACTTTTTTTCTGCAAGGTCTTTCGCGACGCTTACATCGCTGTTACGTTCCCAGTCGCCCGGCCGCGGCAACGGCGCAGTCGGCAAGTCGCAGGGGCGGCGGACGGGGCCGCCTCCTGTACCACTCGGGCTTAACCCTCAAGGAGAACTCATGCGGCGTGGCATAGCGGCCTCCGCGCTGGTGGCGTCCCTCGCCCTCACGGCGACGGCGTGCGGCGGGAACGACAGCGACAGCGGAAAGTCGGACGGCCCGGTCACCATCACCTGGTGGGACACCTCCAACGCCACCAATGAGGCGCCGACGTACAAGACCCTGGTCCAGCAGTTCGAGAGCGCCAACAAGAACATCAAGGTCAAGTACGTCAACGTCCCCTTCGACCAGGCGCAGAACAAGTTCGACACCGCCGCCGGCGCCCAGGGCGCCCCGGACGTGCTGCGCTCCGAGGTCGGCTGGACCCCCGCCTTCGCCAAGAAGGGCTTCTTCCTGCCGCTGGACGGCACCGAGGCACTCGCCGACCGGGCGAAGTTTCAGCCCAGCCTGATCCAGCAGGCCCAGTACCAGGGCAAGACCTACGGCGTCCCGCTGGTGACCGACACCCTCGCCCTGGTCTACAACAAGGCGCTGTTCAAGAAGGCCGGCATCACCGAGGCGCCCAAGACGTGGGACGAGCTGAAGTCCGACGCCGCCAAGGTCCGGGCCAAGGCCGGGGCCGACGGCTACTGGGGCTCCACCCAGGGCTACTACGCCCAGACCTTCCTCTACGGCGAGGGCACCGACACCGTCGACGCCGCCGCCAAGAAGATCACCGTCGGCTCCGCCGCCGCCAAGAAGGCCTACGGCACCTGGCTGAGCACGTTCTCCGGCAAGGGCCTGCACAAGGCCGACACCACCGCCGACGCCTACGCCCACATCCAGGACGCGTTCGTCAACGGCAAGGTCGCCGCGATCATCCAGGGCCCGTGGGAGATCACGAACTTCTACCAGGGCGCGGCCTTCAAGGACAAGGCCAACCTCGGCATCGCCACCGTCCCGGCCGGCTCCTCCGGCAAGGCGGGCGCCCCGACCGGCGGCCACAACCTCTCGGTCTACGCCGGCTCGGACAAGGCCCACCAGGAGGCGGCCCTGAAGTTCGTCAAGTTCATGACCTCCGCGAAGTCCCAGGAGGCCGTCGCCCTGAAGAACTCCACCCTGCCGACCCGCTCCGACGCCTACACCGCCCAGGTCAAGGCCAACCCCGGCATCGCCGGCTACCAGGGCGTCCTCGCCGCCGCCCAGCCGCGCCCGGCGCTGCCCGAGTACAGCTCCCTGTGGGGCCCGCTGGACACCGAGCTGCCCAAGATCGCCTCGGGCCGGGAGTCCCTGGACAAGGGCCTGACCGACGTCGAGCTGGCCATCGCCAAGCTGGTGCCCGACTTCAGCAAGTGAGCCCGCGGTGGCCGTCGGATCCTCTCGTCAGGAGAGGAGGATCCGACGGCCACCGCCCTGTGCCCAGCCCGAACCCGTGATCTTTTGAAGGTGTCGAACCATGACAGTCGCCATCGACCGCGCGACCGGCAAGCGCCGCGGTGACCGCGCGCCTCGGCCCGGGCTGGGCCGGCGCATCAGACACGGCTGCCAGAAGCACTGGTACGCCTACGCGATGATCGCCCCGGTGGTCGCCGTACTCGGCGGCATCGTCGCCTACCCGCTCCTCCGCGGCGTCTACCTCACCCTCACCGACGCCAACAGCCTCAACTCGGCGCGCACCATCGGCGTCAACCACATCGACGCCACCTACCGGTTCATCGGCCTGGACAACTACAAGGACATCCTGTTCGGCCCGACGGCCTACGACCGCTTCTGGTCGCACTTCCTGTGGACCGTCTTCTGGACGGCCGCCTGCGTGGTCCTGCACTACGCCATCGGTCTCGGCCTCGCGCTCATGCTCGACCAGAAGCTGCGCGGCCGCACCGTCTACCGGCTGCTGCTCGTGCTGCCCTGGGCCGTACCGACCTTCGTCACCGTCTTCTCCTGGCGGATCATGCTCGCCGACTCCGGCGTGCTCAACCAGCTCCTCGGCGCCCTCCACCTGCCCCAGCCGCAGTGGCTGGAGGACACGTTCTGGCAGCGGTTCGCCGCCATCATGGTCAACACCTGGTGCGGCGTGCCGTTCATGATGCTCTCCCTGCTCGGCGGCCTGCAGTCCATCGACTCCTCGCTCTACGAGGCCGCGGAGATGGACGGCGCCACCGCCTGGCAGCGCTTCCGGCACGTCACCCTGCCCGGTCTGCGCTCGGTCAGCTCCACCGTCGTCCTGCTCGGTGTCATCTGGACCTTCAACCAGTTCGCCATCATCTTCCTGCTGTTCGGCCCGACCGGCGCGCCCGACGCCCAGATCCTCGTCACCTGGGCCTACTACCTCGGCTTCGGCCAGCAGCCGCGTGACTTCGCCCAGTCCGCCGCGTACGGCGTGCTGCTGCTGTCGGTCCTGACCGTCTTCACCTCCTTCTACTTCCGCTGGCTGAAGCGCAATGACCAGCTCGCCGTCTGACGCCGCAGGAGCCGCCGCCATGAGCACCCCGACCCTGGAAATGACCGAGGCCGCACCGGCCCCCGCCGCCGCGGCCGGGCGCCGCACCCGCCGGCGCGGCGAGCGCGGCCCGCTCGGCACCGCCCTGCTGCACGGCGGCCTCACCGCGGCGAGCCTCATCGCCCTGGCCCCGGTGGCCTGGCTGTTCTACCTGTCCCTCGGCCCGGACAAGGACGACTACCTGCACCCGGGCAAGATCGCGGACAAGCTGACCATCGGCAACTACCGCTTCGTGCTGGAGCACACCGCCTTCTTCGACTGGTTCAGGTCGACGATGATCGTGGCCCTCGGCACCACCGTCATCGGTGTCTTCGTCGCCGCGACCACCGGCTACGCGGTCTCCCGCATGCGCTTCCCCGGCTACAAGCAGCTCATGTGGGTCCTGCTGCTCACCCAGGCCTTCCCGATCGCCATCCTGATCGTGCCGATGTACGAGATCTTCGGCGAACTCGGCCTCATCGACACCTACTGGTCGCTGATCATCGTCAACTGCACCACCGCGGTGCCGTACAGCGCGTGGCTGCTCAAGGGCTACTTCGACACCATCCCCTTCGAGATCGACGAGGCCGGACGCGTGGACGGGCTCAGCCCGTTCGGGACGTTCTTCCGGCTGGTCCTGCCGCTGGCCCGCCCGGGCCTGGCCGTCGCCGCGTTCTACAACTTCATCACCGCCGTCGGCGAGGTCGCCTTCGCGACCACCTTCATGCTGGACGACTCCAAGTACACCTTCGCCGTCGGCCTCCAGACCTTCGTCAGCGAACACGACGCCCAGTGGAACTACATGGCCGCCACCGCGGTGCTGATCGCCATACCCGTGACCGTGTTCTTCTACCTCGTGCAGAAGAACCTCGTCACCGGCCTCACCGCCGGCGGCACCAAGGGCTGACGCCCGCCGGGGAGTGACTCCCGCGCGGCCCCGCCGCGCGGGCGGGCGGGCCGCGGTGGCCTTCCCCCCGCTGTCCGAGCGGGGGGACGACCGCACCCCGCCGGCCCCGCGGCCCGCCTCGTACCCTCCGTCCGCCGCCGTACCCACGACCACCATGCCCCTGTCACGTATCAAGGACGCCATGAGCCAGCAGCACTCCGCCGCACCGGCCCGCCACCTCGCCGCCACCGTCGCCCACCGCCGCGACTGGTGGCGGGACGCGGTCATCTACCAGGTCTATCCGCGCAGCTTCGCCGACAGCAACGGCGACGGCATGGGCGACCTGGAAGGCGTACGCTCCCGCCTGCCGTACCTGCGCGACCTCGGCGTCGACGCCGTGTGGCTGAGCCCGTTCTACGCCTCCCCGCAGGCCGACGCCGGCTACGACGTCGCCGACTACCGCGCCGTCGACCCCATGTTCGGCAGCCTCCTCGACGCCGACGCGCTCATCCGCGACGCCCACGGACTGGGGCTGCGGATCATCGTCGACCTGGTCCCCAACCACTCCTCCGACCAGTACGAGTGGTTCAGGCGCGCCCTCGCGGAGGGCCCCGGCTCGCCGCTGCGGGAGCGCTACCACTTCCGGCCCGGCAAGGGGAGGAACGGCGAACTGCCGCCCAACGACTGGGAGTCCATCTTCGGCGGCCCGGCCTGGACCCGGGTGACCGAGCCGGACGGCACCCCCGGCGAGTGGTACCTGCACCTGTTCGCCCCCGAGCAGCCCGACTTCAACTGGAACCACCCGGCCGTCGGTGACGAGTTCCGCTCGATCCTGCGCTTCTGGCTGGACATGGGCGTCGACGGCTTCCGGATCGACGTGGCCCACGGCCTGGTCAAGGCGGAGGGCCTGCCCGACCTCGGCTCGCACGAACAGCTCAAACTGCTGGGCAACGATGTCATGCCGTTCTTCGACCAGGACGGCGTGCACGACATCTACCGCCAGTGGCGCGGGATCCTCGACGAGTACGCGGGTGAGCGGATCTTCGTGGCCGAGGCCTGGACCCCGACCGTCGAGCGCACCGCCCACTACGTCCGCCCCGATGAACTGCACCAGGCATTCAACTTCCAGTACCTGGGCACCGAGTGGGACGCCGGTGAACTCCGCGCCGTCATCGACCGCACCCTGGAGGCCATGCGCCCGGTCGGCGCGCCCGCGACCTGGGTACTGTCCAACCACGACGTCACCCGGCACGCCACCCGCTTCGCCAACCCGCCCGGCCTCGGCACCCAGATCCGCACCGCGGGCGACCGCGAACTGGGTCTCAGGCGGGCCCGGGCGGCCACCCTGCTGATGCTGGCCCTGCCCGGCTCGGCCTACGTCTACCAGGGCGAGGAGCTGGGCCTCCCGGACGTCGTCGACCTGCCCGACGAGGTGCGCCAGGACCCGGCGTACTTCCGCGGCGCCGGCCAGGACGGCTTCCGCGACGGCTGCCGGGTGCCGATCCCGTGGACCCGCGAGGGGGCGTCGTACGGCTTCGGCGACGGCGGAAGCTGGCTTCCGCAGCCGGCCCAGTGGGGCGAGCTGAGCGTCCAGGCGCAGACCGGCGCGCCCGGCTCCACCCTGGAGCTGTACCGCGCCGCGCTGCGGCTGCGCCGGTCGCGGCCGGACCTCGGCGCGGGCGACGCGGTGGAGTGGCTGCGGGCGCCCGAGGGCGTACTGGCCTTCCGGCGCGGCGACTTCGTCTGCGTCGCGAACACCACGGCCGAGGCGGTACGGATCCCGGCGTACGGCCGGGTGCTGCTCAGCAGCGGCGAGATCGCGGAATCCGGTGACGAGGCGAAGGTGCCCGCCGACACGACCGTGTGGTGGTCCGCCGCGGTCTGACGGGCCGTCCGAAAGTTACTCGCATCAACTTCATGACGGCCCGCTGCCTTTCCGGCAGCGGGCCTTTAACATCTGCGTCACCGCAAGTTTCCGCAACATTGCAGCAAGAACCTTCAACGTCGAAGGACCCCACATGGCACGCAGGATCCTCCCCGCGGGGCTCGCCCTCGCAGCCGCACTCATGATTGGCATGAACCCGACCACCGCTGAGGCCTCCCCGCCCGGCACCAAGGACGTCACCGCGGTCCTCTTCGAGTGGAACTTCGCCTCGGTAGCCCGGGAGTGCACCACCACCCTCGGCCCCGCCGGATACGGCTACGTCCAGGTGTCCCCGCCCGCCGAGCACATACAGGGCTCGCAGTGGTGGACGTCGTACCAGCCGGTGTCCTACAGGATCGCCGGCCGTCTCGGCGACCGGGCCGCCTTCCAGAACATGGTGAACACCTGCCACGCGGCGGGCGTCAAGGTCGTCGCCGACACGGTCATCAACCACATGTCGGCCGGCAGCGGCAGCGGCACCGGCACCGGCGGCACGTCGTACACGAAGTACGACTACCCCGGGCTGTACTCCTCGTACGACTTCGACGACTGCACCTCCCAGGTCGGCAACTACGCGGACCGCTGGAACGTCCAGCACTGCGAACTCGTCGGCCTGGCCGACCTGGACACCGGCGAGGACCACGTCCGCAAGACGATCGCCGGCTACCTGAACGACCTGCTCTCCCTCGGCGTCGACGGCTTCCGCATCGACGCGGCCAAGCACATCGACAGCGCCGACCTGGCCGACATCAAGAGCCGCCTGACCAACCCCGGCGTCTACTGGAAGCAGGAGGTGATCTACGGCGCCGGAGAGGCCGTCCAGCCCACCGAGTACACCGGCAACGGAGATGTCCAGGAGTTCCGCTACGCCTACGACCTCAAGCGCGTCTTCACCAGCGAGAAGCTGGCCTACCTGAGCAACTACGGCGAGGGCTGGGGCTATCTGAACAGCTCCTTGGCGGGCGTCTTCGTGGACAACCACGACTCCGAGCGCAACGGCAGCACCCTGAACTACAAGGCCGGCGCCCGGTACACCCTGGCCAATGTCTTCATGCTCGCCTGGCCGTACGGCGCCCCCGACATCAACTCCGGCTACGAGTGGACCGACGCCGACGCCGGCCCGCCCAACGGAGGGAAGGTCAACGCCTGCTGGCAGGACGGCTGGAAGTGCCAGCACGCCTGGCCGGAGATCAGGTCCATGGTGGCCTTCCGCAACGCCACCCGCGGCCAGGCGGTCTCCAACTGGTGGGACGACGGCAACAACGCCATCGCCTTCGGGCGCGGCACCAAGGGGTACGTGGCGATCAACCACGAGACCTCGTCGCTGACCCGCACCTACCAGACGTCGCTCGCGGCCGGCACCTACTGCAACGTCCAGAACAACACCACGGTGACCGTGAACTCCGGCGGTCGGTTCACCGCCACCCTGGGCCCGGACACGGCCCTGGCGCTCTACGCCGGCAGGTCGAGCTGCTGACCCGTCAGCCCCCCGTCCCTGAAATGTCTTGCCAATGGTTTCAGGACTATTGCTGAAATCTTTTCGCCGGCGGTACGGTCGCGCGGGCGCCCGGCGGCGCAGCGTGCCGCCGGCGTCGGGGTCGCCCCCAAGAGAGCCGCAACCGCAAGGAGTTACCGCCTGTGATACCGAGATGGCCGGCGCCCCGCACGCGCCGTACCCCGCGTCGCAGAAGGGCGGCGGCCGTCACCGTCGTCGCCCTGGCCGCAGCCCTGGTCCAGCCACTGGCCGCCCGGGCCGCCACCCCGCCCGCGCCCCCCTCGGACGCGAAGCTCGCCGCGAGCGCCACGGCGAGCAGCACCACGGGCACCCCGCCCGCAGCCGAGGTGCCCACGGCCACCTCCCGGGACTACGCGGTCGTCCACTACAAGCGCACCGACGGCGACTACGCCGACTGGAACCTGTACGCCTGGGGAGACCTCGCCGACGGCGAGGCCACGAACTGGCCGGCCGGCCACCCCTTCACCGGCCGGGACGCCTACGGCGCCTTCGCCTACGTCAGGCTCGAACCGGGCGCCTCGAACGCCGGCTTCCTGGTCGTCGACAAGGACGGCGACAAGGACGTCACCGCCGACCGGTCGATCGACGTCACCAGGACGGGTGAGGTGTGGATCGAGCAGGGCAAGGCCGACGTCCGCACCCAGCGCCCCGAGTACCCCGCCCAGGACAGAACCAAGGCCGTCCTCCACTACCACCGGGCCGACGGGAACTACGACGGCTGGGGCCTGCACGTCCGGACGGGTGCCGCACACCCCACCGACTGGTCGAAACCCCTGGAGCCGGTGCGGACCGACCCCTACGGCGCGGTCTTCGAGGTGCCCCTCACCGAGGGCGCCGGCAGCCTCGGCTACATCGTCCACAAGGGCGACGAGAAGGACCTCCCGACCGACCGGTCCCTGGACCTCACCGCCGACGGCCACGAGGTGTGGCTGCTGAACGGCCAGGAGCACGACCTGCTGCCGCAGCCCGCGGACAACGCCGCCGCGCTCGACCTGACCACCTCCCAGGCGGTCTGGATCGACCGGGACACGGTGGCCTGGAACGGCACCGACGGTGCCGCCTCCACCCAGTTGCTGTACTCCGCCGACGGCTCGATCGCCGTCAAGAACGGGACGCTGACCAGCGACGACGAGCGCTGGCTGCGGCTGACGAAGACCGCGCTCACCGACGCGCAGAAGGCGCGGTTCCCGCATCTGAAGGGCTGCACGGCCTGGTCCGTGGACCCGCGCGACCGGGACCGGGTGCGCGAGGCGCTCACCGGCCAGCTCGTCGCCTCGCAGCGGTCCGCCGACGGTGCCGTGCTCGCCGCGACCGGCGTGCAGACCGCCGGCGTGCTGGACGACCTCTACCCCGGCGCCACCAAGGCCCGGCTGGGCCCGGTCTTCCACCACGGGAAGCCGACCCTCTCCGTCTGGGCGCCGACGGCCCGCTCCGTCCGTCTCGACCTGGACGGCCGCGGCGTCGCGATGCACCGGGACACCGCCACCGGCGTCTGGTCCGTCACCGGCCCCGCGTCCTGGAAGGACAAGCCCTACCGGTACGTCGTACGGGTGTGGGCGCCCAGTGTCCGCAAGCTGGTCACCGACAAGGTCACCGACCCCTACTCCGTCGCCCTCACGGCCGACTCCGAGCGCAGCCTCGTCACCGACCTGAACGACGCGTCCCTGGCGCCGGCCGGCTGGTCGGCGCTGCGCAAGCCCCGGGCCGTACCGCTGCGGGATGCGCAGATCCAGGAGCTGCACATCCGGGACTTCTCCGTCGGGGACCGCACCGCGAAGCACCCGGGCACCTACCTGGCCTTCACCGACAAGGACAGTGACGGGTCCAGGCACCTGAAGGCGCTGGCGAAGGCGGGCACGTCGTACGTGCACCTGCTGCCCGCGTTCGACATCGCCACGATCCCCGAGAAGAAGGCCGACCAGGCGACCCCGGACTGCGACCTGGCCGCCCTGCCGGCCGACTCCGACCGGCAGCAGGAGTGCGTCGCGAAGACCGCCGCGAAGGACGCCTACAACTGGGGGTACGACCCGTACCACTACACCGTCCCCGAGGGCTCGTACGCCACCGACCCGGACGGCACGGCCCGCACGGTCCAGTTCCGCAAGATGGTCAAGGCGCTGAACGAGGACGGCCTGCGGGTCGTCATGGACGTCGTCTACAACCACACCGCGGCGAGCGGCCGGGCGGACACCTCCGTGCTCGACAAGATCGTGCCCGGCTACTACCAGCGGCTCCTGGCCGACGGCTCGGTCGCCGACAGCACCTGCTGCGCCGACACGGCGCCCGAGAACGCCATGATGGGCAAGCTGGTCGTGGACTCGATCGTCACCTGGGCGAAGCAGTACAAGGTGGACGGGTTCCGCTTCGACCTCATGGGCCACCACCCCAAGGCCAACATCCTCGCCGTCCGCAAGGCCCTGGACGCGCTGACCCCGGAGAAGGACGGCGTCGACGGCAGGAAGATCATCCTCTACGGCGAGGGCTGGAACTTCGGCGAGGTCGCCGACGACGCCCGGTTCGTGCAGGCCACCCAGAAGAACATGGCCGGCACCGGCATCGCCACCTTCTCCGACCGCGCCCGCGACGCCGTGCGCGGCGGCAGCCCCTTCGACTCCGACCCCGGCGTGCAGGGCTTCGCCTCCGGGCTCTACACCGACCCCAACTCCTCCACCGCCAACGGCTCCGAGGCGGAACAGAGGACCCGGCTCCTGCACTACCAGGACCTGATCAGGATCGGCCTCACCGGCAACCTGAAGTCGTTCGCCTTCACCGACACCGACGGCAAGCAGGTCACGGGCTCCGAGGTCGACTACAACGGCTCGCCCGCCGGATACGCGGACGCGCCCGGCGACGCCCTCGCCTACGCCGACGCCCACGACAACGAATCCCTCTTCGACACGCTGACCTACAAACTGCCCGCCTCGACAAGCGCCGCCGACCGGGCCCGGATGCAGGTCCTGGCGATGGCCACGGCCACCCTCTCCCAGGGACCGTCGCTCTCCCAGGCGGGCACCGACCTGCTGCGGTCCAAGTCCCTGGACCGCAACTCGCACGACAGCGGGGACTGGTTCAACGCCATCCACTGGAACTGCGCCGACGGCAACGGCTTCGGACGCGGACTGCCCATGGCCGCCGACAACCGGTCCAAGTGGACGTACGCCCGACCGCTGCTCACCACGGTGAAGGCCGGCTGTCCGCAGATCACCGGGGCCTCGGCCGCCTACCAGGACCTGCTGAGGATCCGGACGAGCGAGAAGGCCTTCTCCCTCGGCACGGCCGCCCAGGTGCAGGACCGGCTGTCCTTCCCCCTGTCCGGCAAGGACGAGACACCCGGCGTGATCACCATGCGCCTCGGTGGCCTGGTCGTCGTCCTCAACGCCACCCCGCACCGGCAGGAGCAGCGGATCGGCGCCCTCGCCGGCACGCACTACCGGCTGCACCCGGTGCAGGCGGCCGGTGCCGACCCGGTGGTGAGGACCGCCTCCTACGCGGCCGGCCCGGGTACCTTCACCGTGCCGGCGCGGACCGTGGCGGTGTTCACCAGGACCGGGAACTAGGCTGACACCGTTGCCGTGGAACAGGAGTGCGCATGCCGCAGATCACCATCGACTACTCCGACACCGTGCAAGACGCCTTCGACCGCGAGGGGTTCGCGCGGGCGCTGCACGAGGCGACCGTGGAGATCGCGGCGGCGAAGCCGGAAGCCTGCAAGACGCAGTTCCGGCCGAGCGCGTACACGGTGTTCGGGTACGAGGATCCCGAGGCGCGCGGGCACGCCGTCGTGCACGTGACGATCGGGCTCCTCGCCGGCCGCAGCGAGGAGACGAAGGCGAGGCTCACCGGGGCGGTCCTGGAACTGCTCCGCGAGCACGTGGCTCAGGCGGCGGTCACCCTGCACGCCTCCGCCGAGGTCCGTGACCTCGACGCGTCGTACCGCAAGTTCGACCGGTAGGCACCGCTCAGGACGCCAGGGACACGAGCCGGCCGGCCAGCTCCGCGAAGGGGCCGTCGGCCGGCTCGTCCCGCATCATCGTGCGCAGCAGCGCCGCCGTGTCCGGGTCGTAGGCGGCACTGACGGCGGCCAGCGCGGCGAAGTCGTGCACGAGCTGCGTCTCCAGCTCGGCGCGCGGGACGCGGCGGCCGTCCAGCCAGAGCAGGGCCGTGGACTCGGCCAGCGAGATCCAGGAGCGGACGACCAGCTCCAGACGTGCGGACGCCTCGGCCACGCCGAGATGCGACAGGATCCGGTCGTACGCGGCCTGCCGTACGGAGTCGATGAGCGCGTTGGTCGCCGACGCGTGCTCCCGGGAGCCCACGCCGTCCGCGGGCACGGCGGGGCCGCCGCGCATCAGCGCCGAGAAACCGGGCCCGTGGTCGTCCACGAAGTCGAAGTAGCGGCGCATCACACGCAGCAGCCGGGCGCCGAGCGGGCCCTCGTGCGGCTCGTCGAAGCGGCTCGCGAGATCCTCCGCGGCCCGCTGCAACGCGGCCTCGTACAGGCTGAGTTTGCCGGGGAAGTAGTGGTAGACGAGCGGGCGCGAGATGCCCGCCGCCGTCGCTATCTCGTCGATGGAGACCTCGTCGGGCGAACGCCGGCTGAAGAGGTCGAGGGCGACACCGATCAGTTGCTGCCGCCGCTCCTCGACGCCCATCCTGCGGCGAACCCCGGTACTCATGCGAACACCTTACCGATCAGATTCGGCCGCCGGTGTTCACCTGTCGAGCACCAGGCGGTCGCTCCGGGCCCGTGAGACGCAGATCAGCAGGGAGTCGGCCCGCTCCGCGGCCGTCAGCAGCTCGTCGCGGTGATCGACCTCGCCCTCCAGCACCCGCTGTCGGCAGGTCCCGCAGAACCCCTGCTCGCACGAGTAGGGCGGTGTCCGGCAGCGCGCGCCGCACGGCGGCCAGCACCGTGGAACCGGCCGGCACCGTCAGGGTCCGCCCGCTGCGGCGCAGTTCGAGCTGGAACTCCGCGTCGCCGCCGCCCCCGGCACCGGGCGCGAACCGCTCCGCGTGCAGGGTCACCCCGGCGGGCAGCCGATCCCGTACCGCCGCCGTCGGACCCTCCGGGCCGCAGCAGTACACCGCCGTTCCCTCGGTCACGTCCGCGAACAGCGCGTCCAGGTCCGGCCGCCCGTCCTCGGCGACGACCGTCAGCCTCCCCCCGCCGGCCCCGTCCCGGCGAGCCCGCGCAGCCGGTCCAGGTACGGCATCGACGCCCGCGTCCGCGTACAGCAGCCGTCGCTCGGCGCCCTCCGGCAGGGCCCGCAGCATAGGCAGGATCGGGGTGATGCCGATACCGCCGGCGACGAAGACGTACGACTCCGCCTGCTTTGAGGGCGACCCGCTCGGACTCCACCGGCCGGGCCCGCTTATGAGACATGGCGTCAATGCACTGGCGGGTACGGCATGTGAGAACCCCCGCGTTACACCTTGTTGACGCCGCTGTCAGCCAGGGCCCGGCTAGCGCAGCCCGGTGATCCGCCGGCCGTCCGCCAGCGTGCCGGCCAGGTCGGCCCGGACGCCCTGCGTCGCCCTGACGGCCAGCAGCGGGCCCCGCGCCGACGCGGTGACCCCGCCCGTCGCCGAGACCGACGACGTCCCCGAGCTGCCCGCGGCCAGCAGATACCAGCGCCCGCCCGCCGACTTCCACAGCACTCCGGCCAGCACATGGGGATCCCGCGGCCCGCAGGCCGGTACGTCCGTGCCCTTGGCGACGACCGCCCCGGTCGCCCCGCCCGGCGTACGGAACTGGGCCAGCGCGGCCGTGCCGTCACCGCGCCAGGTCTCGGCCCGTGTGCACACCCACGAACCGGCCCCGCTGCCGTCGGGCAGCGGCTGCTCGGCGTAGGCCCAGGCGTTGACGCTCCGGATGCCCGCCGACCGCTCGGCCGCCAGCGAGCAGGCGAACGGCGCCCACGTGCGCAGCCGTTCGCCACCGGTCACCTCCCGGGGCGAGCCGGGGCGGCCGGCCGTGAGACGGGCCGGGACCAGTTCGCCGAGGTCGCTGGCCACCTGGGTGCCGGACGGGCCGGTCAACTGGAGCACGGTCCACGAGGTGCAGGAACCTGACCGCGGGGCCGGGCCGGCCACCGGCGCGGTCACCCCGTCGGTCACGGTCAGCGGCACCGCGGCCGTGTCCGGCTTCGTCAGGTCACGCCGGGCCGCCCCGCGCACCCACGGAGCGGTGAGATAGCGGACGTTGCCGTCGGCGCGGCTCAGTACCAGCGCGCTCGACCCGGCACGCGTCGCGCCGTCGACCCGGGCGAAGTCGAGGGCCGCGCCCTGGGTGCCGTCCCTCGGCTCGGCGTACCGGGCGATGCGCAGCCCGTCGTACAGGAGCACCACTCGGGCGTTGTCCACCTCGCCCGCGTACAGCAGTCGGGGCGGGCCGGCCGGGCCGCCGGTCGCGGTGCCCGGGGGCGCCGAGACGCGGACCGTCCCCCCGGGACGGGCCCATACCGCGAGGGCCCGGCGCAGCAGGGCGCGGTCCCCGGTGAGGGGACCGCGCGCGGGCCACACCGAGAAGTCGGTGCGGGCCGAGGTGTGCCAGGCGGTGGGGGAGACCCGGGTGAGCCTGCCGGGGTCCAGGGCGGCCTCGGCGGCCGGGTTCTCGGCGTAGACGGGCGCGGCGGCGCCGTCCGGGCCCCAGCCGCCGCCCGGCACGGCCACCAGTACGCCGCACACCGCGAGCGCCGCGGCGGCGGCGAGCGCGCCCCTGGCGTGCTGGTGGCGGCGCCTCAGGTCGGTGGGGCGGGCCTGGAGCGCGCACGGGTCGAACTCGGGGGAGGCGAGCAGGGCCGGGTGCGTGGGCACGCTGTTCGCCGAGGCCAGCGCGCCATCCGGGTCGTCCACGCCGGCGTCCTGGAGGATCTCGCGGACGTCCCGGTCGGACAGCTTCTCCAGGCCGCGCAGCACGTAGGCGGCGCGGGCCGGGGCGGACAGGGTGGCCAGCCGCTGGTCCAGCGCGAGTGCGTCCGCGCCGCCCGAGCCCGGGGACAGCCGCAGGCCCCACACCAGGGGCAGCGTCAGCCGGGGCAGGCCCGTGCGCGGGCGGGCCGCCTCGAGGGCCGCCCGCAGGACCCGCCCGCGCAGATAGGCGTACCCCGGGTCGCCCTCCCGGCCCGGCACTCGGGCCGGGATCACGGCCGGCCGCTTGCGCCCGCGGGGCAGGGCGCGCTGGGCGAGGGCGTGTGCGGTCAGCACGCGGCGACTGCGGCCGGGGCCCGGCGGCAGCACGAGGTAGGCGAGCCGGACCAGCCGGGGGTAGTGCTCGACGAGCGCGGCCTCGGCCTGCTCGACGCCGACGTGACCGGCGGAGGCGGGTGCGTGACGCTGGGCTACTTCCTGTGACTGCACGTCCGGAAGAACGAGCGGGCGGTGGGTTGGTCACCGCCGGACCAGCGTTTCACGCCTCCGGTCCGGTGAGGGCGCGCGCGTAGGCCGCCATCGACCGCTGGTAGCGCGGCAGATGCGGGGCCAGGGCCCCGAGCACGAGGGCCAGCCCCTCGCGGTCACGGCCGAGGGAGGACAGGCACAGGGCGAGGGTGGCGCGGACGGCGTCGTCCAACTCGTCCGAGGACGCGTCCAGTTCGGGAGTGAGGAGCCGGACGCCCTTCGCCGCCTGTCCGATGTTGCGCAGCGAACTCGACAACTGGATCCGGGCGCGGCGGCCCTTGTACCCCGTCAGCCCGCGGGCGAGCGCCAGCCGGTACAGCGGCACCGCCCGGTCCGAGTGGCCGGTCGAGTCCCAGGCGCACGCCGACTCGAAGGGACCCAGCGGACTGCCGGCCGGCAGCTCGGCGACGAGGCCCTCGATCACCGCGCGGAACTCGTCCGCCCGCTCCTGCGGATACTCGTCGAAGGACGCCCAGGCGGCGGCCACGCGGTCTTCCCAGTCCTGGTTCACCGGGTCACCCTGGCACACGGGCGCGCACCCCGGCGAGGAATTTGAGCGGACCGCTCGCGGCATCCGTATCCGTGGACGCCGGGGCATGCTCGGCCCACCAGGACCGGAGGAACAGATGAGGTTGACAAGGCTGCTGCTCGGCGCCGCGGCCGTGACGGCGCTGGCGGGCTGCGCCCCGGGCGGCCGCACCGAGGCGGTGCCGCCCACCGCGACCGGCAGCCTGGAACGCCTGGCCGCCGAGGTGCGCTGCAAGCCGGACATGCAGACCGACGCCGACGAGATCCGCCAGGCCATCTGCCGCAACGGCGACGGCAGGTTCGTCCTCGCCACCTTCGCCACCGACCGGGGCCAGCGCGAGTGGATCAACGAGGCGAAGGACTACGGCGGCCACTACCTGGTCGGCCGCAAGTGGGTGGCCGTCGGCGACGACGGGGTGGTCAAGGCGCTGCGCGGCACGCTCGGCGGCGATCTGGAGGCCGGCACCGACCATCACGCGCACAGCGGCTGACCCGGCCGTGCCACGGGGCACGACGAAGGCCGGCGACGGGAGGGGGACTCGTCACCGGCCTTCTGTCATGTGTCCCTCGCGGGGATCAGGCGCAGTTCTGGCCCCGGTTCAGGCAGTTGGCGATCTTGTTGGCCAGTCCGTTCTTCGTGATGCTGATGAAGTCGTCGTGGTCCGTGGCCGCCTTGTGTAGCTGCTCCGGGAAGCCGTCCACCGCGTAGGCGTTCTTCACCTGGCCGTTCTGCACGGTCGGCGGGGTGATGTTGTACACCAGGCGCATCGTGAGCTGCGGGATGGCCTTGAAGCCGTTCGGGCAGACACCGCTCGCCGGGTCGGCGAAGGCGACGTGCGTGCGGTGGTTGGCGCTGTCGGCGTTCTGCCCGTCCCAGCAGCTCTGGAAGGCGAAACTCCGCACCACCTTGCTGCCCTGCGGGCAGATCGGGTACTGCTGCGTCAACTGGACCTTGCCCTCGAAGCCGGTGCAGCTCCAGTGGGCGTTGGCGTTCGCCAGACCGTTGGTGGTGGTCTTGGCGTCACCGGTGATGATGCGCAGGAACTGCGGCATCGCGACCACCTTGCTCGCCGGGCTGCCCACGTACTTGATCTGGGCCTGGGCCGGGGTCAGGATCTTGCCGACGTTGCCTTCCTTGCCACCGCCGTCCTTGTTCTGGTCGAAGTCCTGCGTACCGTCCTGGACGCGCACGACCGGCCAGTAGTACGACGACAGGTCGCTGGTGTTCTGGCAGCTAGTGCCGCCCTGGAGGAACGTGTTGTTGCTGGCGAACGCGTTGATCTTCTGGTTGCCGACGTAGTCGTGCAGGTGGTGCGCGCCGTTGGTCACGCCGGGCGCCACGATCACGTTGTCGGTGTTGAAGTTCTTGTTGGCGTTCACACCGCAGCGCGTGGTGAACGTGCCGGTCGAGGCGTTCCCGCTCCTGCGCGGCTTGCCCTGGACGTTCGGCGCCACCTTGGTGATGTCGACGAAGTCGGCCGCCGCCGGGCCGTTGCCGGCCTGCCCGCCGACATTGCCCTGCTGACCGTTGTTGCCCTGCTGCTGCCCGTTCTGGCCCTGCTGCTGTCCGCCGTTCTGCTGCTGGCCACCGGTGTTGTTCTGCTGCTGACCGCCCGTGTTGTTCTGCTGGCCGCCGTTCTGCTGCTGACCGCCGGCGTTGGTCTGGTTGGCGGCCTGCGTCGTACAGGCGGCGAGCTGCCGGAGCGCGTCGTCGAAGGAACCGCCGACCCGCTGGATGTCGATCCGGATCCGGTCGATCGTCGCCGCCCGCTTCTCCTTGAGGGGGCCGACGATCGCGTTCTGCACGAAGCTCGCGTCCCGCGTCTGCGCGTTGCGGGTGGCGGCGAGCCGGGTGTAGGCCTCGGTGATCTGCTTGTCGAGGTTGGCCACCTCCGTCGCCACGCCCTGCCGGGCCGCGTTCGGCACGTTCGTCAGCTTCTGGCCGACGTCCGGGCAGGAGATGGTCGCGACCTGCGCCGTCGAGGCCTTGGTCTGGTTGCCTCCCCACGTCTGGTGGTCCGGCTCGTGCGCCGAGGCGTAGAAATTCGCCCAGATCAGCCCGCCCCCGCCGAGCGCTAGGGCCGCCGATGCGGCTATGGCCTTGGTGGCCAGCGGCGTGCGGCGTTTGCGTGTGTTGCGTCCCATGGAACTCCTCTGACTTCCTTGCGGGGCAGCATCGAGGCGCCCGACAGGAGTGAAGCGGCGCCCTTCCATACGCACGCCGTCGCGCAGGTGTTCAACCGTCCCGCGAATCAGTCCCGGGGCCACCACGCCACTTCCGCACCAACAACCGCCTGAACAGCGGATGTTCGCGGGAAATCAGCGGTCGCGGTCCAGGTGGGCGAGCACGGCCAGAACGCGTCGGTTGTCATCGTCCGACACCTCCAGGCCCAGTTTGCCGAAGATGTTGGAGGTGTGTTTGGCAATGGCCCGTTCCGTCACCCCCAACTGTGCCGCGATACCCGCGTTGGACCGGCCCTGCGCCATCAGCTCCAGCACCTCCCGCTCGCGCGGGGTGAGGCGGCCCAGCGCCCGGTCGCCGGCCGACCGCCGTGCCAGGAGCTGCTGGATCACCTGCGGGTCCATCGCCGTACCGCCCGCCGCCACC
Organism: Streptomyces dangxiongensis; assembly: GCF_003675325.1. Lineage (NCBI taxonomy): Bacteria > Bacillati > Actinomycetota > Actinomycetes > Kitasatosporales > Streptomycetaceae > Streptomyces > Streptomyces dangxiongensis. Next base: position 5,671,811 of record NZ_CP033073.1, read on the forward strand.
CGTCGTACCGCGTCCACGAACTGGTCCGTGTCGAACACCCGGTCCTTCAGCAGATAGCCGATGCCGCCGTCGCCGTCGGCGAGCAGCTCGCGCGCGTACAACTGCTCGACGTGCTGGGAGAGCACCAGCACAGGCAGCCCGGGCCGCTCGCGCCGGGCCGCGAGCGCGCACTGGAGACCCTCGTCGGTGTGCGTCGGCGGCAGGCGCACATCGACCACCGCCACGTCCGGCCCCGACCCGGCCAGCGCGCGGGCGAGTTCGGGACCGGTCCCGACGGCGGCGGCGATCTCGAAGCCGTAGGCCTCCAGCATCCGCACCAGTCCGTCGCGCAACAGGAACAGGTCTTCGGCTAGGACAACACGCACGGGATCTCCACGGTCACCATGGTGGGACCGCCGGCGGGGCTGCTGACGGCCAGGACTCCGTCGAATGTACCGAGCCGCCGCTCGATCCCGGCGAGCCCCGAGCCGGGCCCGACGGCCGCGCCGCCCCGTCCGTTGTCCGTGACCGTGATCCGCAGCCGGCCGTCGTCGTGGTGCACGTCGATCCAGATCCGGTCGGCCCCGGAGTGCTTGACCGCGTTGGTGAGCACCTCGCTGACCGCGAAGTAGGCGGCCGACTCGACCGGCGCCTCCACCCGGCCCGCCAGCTCCACGGACACCTCCGTCACCGGCGGCAGCCGCAGCGCCAACGCCCGTACGGCGTCACCGAGTCCGCGTTCGGCGAGGACCGGCGGATGGATGCCGCGCACCAGGTCGCGCAGTTCCTCCAGGGCCTCCGCGGAGTTCCGCCGGGCCTGGGCGAGCAGCCTCTTCGCCTGCGCCGCGTCCCGTTCGACCAGCATCTCGATGGTGCCCAGGTCCATGCCCATCGCGACCAGCCGGGCCTGGGCGCCGTCGTGCAGGTCCCGCTCGATGCGGCGCAGCTCGGCGGCCGAGGTGTCCACCGCGTCCTGCCGGGTCTCGGTCAGCACCCGTACCCGCTCCACGAGTTCGCCCTGTTCCCCGCCGAGAACGGCCCGGGTGAGCCGGAAGTGCGCGGTGAGCAGCCGCGGGGCGAAGCGGTGGGCGAACACCAGCACCGCGGCGGCGAGCGCGGCGGCGAGGAAGGCGGTGGCCTGGCCGGTGACCGGCACGAAGGCGTACCAATAGGTGTCGGCCGGACCGGACACGTACGCGCGCCACAGCCCGGCCGGCAGCAGCAGCCCCTGAAACGGGAAGAACAGCACCAGGGCCGGGAGCAGCGCGGTGACGAAGCCCGCCGTCATGTCGACCAGCAGCCAGCGCACGTCCCGCCAGGTCTGTGGGTCGCGGAGCATGGTGAGGGTGCGCGTCCAGGGGCCGGCGCCCTGCGGGACGGGCCGGTACGCCACCGGGATCCGCACCCCGCACCACTCCTCGGCCAGCCGGCGCCGGGTGTTCGCGTAGTCCCTCAGCCCGCCGAGGATCCAGGGGGTCAGCAGGAACCCGAGTCCCACCGGGAGGAGTTCCAGCGAGACGAGGGTCAGGGTGAGGCACAGCAGCGTCACCGGCAGCATCACCAGGGCGAGGACGAGCCCCCGTACCGCGGCCAGCACCGCCTCCCGGGCGCGGCTGCGGAAGTCGTCCTCGTACGTGTCCGTGTCCATGGGGCCAGTCTGTCCGGCCCGGCCCGCCCGGTCACTGGGCGCAGCCCCACGTCAGGGGGTGGTGCCAGGTACACCCCCGGCGCCGGCCAGCAGCCTCGCCTCCACCCGCGGGTCCAGGCCCGTGGGGGGCCGGTCCGGCCGCAGCGGCGCCGTGCCCCCGGTCTCCGTCAGCCACCGCCAGGTGTCCGCGACGGTCTCGGCGGCCGGCCGGCACACCAGGCCCGTCGCCAGCGCCCGCGACACGTCGGCGCCGTACACCGCGACGTGCAGCTCGCTGTCCGGCGGCACCCACACCGGCAGCTCCGTCCACGGCTCGATCCCGGCGCCGAGGATCACGTCCGGGTCGGTCCAGCGCAGCTCCGCGTCCGCGCCGGTGACACGCAGACAGGCCTGGAGCAGCTCGTCCGTCGTGGTGTGGCCGAGGGGGCTCGCCAGGTTGTACGGCCCGCTCAACTCCCGCTCCACACCGCCCAGCAGCCAGTCGGCGAGGTCGCGCGCGTCGACGTACTGGATCGGCAGCCCACGCGGACCGGGAGCGAGGACGGGGCCGCCGCGGGCCACGCGGGTCAGCCACCAGGGCAGCCGGCCGATGTTCTCGTACGGGCCGAGGATCAGCCCGGCCCGGACCAGGAGGGAACCGGCGGTGCCGAAGGCCCCGACGGCGGCCAGCTCGCCGCCCCGCTTGTCCCGGGCGTAGTCCGTCGCCTCAGCGTCGGCGGCGGCACCCTCGACCAGCGGGGCGTCCTCCGTGCCGCCGCGGGGCCGGGGCCAGGCGTACACCGACCGGCTGGAGACGTACACGTACCGCCCGGCCCGGCCGCGCAGCAGCCGGGCCGCCGCGTCCACGGCACGCGGCGCGCCCGGCCAGGTGTCGACCACGGCGTCCCAGCCGCCGCCGTCCGCCGCGAGCGCGGCGAGGCCGTCGGCGGCGGTACGGTCACCGGTCAACGCCCGCACGCCCGGCGGGGCCGGGTGCCGCCCCCGGTTGAGGACGGTCACCTCCCAGCCGCGTCCGAGCGCGGCCTCCACGACGGCCCGCCCCACGAACTCCGTACCGCCCAGCACCAGAAGTCTCATGCCGGGATGGTGCCCCGTCCGGGGGCGGACCGGAACCGGACTCTGCCGAGGGCAGAGCCGCCAGGAGGGTCAGCGGCCCGCCGGCGGGGTGTACTTGTAGCCGACGCGCCGCACCGTCTGGATGGTCTGGCGGTGCTGGGCGCCCAGCTTGCGGCGCAGCCGGGCGATGTGGACGTCGACGGTGCGGCCGTCACCGACGTGGCCGTACCCCCAGACCGTGGTGACGAGCTGGTCGCGGGTGTGCACCCGGTGCGGGTGCGCCACCAGGTGCGCGAGCAGCTCGTACTCCAGGTAGGTCAGGTCGAGTTCACGGCCGTCCACGCTGGCGGTGCGCTGCACGGGGTCGATCCGCACCAGCGGCTCGGCGTCGCCGGCGTCCTGCTCGGCCTCCGGCTGGTCCGGGACCGCGACCGGCAGGAACGGGGGCCGCTGGTCGGCCGGGACCAGCACCAGGTAGCCGACCATCGGCGGCTGGCCGGGCAGGGTGGGCAGGGTGTGCTGCGGCGCGGGCAGCCAGGTGGCGCCGGGCGGCAGGAAGTCCGCGACGTCCACCACCTCGTCCCGGTCGACGGCGCGCAGCCGGTGCCGGGAGCCGTTCTGGGCAGGGGAGTTGACGGCGGCGGTGGAGAGGGAACGGGTGGTCGCCATGAGAGGTCAGCTCTTTCGCGCGAGAGGTTCGTCGGGCAGGACGGCGGCCACGATTCGTGGTCGGGCACGCCGGGGACGTACGTCGTTTCGCGCTGGCCGAAGGCCGGGGGTGTACGGCTTTAGAGGGCCCGCGCGTTCGTCGCGCGGCAACACACACGGTCGAAGTCGTGGTGCTGACGGGAAGGCCAGAACGGCTGGAGGTCGTGACGACCCGTCGCGGTGATCATCTGGAAGCCGGCCATGGGCCCATTGAAGCAGAGGCGCACGCCCGGCAGGAGTCTCCTCTCACTGCTTGGACGCTTCCTTGGCATGAAATTGACATTGCGTGCGACCGCGGGACCGGCCCGAAGGCCTGGTCAGGGGCCTGGGGGCCGGTCGGCGTGTCCGGAATCCCGTCTCACTCCTCGGACGGCACCGTCGCGGCCGCGAGGCGGCGGCATGCGCGAGGGGCGCCCGCCATGACGGCGGGCGCCCCTCGGATGCGGTCCGGCGGATCAGACCTGACCGGCCCTCTCCGGCGCGGCGCAGCAGGTGTCCACCGACAGGCGGGTCACCGCGTACGGGTCGACGTTGGCGTTCGGGCGGCGGTCCTCGAGGGCCGGTGTCCCGCTCTCCGTGGCCGTGGACAGCGGGACACCCGCGTCATCACCGGACCGGTTCCCGGGTCCGGGCCTCACCCCACCTTCTCGATCACCGCCCGCCGGATGAGGAACTTGCCGGGCTCGCGGACCTGCTCGAACGCGGCGTTGTTCAGCAGGACGCAGCTTCCGGAGACGGACGTCACCTTCACCGTGGTGGACTTGTTGTTGTCCAGGTTGGTGACCTTGAGCGTCGTCCCCGCCGGGAACTGGCCGCTGGAGGCGGCCGGGGCGCCGCCCTCACCGGAGAGCGTCACGGTGGAGCCCTTGCACACCTGCTGACCGGAGGCCTGCTGGGCGCCCCCCGCCTGCTGGCCGTTGCCCTGCTGGGCGCCGCCCGCCTGCTGGCCATTGCCCTGTTGAGCGCCGCCCGCCTGCTGGCCCGAGCCCTGCTGGGCGCCGCCGTTCTGCGCCGCCTGGGAGTCCTGAGCCGACTCCCCAACGGTGCAACCGGACGCCTTCTGCTGGACCTTGATCTGGTCGATCACCGCCTGCCGGTTGGCGATCCGGGCCGCCGACTGCGCGTCCGGCTTCGCCTTCTGGCCGTCGATGAACTTCTGGTTGTTGCCGAGGGCGGTGGCGAGCCCCTGGCAGACCGTCGAATCACCGGTGGACAGGGTCTTCGCCTGCTGTGGCTGTGCGGCGCCGGACGTGCCGGCCAGCGCGAAGGCCCCACCGCCCGCCACCGCCGCGGCGCTGACGAGCAGCGCGATCTTCTTCTTCGTACCGAGACTTCGCTTGCGCGACATGCGCGCCTCCTGAAGAGCTAGGGGAGCGTACGCCGCTATGTACGAGATACCGAACGAAGTGACTCAACGGTCCCGGCACTGTCTCAAGTAACGTGAGTCACAGGCGAGTTGAGAAGCGCTCAGTTTTCTCTGCCACGGGACACGCCCTCCCGCACCGCCTCCTCGGTCCGCGCGACCAGGGCCGTACCGTCGTCGGCGGTGATGATGGGCCGCTGGATCAGCCGGGGGTGCTCGGCGAGGGCCGTGATCCACCGCCCCCGCGACGCCTCGTCCCGGGCCCAGTCCCCGATCCCCAGCTCCTGGGCGACCGCCTCCTGGGTGCGGGTGATGTCCCACGGCTCCAGGCCCAGCCGCTCCAGAACGGCCCTGATCTCGTCCTCGCCCGGCACGTCCTCCAGATAGCGGCGGACGGTGTAGTCGGCCTTCTCGGCGTCCAGCAGGCTGAGGGCGCTACGGCACTTGGAGCAGGCCGGGTTGATCCAGATTTCCATGCGGCACACGGTACCCGGCCCCACCCCTGTTCGAATTCCCGACACCTCGGCAGCCCCACCGTCATCTGCCGTGACGGGGCGCCAATTTCCCGCCTCACCTGGCGCTTTACTGACTCCGGCACGCCCCCGGTTGTCAGTGCCCGGCAGTAGACTGGAGGCAGTGTTCGAGGGCAGGCGCCGGACCGCCGGCGGCTGCCCTGACCGCGACAGGAGGATGCCCGTGCCCGCTGCCGCCCTGAAGCCGAAGCCGTTGCCGACCCAGTCCACCGCCCAGCGATCCGTGCTGTTCGACTCGCCCTACGAGCCCGTGGCGAAGCGCCCCCTGCCGGCCGGACGGCCACGCGAGTGGTACGTCGCGCACAACCGGCGCCTGAAGGCCATGCGCCTCGCCATAGCCCTGCTCGACTCCGGGGTCCACCTCCCGGGCGAGGCCCGCGACGAGACCATCCGCGGCACTGCGGAGCGGATCGGGATGCGTCCGCCGTCCGACACGACGTGCCACATGGTGCGGGCGCTGATGCGTTACTCCCGCTGAACCGGCCGTGCCGCCGGGTGCCCCGCCGGTGCGGGGCACCCGGCACCGTCACGCCGTCGGCTCCCGCTCCGACACGGCCTCCACCAGCGCCGCCACCAGTGCCCTCCGGTCCTCCGCGTGGTCGCGCAGCCACAGCCCCAGCCAGTGGTCGGCGTCCGTTAGCTCCAGGCGCGAGAACCGCGCGCGGGCCGACAGCGCTTCCTGCACGGCTCGGGTCACCACCGCCGGGATGACCGTGTCGGTGCCCGGGACCACCAGGACCGCCCGGCCCTCGTAGGACGAGAAGGCCTCCAGGGCGGGGGAGGTCCGCCAGCTATCGGGAGTGCGGATGATCTCCGAGAAGCGGCTGTCACCGTCGCCGAACGGCACCTCCCAGGCCTCGGGGGAGTAGACGGCGGGCGCGCACAGGCCGACGGCGGCGACCCGGCGTCCGTAGTGCCGCATCAGATCCGCGACCGTCTGGCCGCTCATGCTGAAGCCGACCAGGATCAGCGGATCGTCCGCCGGGGCGTGCGCGTCGAGCACCGCCACCGCCTGCTCGTGGCGCCGGCGCAGGCTCAGCTCGGCGAGCGCGCCCGTGCTGTCGCCGTGTCCGGAGAAGTCGAACGCCAGGGCACGGCAGCCGTGGCCGGCGAAGTCGGCGAGCAGCGGCGACAGCCGTTCCTTGCTGCCGTTGCCGGCGCCGTGCAGCAGGATCGCCGTGGCCCGGCCGGCCGGACCGGCGCTCACCCCGCTGAGCCGTTCGCCGTCGTACGCGTAGCTGAAACCGGTGAGTTCGTCCATGCGGGTCATTCACTCACGCCGGCCCCGCGGCCGGAGAACCGGACGCACCCGCGGTGACGCTCTCCCCGCGCCGGGCGGAACGGAGGCGCGACGGCCCCTCCGCCCGGTCTCCCCGGACGCGGCACCCACTCCGGGCGGCGCCGGACGTCACAGGCCCGGGGCGCCCCAGACCGGGAACCAGCGGCCCAGGTCCGGCTCGATCCGCAGGTCGTCCCCGAGCACCGCCCGCACCTGCAGCTCCAGCGCGCTGTCCCGCCGCCCGGCGCCACCGGGCAGTGGACCGAACGGGTAGTACGTGCCGCGCTTGTACAGGTAGACGAGCGCCAGCTTCCGGCCGGTGTCATCCCTGAAGCCGGCCAGGGAGCAGAGTAGCTGCGGACCGAAGCCGTTGGCCTCCAGGGACGTGTTCACCGCGTGCAGGTCACCGACGAGCTGCGGCAGCCGGTCGGGGGAGCGGCGGGACACCAGCCAGGAGTAGCCGTAGCCGTCCCGGCGCAGCTCCACCGGCGGGCCGGTGCGGTCGCTGTCCGCGTCCAGCAGCGCCCGCACCTCACGGTGGGTCTGCTCGAAGGCCGCCCCCTCCACGGTGGCGAAACACACCGCACCGTCGCCGGTCGCCGTGAAACCGGCCGCCGCCTGGAGGGTCACGGCGGCGGAGGGCAGCGCGAACAGCCGGTCGAGATCCGGCGCGACCGGTCTCGTACGGCCCAGCAGGATGTCCAGCAGGCCCACCGCTCAGCCCGCCCTGCCCGGACGGGCGGCCTCGCCCAGCTCCGCGGAGATCCGGCCGAGCTGCTCCAGCCGCTGCTCCAGGGCCGGGTGGGTGGAGAAGAACCGCTCCAGACCGGCCTTCCCGCCGGTCGCCGGGGTGAAGTAGAAGGCGTTGAACGCCTGGACCGTGCGCAGGTCCTCGGCCGGGATCCGGGCGATCTCCCCGGAGACCTTGGTCAGCGCCGACGCCAGCGCCGAAGGCCGCCCGGTGAGGAGGGCCGCCGCACGGTCGGCCGCCAGCTCCCGGTACCGGGACAGCGCTCGGATCAGCAGGAAGCTGATCGCGTACACGGCCAGGGAGACACCCAGTACGGCGGCGAGCACGGCGGCCGTGTTCTGGTCCCGGCGGCCCCCCGCCCAGGATCTGCGAGTAGAGGGCGAACCGCACGACCAGACCGGCGAGCACCCCGAGGAACGACGCGATCGTGATCACGGCGACGTCCTTGTGCCGCACGTGCGACAGCTCGTGCGCCAGCACGCCCTCCAGCTCCCCGGGATCCAGCCGGCGCAGCAGCCCGGTGGTCACGCAGACGACGGCGTGCTCGGGGCTGCGCCCGGTCGCGAACGCGTTCGGCATGTCCATCGGGGACACGGCGACCGCCGGCTTGGACAGGTCGGCCATCGCACACAGCCGGTCCACCACCGCGTGCAGCTCCGGATACTCCTCGCGCTCGACGACCCGCCCGCGCATCGCGAACATGGCGATCCGGTCGGAGAACCAGAACTGCGCCACGAACATCGCCCCGACCAGGACGGCCACCAGCACCCAGGACCGCAGCAGCACGATCAGCGCGGCGACGAACCCGACGTACAGCAGCCCGAGCATGAACAGCGTCAGACCCATGCGCACGGTCAGGCGCCGGTCGCTCCGGAATCGGCTCTGCATGCTGCATCACCCCGCACTCAGGCACTCGTCCCGCATCCAGTGTGCACCCGCCGCTCCCCATGAAGCGGTCGGGAACGCGCCCAGGGGCGGCAAAGAGGCCACGGCCGCGCCGGCGCGCGTCAGTAGGAGGAACGCATCTGCGCGTAGCCCAGCAGCACGATCACCACGGCCACGCAGCCGAGCACCACGGCCGTCGACACCCACGACGAGCGGCGCGGCACCGGACCGGGGTCGGCGCGGAAGGGCGCCGGGTCCGGCGGGTTCTCCTTCCAGCGGGCGGCGAGCATCCGGGCCCGCGCGGAGGGCTCCTTGTGCTCGGCCGAGTTCGCCCACCTGTGATCGAACTCGCGCTCCCACTCTTCCTGTTCCGGCATTCCCCGTGCCACCTCTCTCGTCCGGCAGAGCCCGGAGGGACGATCCCCCGACAATAGGAAGTCCGGGAAGCGCGCAAGGTTGCACGGGGGAGCGGACCGGCCAGCCGGGCTGACGAAGACAGTCCCGGCAGGCGGTGGGCGCGAGGCACCGAGGACGCTCACGGGGCGCTCGCACCGTCGCTGTCCTCACTGACGTGTGCTCCCAGTGGCGCACGCCGAGGGGTTCCGCCGTTCGAGCCGGCCACATGGGTGCCGGGGGAGTCGGCACCTGCCGACCGGCTACGCCCCCCGGACCCGACCGCACCGTTCCACTCCTGCCGTACCCGGCGCCAGGCGCTGATGATCTGCGGCAGTCTCGCCAGCACGTCGCTGACCTGCGCCAGCAGGAGTGAAACCGCGCCGAAGAATGCGAGGATGAAGAGGGAGGATGCCGTCCCAGGCCATCAGCGACTCCCCCATTCCGGCCGCCGGGCCACACTGTGACGCATGGTGACGGCCCGCAGGCCGGGGCTGCTCGCCGGAAGCAGCGCAGCAGCGCGGACCCGATCCAGTCGAGGTCGCGCTCGTCCTTCCACGTCTCCGGGTAGCCGCGTATATCGGCCTCTTCGTGATCGGTCAGCGAAGGGCTTCGCCACAGCGGCGGGTACCCAGCCTCCGTCCAGCGGTGCCACCGTTCGATGTCTGCCACGCGCAGACCGACGACACCGTGACCTGCACACCCGGCGTGTCATCGGTGGACAGATGGGGCCATGGCTCCTTCATCCACGAACGACCCTGCAACGGGGCGGTGCAGGACCGGGATCGGCCGCCTGACGGCCTTCCCCGAGTCTGCCGCAAACAGGGGGCCGCGCGTACAAGGCGGATGATCGGTCCGGATCAGTCGTCCCGCTCCGCTTCCGGCTCTCCGGATGCATGGCCTTCCCTGCTGCTGAGGTCGGCCGCGAGCGTGCCGGGGCTGGTGGCGCTCGTCGAGTGGTCCAGGCCGCCGGACCCGGTACCACCGCTCAGTTCCTGCCGTACCTGCCGCCACGCGCGGATGATCTGTGGCAGCCTCGACAGAACCTCGCTGATCTGCGTCAGCAGTAGCGTGACGCACCCGAACGCGGCAAGGATCACCAGGCTGACGTCGTCCCACTTCACAGCGCGGCCCCCCTGTTCTGCCGGGCCGGTTCGCGCCGCGCGGACAGCCACGGCGCCGCGTGACCGAGTCCGACGCCGGTGTGGTCGCCGAGACGGGCGCGTTGCGGTCGCCAGAGGATTCGGATACGCGTGCGAGCCAAGGTGGTGCCCGTGCTTCTGTGCATTCGTTACCTCGCGCCACCCGGGCCGGCACTTAGGGTGACATACCTGGTGAACCACTGATGTCCGCGTGGCGGAGTTGGATGATCCACGCCCATGTGCGGCTACCACGGGTGCCGGGGCCCGTGGCGCGCCGCCCACCGACTCGCCGCGAGCCGGGGTGGCGCGTCAGCCGAGCAGGGCCTGGCGGGAGATCCAGTCGAGTGTGTCTGCCCCTAGCCGGTCGGGTGCTTCGAGCAAGGCGGCCTCCACGGCCGAGAGGCCGGCCAGCGCCTCGGGCGCGCCCGAACGGTCCAGCACGGCGAGACGGTCCATCGCCGAGGCGACAGCGCCGGGCCAGCCTGGCATACCGAAGCCGGTGGGAGCCTTGGACGCGGCCGAAGCGGCTCTGTGCAGCAGCCCTGCGCGCCAGCCCTGTTCACGCATCACCTCCGCGGTGAACCGGACCTCGTCGTCCACGTGCCGGACGAACTCCGCCACCGCGGATCCGGACGCCGTCCGCAGCGCGAAGCGCGAGCCGCCGGCCCACGGGAGGTCCACGTCCGAGGCGACGGCCAAGAACGCGAGCAGCGCTTCGGGCCCGTCATGCCGCGCGGCCACCAGCGCCGCGCGGGCCCTGCGGTACAGATCGACGCTTTGCGCGAAGATTTCCCCCTCGCTCGGCCCGCCGTCGGCGCGGATCACATCCAGCGGCCCCTCGCACCAGGCGTCGGCGACCAGACCGGCCGCCGCCGCGCTCACCAGAACATCGGTGTCGTCCGTGTCGATGCCGTAGCGCGCCAGAACAGCGGGGGCCTGTTCCTCGACGGCCGGAAGCGGCGGACGCTTCTCCTCGGCCTCGGTCTCCTTCAGGAGCGACGCAAGCCGAGGTGACAGGGGTTCCGGTTGCGGCTTCTCCACGGTGATTCCGTGCTCCAACAGATCCTCGAAGACGGCGTCCGGCCCGCAGTCGATGTGTGAGGAGTCGTGGCGTCCCGAGCAACCCTCCGGACACTCGAACTCCTCGCACATGTCAGGCTCTTCGGGCTGCGCCTCGTTGATCAGGTGATAGGCGAGCCGCTGCGCCACCGCCTCCCGCGCCGTGATCATGGCCAGGTCGAGCCGGAAAGCCTCGTCCCTGAGCTGCGAGTCCTCGCGATCCACAGAAGCAGGCGGCTCGGGTGCCTCCGGGACCCAGGTGTACGCCGATTCCAGTGAGACCAGTAGCCAGGCGACCGGCAGCGCCTCGGTACCACCGTCCCGGGCCAGCCGGGCCACGGCCTCCGCGGCCTGCCTCACACGGTCGAGCCGGGTGAGATGCCGCTCACGCGCCGGCAGCCAGGCCGCGGACTCCTCTCGGGCCCGCCTGGCGTCCTGGGGCAGAGCGGCGTCGCGGGTCCGCCGCGCCCGGGTGACCAACCGGGTCAGACACGGACGGCATCCGAACAGCCCGGACGTCGGTGTCGGCCCGAGCGGTATGGCCGCGAGGTCGTCGCTGAACGGCTCGTCGCACAGACAGCAGTCAAGGCCGCCCACCTGACGTGACGTGGGCATGCTGGGCATGGCGGCGCGGATCGTGCCATGGGCGTAGGAGGGGATGTGCATGGGTGGCGACTCCTCGGCTGGCGGCGCTCCATCGGCGCCCTTCCCATGCTCACCTCGACGTTCGGCCGCGAGTCACGGTTTGGCGGGCGGGACGGCGAACTTGACGAAAGCTGACTCGGCTCTGGCCAGTGGCTTCTACGGTGTTGGCGGAACTTGACACCCCGAGCAGGGAGGAACCCGCGTGGCCGCTTCCAACGCCTCATCCCAACCGCTGAAGGCACACTCGGAGTTGGCCGAAGCCCTGCGGGAGCTGCACCGGGCAGCCGGCCGGTTGAGCTTCCGGAAAGTGAGCACGCTCATCCGCGGCCGTGACGACCGGTTGTCGGAAGCCAGTCATGAGAGCGTGCGGTCCGCCGTCAACGGGATACGGGTGCCGCGATGGGAGACCGTCCACGACATCGTCATGGTGCTCGCCGGCCTGTGCAGCCCGCCCCGGGACGAGGAGTCCGAGACGGCCAGGTTCCTGCCGCTGTGGCGCGCGATCCGTGAAGGGGAGTCGGGCGCGCTGAAGTCGTTCCAGGAACTCGTCAACGGCGGCTGGGGAGGTGAGGACGGCAAGTGGACGCCGGAGCTGGTCATGGGCGCCCTGCTCAACCCCTTCAACGCCATCGAGATCCACCCGTCGCTCGCCGTCCCGCACGAGCCGCTGGTGTCGGAGGACGACTGGGTCCGGCTCATGCTGAAGCACATGGAGGAGCAGGGCGCCGAACACGCACTGCGTGTCCTACTGCACATGCTGAAGGGCGATTACGTGGGGGCGGCGGAGGGCGCGCCGTACGGATACCGCAACCCCGACCGGGAGGCGATGGAGGCGTACGCGGCCTTCCGGTACGGCTGCCGGGAGATCCTCCGGCGGCTGGGCGGCGAGCCGAATCTCCTCGCGGCGTCGATCCTCGCCATGCGCGCCGACGAGACGATGGACCGGGACGACCGGGCGGAGATGCTGGAGAACGAGTCGGACCTGAGCCTGATGCGCGAGGTGATGATCGTGACTCCGGACACCTGGCACGAGGTGTCGGAGGAAGCGCATCACATGGTCTTCGGCTATCTGATCAAGCAGATCAGCCCCGTGGGCCCGCTCGGGCTTCCCGACACCGAGCGCTTCCGCATCACCTGGCGCATTCCCGAGCCGCCCGCGGCGTGACGCCCCCGCATTCGGGCCCGGATACGCCGGCGAGGGTCGCCACCCCCGACCGTGGGGCAGCGACCCTCGCAGGTCACAGCTTCGCGCAGGGCTCCGTTCAGGTCACCCGACCGTGCTTCCTAGACGTCGAAGTACAGCTCGAACTCGTGCGGGTGCGGGCGCAACTGGAGCGGCGCGATCTCGTTGGTGCGCTTGAAGTCGATCCACGTCTCGATCAGGTCGGGCGTGAAGACGTCGCCCTGGAGGAGGAACTCGTGGTCGGCCTCCAGGCGGTCCAGGACCGCGCCGAGGGAGGTCGGGACCTGGGCCACGTTCGCGTGCTCCTCGGGAGCCAGCTCGTAGAGGTCCTTGTCGATCGGCTCGGCCGGCTCGATCTTGTTCTTGATGCCGTCCAGACCGGCCAGCAGCAGCGCGGAGAAGGCCAGGTACGGGTTGCCGGAGGCGTCGGGGGCGCGGAACTCGACGCGCTTGGCCTTCGGGTTGGAGCCGGTGATCGGGATACGCATCGCGGCCGAGCGGTTGCGCTGCGAGTACACCAGGTTCACCGGGGCCTCGAAGCCCGGCACCAGGCGGTGGTAGGAGTTCACCGTCGGGTTGGTGAAGGCCAGCAGCGACGGCGCGTGCTTGAGGATGCCGCCGATGTAGTAGCGGGCGGTGTCCGACAGGCCCGCGTAACCGGCCTCGTCGTAGAACAGCGGGTCGCCGTTGCTCCACAGCGACTGGTGCACGTGCATGCCCGAGCCGTTGTCACCGAAGATCGGCTTCGGCATGAAGGTCGCGGTCTTGCCGTTGCGCCAGGCGATGTTCTTCACGATGTACTTGAAGAGCTGGAGGTCGTCCGCGGCGGCCAGCAGCGTGTTGAACTTGTAGTTGATCTCCGCCTGGCCGGCGGTGCCCACCTCGTGGTGCTGGCGCTCGACCTTCAGGCCGGACTTCTCCAGCTCCAGGGAGATCTCGGCGCGCAGGTCGGCGAAGTGGTCGACCGGCGGGACCGGGAAGTAACCGCCCTTGTAGCGGACCTTGTACCCGCGGTTGTCCTCCAGCGCACCGGTGTTCCAGGCGCCCGCCTCGGAGTCGATGTGGTAGAAGGACTCGTTCTCGGCGGTCCGGAAGCGCACGGAGTCGAAGACGTAGAACTCGGCCTCGGGACCGAAGTACGCGGTGTCCGCGATACCGGTCGAGGCGAGGTAGGCCTCCGCCTTCTTCGCCACGTTGCGGGGGTCACGGGAGTACTGCTCGCCCGTGATCGGGTCGTGGATGAAGAAGTTGATGTTGAGGGTCTTGTCCCGGCGGAACGGGTCGACCCGCGCGGTGGACAGGTCGGGCCGCAGGGCCATGTCCGACTCGTGGATGGCCTGGAAACCGCGGATCGAGGACCCGTCGAACGCCTGCTCGGCGTCGGGGTCGAACGCCTCGGCGGGCAACGTGAAGTGCTGCATGACGCCCGGCAGGTCGCAGAACCGGACGTCGACGAACTTGACGTCCTCGTCCGCGATGTACTTCTTGGCCTCGTCGGCGTTCTGGAACATCCAGCTCCTCCTACTCCCGACCGTCGACGCCGGGGTGGTATGTCGTTCGTGCGGCCAGTGCGGTGGCACACGCTGGTCCCGACCCTAGGGACGGGTGATTTCTCGGGCGTGACCCGATTGTTTCGCAGAAGTTAACCAGTCACCTGTCCGCCGTAGCTCCGGGTACACCCCTGGGCGTAGTGCCCGGAACCGGGCACAGTACCGTGGACGGGTGGACAACAGGCAGGCACTCGGATCGTGGCTCTCCGGCCCCCGCGCGGCCATGGAGGACGCGGGCGCCGACTTCGGATACCGGGGCGAGCAGCTAGGTCTGCCGGAGGACGGGCCGAACTCGATCGCACGGCCCGGACGGCGGCTCGGCGCCCTCGTCGTGGACTGGGCGCTGTGCGTGCTGATCGCATACGGCCTGATCACCCACGGCTACGGCCCCGCCACCAGCAACTGGGCACTCGGCGTCTTCTTCGTCCTGAGCGCCCTGACCGTCGGCACGGTCGGCTTCACCCCGGGCAAGCGCCTGTTCGGCATCCGGGTCGTGGCCCTGGAGACCGGCACTGTCAGCCCTGGGCGCTCGCTGCTGCGCACGGTCCTGCTGTGCCTCGCGATCCCCGCCCTGGTCTGGGACCGGGACGGCCGCGGCCTGCACGACCGGCTCGCCAGGACGGTCGAAGTCCGCAGCTGACACACGTGCCGGACGGGCACCGACGTCCCGGACGGCACCCGCATGCCGGAGGCGGCCTGGACGCCGGGCACCGCCCGCGTGCCGGAGGAAACCCGCACAGCGGATGCCCCACGTGCCGGCCGCCATCCGCACCCCCGGACGGTATCCGACGCACGGCGTCCGACGCCGCCCGTGTCCCCAGGTGCGGGCGGCGTCCGGCGTGTGCGCGGCCGTCTCAGCCGCGGCGCAGGATGTCCGCCAGCACCTCCCGCAGCCCGGCCTCCGGGTCCCGGACGGTGCCGGAGGCACGCCAGGCCACGAATCCGTCCGGCCGCACCAGCACCGCCCCGTCGGCCGTGACGCCGTGGGCCGCCGCCCAGTCTTCGCCCTCCGTGTCGTACGTCAGCCCGGCGTCCGCGCCCGCACCGATCCGGTACGCCTCCAGGGGCACGCCGTCCGTGCCGGCGACACGGCCCGCGGCGGCGTGCCAGCCGGCGCCGGCCGCAGACCCGGCGTCGCAGAGCAGCACCGGGAACCGCTCGTACAGGTCGAGGGTGGAGATCCGTTCGCCCGCGCGGCGCAGCCACAGGTGCGGGGCCCGGCTGCCCGGCTCCCCGGTCAGCCGCAGCCCGTCGGGGACGACCGGCTGGTCCGGGTCGGCGCCCACGACGGCGCCCTCGGGGTAGCGGTAGCCGAGGACCACGTTGAGGATGCCGCCGCGCTTGCCGCCACCGATGCCGGGCGCGGGCGCGAAACCGGGGTGGCTGTGCTCCACCGAGCGGGCCGAGGCCCGGGCGCTGGTCGCCAGGGCCACCGGCCGGCGCTCGGTGTCGTACGTCCCCAGCAGGCCGGGCCCGGCCCAGCCACCGAGTACGGCGGCCAGCTTCCAGGCCAGGTTGTGGGCGTCCTGGATGCCGGTGTTGGAGCCGAACGCGCCGGTGGGCGACATCTCGTGGGCGGAGTCGCCCGCGAGGAACACCCGGTCGGCCGCGTACCGTTCGGCCACCCGTTCGGCGGCCCGCCAGGACGCCTTTCCGGTGATCTCGACATCCAGGTCCGGGGCGCCGACCGCGTGGCGGATGTGCCGCTGGAGCCGCTCCTCGGTGAACTCCTCCAGGGTCTCGCCGTGCTCCGGGTGCCAGGGGGCGTGGAAGACCCAGTTCTCCTTGTTGTCGACCGGCAGCAGCGCCCCGTCACCCCCCGGGTCGGTGAGGTAGCAGCAGATGAAACGCCGGTCGCCGACGACGTCGGCGAGCAGCTTGGACCGGAAGGTGACGCTCACGTTGGCGAAGAGGTCGCCGGGGCCGTCCTGCCCGATGCCGAGCCGGCCCCGGACGGGGCTGCGCGGGCCGTCGGCCGCGACCAGGTAGTCCGCGCGGACGGTGTACATCCGGTCGCTGTCGCGGTTCCGGATGTACGCCGTCACTCCTTCGGGGTCCTGCGCGAACGACTCCAGCTCGTGGAAGTACCGCAGGTCGCCGCCGAGCGCGCGGGCCCCCTTCACGAGGACCGGCTCCAGGTCGTTCTGGCTGCACAGGCACCACCCCGTGGGGCTGAGTCTCGCGAGCCCGCCGCCCGGGTCGATCTCCTTGAACAGCCATTCCCCGGCGTCACCGACCAGGGACGGGGTCTGGAGGATGCCGTGGTTGCCCGCGAGGAGCGCGGCCGCCTCCTGGATGCCGGGCTCGACGCCGGCCCCCCGGAACAGCTCCATCGTCCGCACGTTGTTGCCGCGTCCGCGCGGGTGGACCGAGGTCCCGGAGTGCCGCTCGACGAGCATGTGCCGTACGCCGAGACGGCCCAGGAACAGGGACATGGACAGGCCCACCAGAGAGCCGCCCACGACGAGGACGGGAACCTGGTGATCGGCTTTGTGCTGCATCGAGGCTCCTGAGGCAGAGGTGGGGTGTGGGGTGTGAGGCGTGTCGGAGTGTCCATGCCCGGTGGGAGGGGTTCCGCGTGCGCAATCACCCGCGTGGTTCACGCGAGTCGCGCGCACCGGGGGACCGGCACAGGATCAGAAAGCGCTGACGTCGCGTCATCGGCGGCCGGCGTTCGGCTCTGCCCCCCGTGAAGGAGATGTGCGCAGCATGACCACCACGTCGGAAAAGGTTTCTGAACAGCTGACGCGACACGTGTCGAAGCGGGTCTCCCAGTCCGTGTTCGACGGCTCCCGCCTCCGCGTCGTCCTGCTGGTGGACGTACACGACGGCGCCCAGCAGCAGTTCCTGGAGGCCTACGAACAACTGTGCAGCCAGGTCGCGTCCGTGCCCGGCCACGTCAGCGACCAGTTGTGCCAGTCGATCGAGAACCCCTCCCAGTGGCTCATCACCAGCGAGTGGGAGAGCGCCCCGCCGTTCCTCGCCTGGGTGAACAGCGAGGAGCACGTGCGGATGGTGGAGCCGCTCCATAGCTGCGTGCGGGACACCCGCTCGCTGCGCTTCCACGTCGTCCGCGAGACGGGCGGCGACGCCGCCGCGGCCAGCGCGGCACAGCGCCGGCTCCAGACGGCCCCGCGGATCGGCGACGGCGTGATCCGGCACGCGCTCACCTTCACGGTGAGGCCGGGCAGCGAGCCGCAGGTCGCGAAGATCCTCGCGGACTACGCCTCGCCCGAGGCGCGGGTCGACGAGACCACCCGTCTGATGCGCACCTCCCTGTTCATGCACGGCAACCGGGTCGTCCGGGCCATCGAGGTCCGCGGTGACCTGCTCGCCGCACTGCGCCACGTCGCCCGGCAGCCCGAGGTACGGGCGGTCGAGGAGGCCATCAACCCCTACCTGGAGCAGGAGCGGGACCTCCACGACCAGGAGTCCGCACGGGTGTTCTTCACCCGGGCGGCGCTGCCGGCCGTCCACCACGTCAGCGCGGACGAACTGCCCGAGGGCGAGCGGCACGCGCTGTACTACCCCGCGAGGCCGGGCCTCGGGATGCGGCTGGCCGAGCTGCTCGCCCGGCAGGACGAGGAGGCGGCGGAGGACCCGGGCAGCCCGGTCCTGCGCAGCACGATCTTCCAGCGTGACGACGTCGTCGTCCGGCTGATCGACGTGCGCCCCGGCCCGGGCGCCGACGCGGTCCTGCCGCGACGCGCGGCGCGGGCCCCGCTGGACGCCCTGCTGGACGGCGACGCCGTCCGCATGGAACTCATCACCGACCGCCGCTCGCCGGTCGCCTGACTGTCAGGCGCAGCACACCCACGGAGGAACGTCGTGATCAAACCCCTTCCGAAGATCGTGGACCTCAGCGAGGTCGAGCACAACACCCGGCGCGGTGGCGATCTGCGAGCCATGCTCACCCCGGCCACGGTGGGCTCCACCAGCGGTTTCATGGGCGTGGCCCTCATCCGGCCCGGCGAGCGCATCGGCGAGCACTACCACCCGTACTCCGAGGAGTTCGTGTACGTCGTCTGCGGGGAGCTGGAGGTGGACCTCGACGGCGAGCCGCACCCGCTCCGGCCGGAGCAGGGGCTGATGATCCCCATCGACGTGCGCCACCGGTTCCGCAACGTGGGCGACGTGGAGGCGCGGATGGTCTTCCACCTGGGTCCGCTGGCCCCGCGCCCGAGCCTGGGACACGTCGACACGGAGGAGACGGAGGTCATCGGGGCCGCCGCGGTGGTCACGGAGCCCGCTGTCGCGGGTGCCGCCCGCGGCCGGGGTCAGGTCCGGTCATGACCCGGCGCGTGGCGGTCACTGGCATAGGCATCGTCGCCCCGGGCGGCATCGGCGTACCGGCCTTCTGGGATCTGCTCGCCAACGGCCGGACCGCGACGCGGGGCATCACCTTCTTCGACCCCTCGGGACTGCGGTCGCGCATAGCGGCGGAGTGCGACTTCGACCCGGCGGCCCACGGCCTGGACGAGGAGCAGGCCGCACGCGCGGACCGGTACATCCAGTTCGCGCTGGTCGCCGGGGCGGAGGCGGTCCGTGACTCGGGCCTCGACCTGGCGCGGGAGGACCCGTGGCGGGTCGCGGTGTCCCTGGGCACCGCGGTCGGCGGCACCACCCGGCTGGAGCACGACTACGTCCTGGTCAGCGATCGCGGCGAGCACTGGGACGTCGACCACCGGCAGGCGGAGCCGTACCTGCACCGGGCGTTCTCGCCCAGCACGGTCGCCTCCGCGGTGGCGGAACGGTTCGGCGCCCAGGGCCCGGTGCAGACCGTCTCCACCGGCTGCACCTCCGGCCTGGACGCGGTCGGGTACGCCTTCCACACCGTTGAGGAGGGCCGGGCGGACATCTGCATAGCGGGTGCCTCCGACTCCCCGATCTCCCCGATCACCATGGCCTGCTTCGACGCGATCAAGGCCACGTCCCCCAACAACGACGACCCCGCCCACGCCTCCCGGCCCTTCGACAACAACCGTGACGGATTCGTCATGGGCGAGGGCGGCGCGGTGCTCGTCCTGGAGGAACTGGAGCACGCCCGGGCCCGCGGCGCCCATGTGTACTGCGAACTGGGCGGTTACGCCACCTTCGGCAACGCCTACCACATGACCGGCCTGACCAGCGAGGGCCTGGAGATGGCGCGGGCCATCGAACTGGCCCTCGATCACGCCCGGCTGGACCCGACGGCGATCGACTACGTCAACGCGCACGGCTCCGGCACCCGGCAGAACGACCGTCACGAGACGGCGGCCGTGAAACGGGCGCTCGGCCCGCACGCCTACGACACGCCGATGAGCTCCATCAAGTCGATGGTGGGGCACTCCCTCGGGGCGATCGGGGCGATCGAGGTCGTCGCCTGTGTGCTGGCCCTGGCCGAGCAGGCCGTACCGCCGACCGCCAACTACGACACCCCCGACCCCGAGTGCGACCTGGACTACGTCCCGCGCGTCGCCCGCGAACGGAAGCTCTCCAGCGTCCTGTCCGTGGGCAGCGGGTTCGGGGGCTTCCAGTCCGCCGTGGTCCTGACCCGGACGAGGGAGAGGACACCATGAGCGAACCGCACGACCGGCGCGCGGCCATCACCGGCATCGGGGTGGTCGCGCCGAACGGCACCAGCACCGACACCTTCTGGAAGGCCACCCAGGAAGGCCTCAGCGTCCTCGACCGGGTCACCCGCGAGGGCTGTGAGCACCTTCCGCTGAAGGTGGCCGGCGAGGTCCGCGGCTTCGACCCGGCGGCGACGATCGAGGAGCGGTTCCTCGTCCAGACCGACCGGTTCACCCACTTCGCCATGGCCGCGGCGGACTTCGCCCTCGACGACGCGCGGCTCGGGCAGGCCGACGCCACCGAGGCGCCCTACTCCATCGGCGTGGTGACGGCGGCCGGCTCCGGCGGCGGCGCGTTCGGCCAGCGCGAACTCCAGCAGCTATGGAGCAAGGGCAGCCGGTTCGTCGGCCCCTACCAGTCCATCGCCTGGTTCTACGCCGCCAGCACCGGCCAGATCTCCATCCGCCGCAAGTTCAAGGGCCCCTGCTCGGTCGTCGCCTCCGACGAGGCCGGCGGCCTGGATGCCCTGGCGCACGCGGCACGGGCCGTACGGCGCGGCACCGACGTGATCGTGGCCGGTTCCACCGAGGCGCCGCTCGCGCCGTACTCGGTGGTCTGCCAGCTCGGTTACGACGAGCTGAGCACCGTCGCCGACCCGTCCCGCGCCTACCGCCCGTTCACCGAGGACGCCTGCGGGTTCGTGCCGGCCGAGGGCGGCGCGATGCTCGTGGTGGAGGCGGAGACGGCCGCCCGGGAACGCGGCGCGGACATCCGCGCCCATCTCGCGGGACACGCGGCGACCTTCACCGGCGCCTCCCGCTGGGCGGAATCCCGCGAGGGGCTCGCCCAGGCGATCCGCGGCGCCCTGGCCGAGGCGGACTGCGCCCCGGAGGAGGTCGACGTGGTCTTCGCCGACGCCCTCGGGGTACCGGAGGCCGACCGCGCCGAGGCGCTGGCCATCGCCGACGTCCTCGGCGCGCACGGCCGGCGCGTGCCCGTCACGGCGCCCAAGACCGGGACCGGCCGCGGCTACTGCGCGGCACCGGTGCTGGACACCGCGGCGGCCGTGCTGGCACTGGAGCACGGCCTGATCCCACCCACCCCGGGTGTCGTCGCCGTCTGCCACGACCTCGACCTCGTGACCGGCCGAGCCCGCCCCGCCGAGTTGCGTACGGCGCTGATCCTCAGCCGGGGCCTGATGGGGTCGAACTCGGCACTCGTCGTGCGCCACGGCGCCGTCGGGTGAACCGCACCGCCGCCCGCCCAGCAGCACACCAGCAGCAAAGGAGAAGGAATCGCCATGAGTGACCGCATCACCGTGGAAGAGCTGTCCGAACTCATGAAGAAGGCCGCCGGAGTCACCGTCTCCGCGGAGGAGCTCCAGCAGCGGTACGACTCCGGCTTCGACGCCCTCGGCGTCGACTCGCTCGGCCTGCTCGGCATCGTCGGCGAGCTGGAGAACCGGCACGGGGCACCGATGCCGACCGACGCGGAGCGTTCCAGGACGCCCCGCCAGTTCCTCGACCTCGTCAACAGCGCACTGCCCGCGGGAGCCTGACATGACCGGACACACCCAGAACGAGATCACCATCGCGGCCCCCGTCGACCTGGTCTGGGACATGACCAACGACGTCGCGAACTGGCCACGGCTGTTCAGCGAGTACGCCCGGGCCGACATCATCTCCCAGGAGGGGAACAAGGTCACCTTCCGGCTCACCATGCACCCCGACGAGAACGGCACGGTGTGGAGCTGGGTCTCGGAACGGGAGACCGACCGGGACCGGCTGTGCGTCACGGCCCGCCGCATCGAGACCGGCCCCTTCGCCCACATGGACATCCGCTGGGAGTACGAGGAGGTACCGGACGGCACCCGGATGATCTGGACGCAGGACTTCGCCATGAAGCCCGACGCGCCCGTCGACGACGCCTGGATGACCGACAACATCAACAAGAACTCCAAGGTCCAGCTCGCCCTGATCCGGGACAGGATCGAGAAGGCGGCCGCCGGCCACCGGCCCGCCCCGGCTCTGGCCGACTGAGCCGGACGACAGGAGAAGACCGTGCACCAGGCCCTGATCGTCGCCCGCATGGCCCCGGGTTCCGCCTCCGACATCGCCAAGGTGTTCGCGGAGTCCGACCGCGGAGAGCTGCCGCACCTCGTCGGCGTCGTCCGGCGCAGCCTCTTCCAGTTCGGCGACGTGTACATGCACCTCGTCGAGTCCGAGCGGGAGCCGGGACCGGCCATCGCCAAGGTCACCTCGCACCCCGACTTCGTCGAGGTCAGCGAGCGCCTCTCGGCGTACGTCAGCGCGTACGACCCGGAGACCTGGCGGTCCCCGAAGGACGCGATGGCGCAGCGCTTCTACCTCTGGGAGCGCGACGCCGGAGCGTGAGACCCCGTCCGGCCACCGGTGCCGGGCCCGCGTCCGACGCGGGCCCGGCACCGGTGTGGCGTGCGAGGCGTCCGCTCACGCGGAGACCGTGCAGTCGAACGCGTGCAGATAGGGGTTGACCGGCCGGATGTCACCGACGGCCAGACCCGCGCGCTCCAGCCGCGCGACCATGCTGGCGGTGGTGTGCTTGGCCCCGCCGACGTTGAGCAGCAGCAGCAGGTCCATGGCGGTGCTGAACCGCATCGACGGGGTGTCGTCGACGAGGTTCTCGATGACCACGACCCGGGTGCCGGGTCCGCCCGCCTCCACCACGTTGCGCAACAGCCTGGTCGTGGACCCGTCGTCCCACTCCAGGATGTTCTTGATGATGTAGACGTCGGCCTCGACCGGGACGGACACGCGGATGTCGCCGGGCACGATGCGCGCCCGGTCGGAGAGGTCGCCGCCCTCGCGCAGCCGCGGCACGGCCTTCTCCACCACCCGGGGCAGGTCGAGCAGGTAGCCCCGCATCGCCGGGTACTTGTCCAGCAGGCTCGCCACCACGTGACCCTGCCCGCCGCCGAGGTCCGCGACGGAGGTGGCGCCGGACAGGTCCAGCAGGGCGGCGACATCGCGCGCCGACTGCTCGCTGGAGGTGGTCATCGCGCGGTTGAAGACGTCCGCCGACTCGGGGGCGTCCTCGTTCAGGTAGACGAAGAACTCCTTGCCGTAGAGGTCCTCGACGACGTTGCGGCCGGAGCGGACCGCCTCGTCCAGCCTCGGCCAGGCGTCCCAGGTCCACGGCTCGGTGCACCACAGGGAGATGTGGCGCAGGCTGTTCGGGTCGTCCTCGCGCAGCAGCCGCGACATCTCGGTGTGGGTGAACGTCCCGTCCGGCCGCTCGGCGAAGACGCCTTGGCAGGACAGGGCGCGCAGCAGCCGGCGCAGCGGCTCGGGCTCGGCCCGCACCGCCGTCGCCAGGTGCTCCACGGTCAGGGGCGCGTCGCCGAGTACGTCGGCGACGCCCAGCCGGGCGGCGGCGCGGACGGCGGCGGCACAGGCCGCCCCGAACACGAGCTCTCTCAGCCGCATCGACGGCGGAGGAGGAGGGAGCGCCCCTTGCCCGGCCGGTGCCGACAGCTCGGGGGATGGTGCGGTCATGTGCCGCCTTCCTTCCTTGCGTGGGTGGGGTACGCCTGTCCGGTCAGCACAGTCCCGCGGGCTTGGAGGCCCGGCAGGAGTTGCCGTCGAAGGTGTTCTTGCGCTTGACGGCCTCCTGGTTCACCAGGTCCGCCGGGGCGTTGTCCTCCAGGTGGTTGCCGGTGATCCGGTTCTGTTCGCTCGCGGCGCCCACGAAGCTCTTGAACAGGACGATGCCGCCCGACAGGGGGGACTTCCCCGAGTGACCGATGATCGTGTTCCCCGTCACCAGTGCCTTCTCGGTGCCGGTCAGCACGATGCCGGACCCCTTCAGGTAGGGCAGCCGGGCGGTCTTGGGGCAGTACTTGTTGTTCCACTCCAGGCGGTTGTCGCTCACCGTCAGGGCGCCCGCCCGCGGCTTGTTCTCGTCGCCGACGACGAACACGCCGGCGCAGTTGGCGGTGAGGTAGTTGCCGGTGACGGTGAGGTTGCGCAGTCGGCGGACGGTGATGCCGATGCGGTTGTCCTCGAGGTGGTTGTGCTGGACCAGCGCGCCCTTGCTGTCGGCGGCGCCCTGCTCGGCCTTCACGTTGTTGGCGAGGAACAGGCCCGCGTCGCCGTTGCCCCGGGCGGTGTTCTCCCGGAAGACGCCGCGGGTGGAGTGCTCCTGGGCGATGCCCCACTGCCCGTTGTCGTCGGCGGTCACCCGGCGCACGGTCAGGTGGTCGGTGCCCATGGCCCACAGGCCGGTCCGGGAGAAGCCGGCCACCTTCAGGTCGGCGACGGTGACGTCCCGCAGGGCCTTGTTCTTCCCGCCGACGACGCAGATGCCGTTGCCGTTCCCGCTACAGGTGACGGAGGCCTTCTTCGGCTTCTTCGAGGTCGTGGCGGGTTTCTTCCCGGCGGGCCGGATCACCGTGCGGTGACCGGCACCGCGCAGGGTCAGTCCCGGTGTCCGCACCGTGACGCTCTCCCGGTAGGTGCCGGCGAGTACGAGCACGGTGTCGCCGGACCGGGCGGCGTTCACCGCCTTCTGGATCGACTCACCCGGATGCACCACGAGGGTCCGATGGGCGGCCGACGCCGGGGTGGTGCCGGCGAACGTGCCGAGGAGGGCCGCGGTGCACGCGAGGTACGAGATTTGGCGTTTTTTCACAATCCGAAGGCTAGGAGCGCATGACCCGATCACCCGGTGGATGCTCCGTTCGGCGGCGTGTCCACCGGAGTCGGGGGAGCGTCCCGCACGGGCGTCCGGGGAACGGCCGTGCGGGACGCTAGCTTCGCGAGCGGTCCGACGGCTCCGCCCCGTCCCGGGGCGGGACGGGGCCACGGCTGCGAGCGGGGGCAACGGTGACCGGTTCCACGCAGGACGCGCACGGTGCGGCAGCCGACCCCCTCGGGCGCCGGAGTTTCCTGGCGTCGGCGGCCCTGGTGGCCGCCGCCCAGGTCCCGGCCGCAGATTCGGCGCGGGCCGCAGATTCGGCGCGGGCCGCGGACCCGACCCGGCCGGGGGTCCCGACCCGGCCGGCGCGCTGCCGGAGTGCGGGCCGCCCGCCGGGCCCGGCGGGCGGCCCGTGGCGGGACCGCTCGCCGTCCCCGAGGCGGACCGCGGGGTCGGCTGGCCGAGGCAGGCCCTGGAGGCGCCGTGGCACTCGAACCCATGCGTGCGATGGAGGAGCCCGCCGTGCGGCTGATGGAGTTCACGATCCCGGACGCCCCGGGCAACTACGGCCCGCTGTTCCGCCTGATCCGGACGGCCCCGAGCGCCCCCGCTCCCAAGGACGCCGGCCCGGGACGACGCCGGCCCCGACAACGCCCGGGGGCGTGCGGGGCCTGACGGTCGTGCGGGGCCTGACGGTTGCGGACGGCCGGTGGTGGTGCGTGGTGGTGCGGCGGAGTGCTCAGCGCCCCCGCGGGCCACCCTTGGGCAGCTTCATGCCCTTCGGCATCGGGCCCTTCACTCTGTCAGCGACGCTCTGACCTGCGCAGACAGCCTCAGTAAGGCGGTGCCGGCCTCGCAGACCGGACAAGAAGAAGGCCCGGCCAGCAGGCCGGGCCTTCCCTGTCTCATCCACGGCACTGACAGCCCGCCACCTACTCACCCGATCGTGTGTCGGCAGCCGTCCGGGCCCCCAGCCCGCACCGGATTCATTCTGTCAGGGCGTCAGGGCTGCACGCTCTTGGCCATCTCCATGAAGGCGGCCCAGGCGCCGGCCGAGACGTTCAGTATCGGACCATCGTCGTACTTGGTGTCCCCCACGGGGACCAGGCCATGGCTAGCGGCAAGGTTCGTGGCGACCTTGACGCACTGGCCGCCGTTGCTGCTGTAGGAGGACGTGAACCATTGCGGGTGTTCGGTCGTCACAGGATGCCCTTTCGTAACTCACGGATCATGGCCACACTGGCGGTCTGAGACTCCGCCTCGACCTGAAGCTGATGGTAGGCCGTCAAGGCTGTAACGACGGACGTGGCTTCCCTTACGAGATGGCCACGTTGCGCCGACTCGGCGTAGACGAGCTGCGTTCTGTCCCTCAGCGTCAGCATGGTTACTGGCAGGTCGAAAGCCCGGCGCTCACCAAGAGCGTACGGGGCCACCTGGAGAACAGTCGACGGCAGCTCCGCGAACTCAATTAACCTGTCGAGCTGACCCGCCATGACCTCAGGACCGCCCACGGGCCGCCTGATACAGCTCTCGTCCAACACGGCATGCACCAGAGGGACCGGCGTGCGCGCTAATGCCGCTTGCCGCTCCGCGAGGTGCGACAACCGTTCTTCCGCCTGTGACTCCGTGATCGCACCCCGCCTGACCGCTCCAGCCTGGATGGCTGCGGCGTACTCGGGTGTCTGGAGCAAGCCGGGGATGATCCCGACCTCGAAGAGTCGGATTTCGACTGCCCGTAGCTCATGAGGGACGTACTCCCTGAACCCTTCTAGCAACGACGGACGGTGTACCTCCTCGCACTCGCGCTGAAGCTGGTACCCAGTGCCAAGCGCCCTGTCAGCACTTGCCGCAAACTGTGGAGTTGGAGAACGGCGACCAGTTTCGACAGCCGAAATGTGCGAATCGGTGCAGCCGATCCGATCAGCTAGCTCCTGCTGTGTCAGCCCTTCCTTGTCTCGCAGCCTGCGGAGGAGCTGGCCGAACGCTGCCTTGGCCGACGCCTGCGGGTCGAGCTTCCTTCGGTTCAACGGACCAACCTCAACTCTCTAAACGGAACGCGCAAGTTGAAGACAGGGCGACAGTAGTCCACGCTGAAGTTCCTCGGTAGCGGAATCACTACAGAGGGCTACAGCTCTGCGGCCGATGACGCGAAGGATCGCTCGATGCTCCCCAACAGCAGTGACGATGACACGTCGGACCGGCTGGTGATCGAGGCCGAGGAGGTCACCGAGGCCCT
This sequence comes from Streptomyces dangxiongensis, assembly GCF_003675325.1. Classification (NCBI taxonomy): domain Bacteria; kingdom Bacillati; phylum Actinomycetota; class Actinomycetes; order Kitasatosporales; family Streptomycetaceae; genus Streptomyces; species Streptomyces dangxiongensis. Next base: position 5,698,448 of record NZ_CP033073.1, read on the forward strand.
GGCCGGGGTCCTCGCGGAGGCTGGTATCCAGCTCCCTCGCCTGGTGGGCATCACGGCAATCGGTCCCACGGCACCGAGGGAAGAGCGTGAGTGGCTGGTGCAGCTCGGGCAGTGCAACGTGCGCGCGGGTTTGGCTCTCTACAACCTCCTTCGAGACGGCATGACCTTGAGGCAGAAGCACCCCGAGGAGTCCATCAATGCCCGATGACACACCTACACCCACGGATCGCCTCAACACGGCACATGACAGCCTCGCCAAACTCAACGCCGCCTTCATCAGGGTGGGTTGGCTGGTGGACGTGAAAGTCAAGGGGACCGTGAGAGGCTTCCACATCTACTTCCCTCATGGGCTGACCGTGGCCCAGGCCGATGAGCTGGCTCAGACGATCGACGCCGGCATTGAGAAGAGGGTGATCAGGAGGCCCTCCTCCAGGGAGGGGAGAGGGCCAGTCCGCACCTGGAAGAGGAGTCACATTGAAGTCCATCACCTTGATTGGTTTGGCCGGCCTGGGACTCGGGGCAGCTCATCTCTGGCGGGCTGAGGAGCGTCACCGCGAAGAGAAGCAGCTCGAATTCGTCAAGCTGCACGCCGACATTTGCCGCGGCATCAGCGGGTCCGAGATCCTGTCGGATACCGTGTGGCCGGGGCTGGATCACGCCGAGACGGCGAAGAGGCTGACGGCGAACCGATGGATGACCCTCTGGGGGGCCATGCTGCGCCTGGGTTACTACAGCGGCGGCAGTCTCCGTGAGGCCCTGGACACCTTCATGGGCCTGGAGTCGAACCGGCGGTACTGGGAGAGCGCTCGCCAGCGGCGGAGGGCTACGGCGCGGGATAAGTACGACCTCCTCCTCAACGACCTGGCCGCGGACGCATACGAAGAGGCCAGTACGCAGTAGGGATCTGATTTCGTCTGTCGGCGTCCTTAATTGGGCGATCCTCAAGGGGGGACGACAAGTGTCCGGCAGATGGCCCATGAACCAAGGCCATTCGAAAATTACCTACGGCTGCGGCTGGCCGATCCGGTCCAATCCCGGACATGGGCACCCCCCTCAACCCCTTGTAGTTTAGTCAGGGAAAACACCCCAACGCGCATAAGGCCACATTCGGGGCGATCGGGCGCGGGGAGACTCACGGTTCAAGTCCGGGCAAGGGGACTGCTCGCCCTGGGGCACAAGGTCCAGGACAGCCCGAGCGCCACCAGGGCGAGCCCGAAACAATCGAGGCCGGGAGAGACCATGCATCAGGTGATCGTGAGTCCCCAGCACAAAAAGTACGTTGCCGTGCGTCCTGGTTCACGCGGCGGGATGCAGCTTCCTCGTGAGAAGTACGTGGAAGTACGTGAAACTGTGAGCGCTGGCAGTCCCTTGCCCGCGTGGTTCATCGACGCCACAAAGAAGGTCTGGGGGCTGCGCCTGGACAGCGGGTCCGCGTCGAACACTGTCCTGGTCCGCCCTGAGACGGCGCTGAACTACAGCCGAGCAACCTGGGAGATCAACAAGGGTTGCAACTTCGCCTGTGACATGTGCGTGGTCTGGCAGCGCCCTTTCGCTGGTCTGCCGATGGGGGAGAAGATCAGACTCCTGGAGATGGTTCGGGATACCGGCGTGCTCTGGTTCCAGTTCACGGGAGGTGAGCCGACCATCGACCCGGACTTCATTGAGTCGTACCGCACCGCGTACGACATGGGGATGATGGTGGAGGTGCTAACGAACGGGTCGCGGCTTGACCACGGCCCTACGCTGGAAACCCTCACCGATCTGCCGCCCCACAAGGTCACAGTCTCCCTGTACGGGGCCTCGGCCGAGACCTTCGAGGCGCTAACGCGGACGCGAGGGGCCTACCGGAGAGTTCTCCGAGGACTCAGGGCGGCTACGGCCGCCGGGCTGCCCCTTGAACTTTCGCTCATCGTCACCGAACACAACGCGCACGAAGTCGATTCCATGAGGGCCCTGGCGGACAGCCTGACGTCCCGTACAAGGTATTCGCCAATATGTCTCCGTCTTACGACGGTGACAGAGGCCCACTCGACTTCCAGGCAACCGAGTACATCAACAGGGAAGAGGTGTTCCGCGGATGTCCCGCCGGACACAGCTTCTACCACTTGGACCCGTTCGGCAGCGCAACTATGTGCAAGGTCGGACGCGAGAACCCCATCAATCTCATGAGGACCGGGGTTGGTGGTCTGCGGCATCTGCCGCTCATCGCAGATGCCCAGATGCTTCGGACTGGGGGATGCAGCGGGTGCAAGCTCTCCGGCTCCTGTCGGGTGTGTCGACCGCTCGCCAAGCTCTACCAGCAGGCCGAAGCGCCGCTCAGTCACTACTGTCAGCACGGCTTCAAGGAGGACTCGTGAACACGACCGAGGAGAGTAGCGAGGTCGTCCTCGTGGACGACGTGGAGGCCCTGGCCGAGGGCACCACGCCCGGCTGTGGGGATGACAACCCGTACCAGTGACCAGCACGTTCCAGGCGCAGGCCCCGCTTCGGCGGGGCCTGCGTCGCGTTGATGAGAAAGTGACCTCATGGCCTCTCGTACCGCCTTTGAAGAGCTGCCCTCTGCCGTCCGTACGGCCATCGAGTTGCACACAGGGCGAATTCACCGTGTCGACCCTGTGTCCTCGGGCCTCAACAGTCAGGTAGCGGCCCGGCTGTACTGCGATGCCGGCGACGTGCATGTGAAGGGCCTTCGCTCTGACCATAAGTGGGCCTGGACACAGCAGCGTGAAGCCGAAGTGAACGCCTACCTCAGGGGAATTTCTCCAGAACTGCTCTGGCGGGTTAGAGAGAGTGGCTGGGATGTTCTCGGATTCTCCCTCATTACTGGCCACCACGCCGATTACACGCCGGAATCGCCTGATCTCCCTCTTGTGGTTGACCTGCTTACGCGACTCGGAGGGGTGGAAGCCCCATCAATCGAGCTACGGGAAGCGGGACAAAGGCTGAGCAGTTACGTAGATGACCCCGCACTGCTCTCCCTATTTGAGGGGAACGCACTCCTCCACACGGACCTGAATAATGAGAACGTTCTGATCCAAGGAGAACACGCCTATATGGTCGATTGGGCCTGGGCCACCCGCGGAGCCGCCTGGCTAGATGCAGGTTATTGGGTAATTTGGCTCATGGCCGCTGGAGGACACCCGGCCGAACAAGCGGAGTGGTGGGCCGCAAAGGTGCCTTCTTGGAGAACCGCGCCCTGCGAAGGAATCAAAGCCTTCGCTGTGGCCAACGCTAATCTTTGGAACGAGATTGGCGGGAATTCACCGGACCCTTGGACGGCTCGAATGGTGCTCGCAGCCAAAGAGTGGGCTGAGTACCGGTCCGCACTGTGTAGCTAAGGGCTGTCCCGTAACTGCTGGTCACAGGTGGGATGATCTTGCCGTGTCTGGTGTGATCACGGCGTCGGAGCCTTCCTGGATAGCCCCGTTCACCGGGCTGAGCCCGCGGCAGTTCGGCAAGCTGGTCACCGCGCTGCGGCGGGAGGGTGCGGATCCGGTCCGCAAGGGCCGGCCGTGGAGCCTGCCGCTGGAGGACCGGGTCCTGCTGGTCGCCGCGTACTGGCGCACGAACCTCACCCTGCGCCAACTGGCGCCGCTGTTCGGGGTGTCGAAGTCGGCCGCGGACCGCATCATCGACCACCTCGGCCCGGCGCTCGCGCTGCAGCAGCGCAAGCGGTTCCGCAAGGACACCATGCTCATCGTGGACGGCACCCTGGTCCCCACCCGCGACCACCAGGTGGCCGAGCAGTCGAAGAACTACCGGTACTCCACCAACCACCAGGTCGTCATCGACGCCGACACCCGGCTCGTCGTCGCTGTCGGCCGACCACTGCCCGGCAACCGTAACGACTGCAAGGCGTGGGAGCTGTCCGGCACCAAGGATGCCGTCGGCCACACCACCGTCATCGCCGATGGCGGCTACCGCGGCACCGGCCTGGTCATCCCGCACCGCCGCCAGCCCGGCCAGGCCGACCTCCCCGAATGGAAAGAGGAACACAACGCCTCACACCGCAAGGTCCGCGCCCGCGTCGAGCACGCCTTCGCCCGCATGAAGACCTGGAAGATCCTCCGCGACTGCCGCCTCAAAGGCGACGGCGTCCATCACGCCATGCTCGGCATCGCCCGCCTGTACAACCTCACCCTCGCCGGGTGACGAGAAAACAAGCAGGTCACCAGGCACGTCAAAGATCATTTACGGGACAGCCCTTAGGCAGCAGCCCCAAGGAGGACGAGAGTTTGCACTACGTGTGCGCTGGCAAGAGGCCCGAGTATGCCGGCGCTGCAACGTGCTCTTGCTCCCAGATTTACGCGGACGGCGTTGAGGGGTGGGTCTGGGAAAACGTCTGCAACCTGCTTGGTGACCGGGACCGACTCTTGGCGCTTGCTGATGAGTGGGTGGGGGCAACCGCGAAGAAGCAGGTGGATTACTCCTCTCGCCTTGCTTCGCTGGATCAGAAGATCGCCGAGAAGAGCGACACCATCGACCTCATGACGGCCACCTTCGCAACGCAAGTGACCCGGCAAGGGCTCACAGGGCAGGCTGCTGAGGCCGCGGTCGAAAGGAAGCTCCAGCCGCACTACGCGGATCTTGAGCAGCTTCAGAAGGAACGAGCTGACATCGAGCTGTGGCAGTCGGAGGCTCAGGAAGCTGATCAGCGGGCGAAGGATCTTCACGCGCTTGCGCAGTCGGCGCACGGGCGCTTGCAGACCTTCACGAAGGAGCAGCAAGCGGAGTGGCTTGCCCTGCTGGACATCAAGGTCAAGGTTCTTGAGAACCCGCCCCCGATGCGTCGGGGTCTCGCTTGCCCTGTCGGCGAGTGGTTCCGGGAGCATGAGCGCGACGTGCCGACTCTGGACGATCAGGTCTGGGGGCGGATTGCTGAGCTAGAGGGCTTCCCGAACGGGGGGCTCGTTCCTCGTCAGGCGGGCGGGGTGGCGCCTCGGACCGTGCTTGAGGCCTTCCTCAAGAAGGCTCGCACGGGGGCGTCGTGGCCCGCCCTGGAGGCTGAGACGGGCTCTAAGGGCCTGATCGGTCAGTGGAAGCGTTGGAGCAAGCAGGGACGTTGGGAACGCGTCATGGAGGTTATGAAGGGCTGTGACGGGGTGCCTGTGGCCCCCCGTCACCGACTCCCGAAGATGCAGATGACCGGGAAGGTGCGGCCCGGGGTCATCCTTGCCGCAACTAGCGCCCGCGAGGCGGGCGACCAGGAAGGCCACGCCCAGGAATCGGGCCCTTGGGCACCGGCATGTTGCTCATCAGGTCGCCCAGGGCGCGCAGCCGGTCGTTGGTGGCCGTGACCTGGGGGCCGGTGAGCACGCGCGGCAGCTTCAGCATGGTCGTGCGGAGCTTCTTCAGCTCGACCTGGCCCTCGCCGGTGCCGACGATCAGGTCGTGCACCGGGATGTCCGCGACGATGCGGTTCATCTTCTTCTTCTCGGCGGCCAGCAGGCTCTTCACCCGGTTCGGGTTGCCCTCGGCGACCAGCACGATGCCGGCCTTGCCGACCGCCCGGTGCACCACGTCCTGACTCCGGTTCATCGCCACCGCCGGAGTGGTCGTCCAGCCCCGGCCGACGTTGTCCAGCACGGCCGCCGCGGCACCCGGCTGGCCCTCCATCTGGCCGAAGGCGGCCCGCTCGGCACGACGGCCGAACACGACGGCCGTCGCCAGCAGGGCGATCAGCAGCCCGAAGACACCCAGGTAGACCGGGTGGCCGATCAGGAAGCCGATCGCGAGGAAGACACCGAGCGTGCCGATGCCGACGGCCGCGAGCACCAGGCCGATCGTCTTGTCGGCCTTGCGGGTCATCTTGTACGTGAGGGCGATCTGCTTCAGTCGCCCGGCATTCGCGGCGTCCGCCGCGGTTTCCTTCCTCGCCATGCCACGAAGTCTACGTGCCCCCGGGAGCGCGGACGACGACAGTGTCCGGCGGGAGGGCGCCGGGACCGCGGCGGGCGTCAGGAGCGGGTGGCGGCCTGCTCCAGGAACCGCTGGGCCTCGACCCGGTCCTTGGCGCGGCGGCGGTCCTCCAGGACGGAGGTCCAGGCGTTGCGGCGGGCGGTGCGCTGACCGCCGCTCATCAGCAGCGATTCGACGGCCTTCAGAGCGTCGGTGAAGGACGGGATCGCGGTGGCGTGTACCGGCGCGGCCTGCATGGTCGGGGTCCCCCCTGGAAGCGGATGGTGTACGGGGCGTGATACCAGAGTCACTGTTCGGTGTTACCAGGGCGTGTCCGGCCGGTCAAACGGGCATGAACCCGAATGCGTCGCCCCGTGAACGCCGACGCGGTCCTGACGTGTGTCCTCATCAGCGAGGACGGTCAGGACCGCGTGGGTCCGGCCATTACCGGCCGGTAAGTGCTTGTGCGTGACTTCACACAGCGGGTCTCGCAGGGCTTTCCGCCCGGCGTCTCAGACGGCCTGGGCCGCGATGTACGCGCCGCGCTTCTCCACGGCCATCCGGTAGAGGCGGCCGGCGCGGTAGGACGACCGCACCAGCGGGCCGGACATCACCCCGGAGAAGCCGATCTGCTCGGCCTCCTCCTTCAGCTCCACGAACTCGTGCGGCTTGACCCAGCGCTCCACCGGGTGGTGGCGGACGGAGGGACGCAGGTACTGGGTGATGGTGATCAGCTCGCAGCCCGCGTCGTGCAACTGCCGCAGCGCCTCGCCGACCTCCTCACGGGTCTCGCCCATGCCGAGGATCAGGTTGGACTTGGTGACCAGGCCGAAGTCGCGGGCCTCGGTGATGACCTTCAGCGAGCGCTCGTAGCGGAAGCCGGGGCGGATGCGCTTGAAGATCCGGGGGACCGTCTCGACGTTGTGCGCGAAGACCTCGGGCCGCGCGGAGAAGACCTCCGCGAGCTGCTCGGGGACCGCGTTGAAGTCCGGGGCGAGCAGCTCGACCTTGGTGCGGCCCTCCGCGCGGCCGGCGGTCTGCTCGTGGATCTGCCGCACGGTCTCGGCGTACAGCCAGGCGCCGCCGTCGTCGAGGTCGTCACGTGCCACGCCGGTGATGGTGGCGTAGTTCAGGTCCATGGTGACCACGGACTCGCCGACGCGGCGCGGCTCGTCCCGGTCCAGCGCCTCGGGCCTGCCGGTGTCGATCTGACAGAAGTCGCAGCGCCGGGTGCACTGGTCGCCGCCGATGAGGAAGGTCGCCTCGCGGTCCTCCCAGCACTCGTAGATGTTCGGGCAGCCGGCTTCCTGGCAGACCGTGTGCAGGCCCTCGCTCTTCACGAGGCCCTGCATCTTCGTGTACTCGGGGCCCATTTTCGCCCGGGTCTTGATCCACTCGGGCTTGCGCTCGATGGGGGTCTGGCTGTTGCGGACCTCCAGGCGCAGCATCTTGCGTCCGTCGGGTGCGACTGCGGACACGACCGGCTCCCTAGCGATTGATTCTTCGGCGTTCCCCAGGGTACGCCCGTTGATTTCATGGCCCGGCGCGGGCGCCGTCCAGCGGGGGGCGGCGGGCCGCTGCTACGCGGGCGTCCGCTCGATCACCCGCGGCCTGAGGTCCGCGTTCTCCAGGATGTCGCTCAGGTGCTTCTCGACCACCGGCAGGACCTCCTCGACCGTGACGTCCCGGCCCAGCTCGGCCGTGAGCGAGGTGACGCCCGCGTCGCGGATGCCGCACGGGATGATCCGGTCGAACCAGACGTTGTCCGGGTTCACGTTGAAGGAGAAGCCGTGCATCGTGACGCCCTTGGCGACCCGGATGCCGATCGCGGCGATCTTGCGATCCTCGCGCCGCTGGCCGGCGTTGGAGGGGGCGTACTCGGGGCCGTCGAGGCGGGGGTCGAACTCCTCGTCGGTCAGCCGCGGGTCGAAGTCGAGGGAGAGGCCGCCGGGGGCGGGGCGCCGCTCGACCGGGTCGCCGAGCACCCATACACCGCTGCGGCCCTCCACCCGGGTGGTCTCCAGGCCGAAGTCGGCGCAGGTGCGGATGAGGGCCTCCTCCAGGCGCCGCACGTGCGCGACGACGTCCACCGGGCGGGGCAGCTTCTGGATCGGGTACCCCACCAACTGGCCCGGTCCGTGCCAGGTGATCTTGCCGCCGCGGTCGACGTCGACGACCGGGGTGCCGTCCAGCGGGCGCTCGTTGTCCGCCGTGCGGCGGCCCGCCGTGTACACCGGGGGGTGTTCCAGGAGGAGCACGGTGTCCGGGACCTCGTCGGCGAACCGGGCCGCGTGCACCCGGCGCTGCTCGTCCCAGGCCTCCTGGTACTCGACGGCATCCGCACCGAACCCCATACGGACGAACCGCAACTCACTCACGGCAAGCGCCTCCCTCAGCGACCGGTGTGTCAGGCGCGTGGAGCGCGCGCCCACGCCACTGTACGTCCGACCGGCGTACGTCAGCCCTGCGGGCGTTCCTCACACGATCGGATGAATGCCCAGCGAAATGTGCGATCTTCCGCTCACTCTCCGCTACATTCGCGCCGTTCGTGAGGCCATATGGGCTGCTCAAAGGCGCTCCGGGCACTTCACAGGCCCGGAAGGCAGGAGACCGCACCACAGATGACGGACCGACCCGCGCAGCGCACCCCCAACCGCCAGCTCGCCGCGCTCATCGCAGAGGCGGGGTTCTCCAACGCGGGTCTGGCTCGTCGCGTCGACCAGCTAGGCCTGGAGCACGGGCTGGACCTCAGATACGACAAGACCTCGGTCACCCGCTGGCTGCGCGGACAGCAGCCGCGCGGGACGACGCCCGCCCTCATCGCCGAGGTGTTCACCCGCCGGCTCGGGCGCCGGCTCACCGCCCAGGACCTCGGCCTGGACGCGTGCGCGCCGGTGTACGCCGGGCTGGAGTTCGCGGCCGGCCCGGAGGAGGCCGTCGACATCGTCAGCGGGCTGTGGCGCAAGGACTCCGGCAGCCACGCCGAGCTGCGCAAGATCGCCTTCACCCCGGCCGGGCTGGTCGTGCCCAGCCGCGACTGGCTGATCGGCAAGCCCGACGACCGGGTGGCCCGGGAGCCGGCACCCCGGGTGCCCGCCCAGGGCCGCCCCGGCGCCGCCCGGCCGCAGCCGCAGGTGCAGCCGGCGGCACCGGTGCCGACAGGGGGTGCCGGTGCCGACGCGGGTGCGCGGGACCGGTGAGCGCGGCCCCGGCCACCGGGTCACCGGCGGCGACATCTCGGCGCTCCGCTCGGTGGGCGAACTGTTCCGCACCCTCGACGACCGGTTCGGCGGCGGCCACGCCCGGCAGGCGCTGGTGCGCTATCTGGAGCACGAGTGCGAGCCGATGCTCCGCGGCAGCTACGACGAGCAGACCGGCCGCCGGCTGTTCGGCGCCGCCGCGGACCTCACCCGGCTCGCGGGCTGGACGTCGTACGACATCGCCGCGCACGGACTGGCCCAGCGGTACTTCGTGCAGTGCAGGCCCTGCGGCTCGCGCAGGCGGCCGGTGACCGGGCGTACGGCTCTTTCGTCCTGGTCACCATGAGCCGCCAGGCCGTCTACCTGAGCCACGGCAGGGAGGCCGTGCAGTTGGCGCGGGTGGCCCAGCAGGGCGTCGGCACGGGCGCCCCGCCGGTCGTCCAGGCGCTGCTGCACGCCGCCGAGGCGCGGGCGCACGGCGTCCTGGGCGAGGTACGGGCGTGCACCGCGGCGCTCGTGCGGGCCGAACGCGCCCTGGACGCGGCGCGGACCGGGGACGACGTGCCGTACTGGGCCGCGTTCTTCGACGAGGCGCAGCTCGCCGACGAGTTCGGGCACTGCCATCGCGATCTCCAGCAGTTCCGGGCCGCCGCCCAGCACGCCGAGCGCTCGCTCCAGCTCCGCGCCCCCGTGTACGCCCGCAGCCGCCTGTTCTGCCGGGTCGTGCTCGCCACCGCCCGCCTCGCCCTCGGTGAACTCGACCAGGCCTGCGCCCTCGCCGCGGAGGCCGCGGGCCAGGCGGCCGAGATGCGCTCCGCCCGCGCGGTCGAGTACGTGCGGGACTTCGAACGCCGCCTGGAGCCCTACCGGGACGCGCCCCCGGTCCGCACCTACCGGGAGAAGGTGGCGGCCCTGAGCTGAGCGTGCCCCCGGCCGGGTCTCACGCCGCCCGTGGCAGCGTCGGCGCCGGGTCGGCCCGGTGCAGGGAGGCCGTCATGCCCAGGTCGGAGAGGATCGCCGTCGCCGCCCGGCGGGCGGAGTGCAGCGCGCCCTGGACGGTGCTGGAGTCCCGGTGGTCGCCGCAGACGTACAGTCCCGCCAGCAGCCGTACCGGCCGGCGCGGATCGTGCGGCGGGCGCATCACCGGGACCGCCTCCGGCGTGTGGTGCACGGCCAGCGTCTCCCAGCGGCGCGTCGAGGTGCCGTAGAGCCGGGAGAGGTGGATGCGGACCGCCGTGTCCACGCCCTCCGGCGGGGTGCCCAGCACGGTCGAGGAGATCAGCACCCGGCCGGCCGGCGCCCGGCTCGGGTCCACGTTGCTGAGCACCGCCGTGTGCGCCACCGGCCCGCCCCGGTCGGCGTCCAGCAGCAGCGAGGTCCCGGTCGAGAACGCCGCCGAGGGGTCCTCGGTGGTGTGGTGGACCACGGTCACCGGGTGGAAGTCCGGCACCCTGAGTCCCGGCAGCAGCTCCGCCGCGGCCCGCGCGTCGGTCGCCAGCAGCACCGCCCGGCACCGGATCTCCCCGTGCTCGGCGGTGGCCACGGAGGTCGTGGACACCGAGGTGACCCGCACCCCGGTGCGCACGGTGCCCGCGGGCAGCGCCCGGGACAGCAGCTCGGGCAGTGTCTCCGCACCGCCCTCGGGCACGCACAGGCGCCCGCTCGCGAAGGCGTGCAGCGCCAGGTCGGCGCACCGGCTGGACGTGATCAGCTCCGGGTCGCACAGCAGCGCGGCGAGCAGCGGGCGCAGGAAGCCCTCGATGGTGCGCGCCGGTACCCCGCGCCGGGCGAGGGCCAGCGCGGCCGGCATCTCGGGACGGGCCAGGAGGCGTTCGACGGGCGTGGCCGCGATCCGGCCGAGCGCGGCGCCCAGCCGGGCCTGGTCCATCGCGCCGCCCACCGGCGCGCCGGCCCGGCCGGGCGGGGACACGGTGCCCCGGGGGGTGCCGGCTAGGGCGCGCACCGCGTGAAGTGCGCCTCGTGCGCCCCGCGCGCTCCCTCCGGGCGCCGGCGCGCCCGCGCGCTGGGTGCGGCCGTCGCGGTGCAGCAGGACGCCCGGCGCGAAGCGGCGCACGGCCAGGGCGCCCGGGCCCGGGGGCAGACGCAGTTCGGGGTAGGACGTGGACAGGAGCTGTCCGACGCGGTCGAGCCGGAAGCCGTCGACCTTCTCGGTCGACATACGGCCGCCGACGTACGGGGCGGCCTCCAGGACCGCGGTCGTCAGTCCTGCGCTGGTCAGCCGGTGAGCCGCCGAGAGGCCGGCGACTCCGGCCCCCACGACGACGACGTCCACCTGGTACGCGGGCTCAAGCACGAGGCCCTCCTGTGGTTGCGCGGCCGGTGGAGACGTGATGCCCCCAACTGGCGCCAGGGATACCGGAGTTCGCGTCGAGGTTAGGGGCCGCATTCGGTCAGAAGCAGTCGCGCATCAACAGAGCACGGTCGCATAGAGGTCGCATACGGTCACTTTCGTTCGCCGGTGTTGCCAGTCGGCTCACCCCGCCGCACGGATCGCCTCATCGATGCCCGGGAACGCGAACCGGAACCCCGACTCCAGCAACCGCCTGGGCACCACCCGCTGACTGCCCAGCACGTCCCCGGCCATCTCCCCGAGCGCCGCCCGCAGCGCCGGCGCGGGCACCGCGAACACCGCCGGACGGCGCAGCACCCGGGACATCGCCGCCGTGATCTCACGGTTCGTCAGCGGCTCGGGCGCCGTCAGGTTGAACGGCCCGGACAGGGTGTCGGTGTCCACGAGATGCCGGATCGCGGCGACCTCGTCGTGCAGCGCGATGTACGACCAGTACTGCCGCCCGTCGCCCAGCCGTCCCCCGAGCCCCGCCCGGAACAGCGGGAACAGCCGTGCCCACGCCCCGCCGCCCCGGGCCACGACCAGCCCCGTGCGCAGGAACACCGTCCGCACCCCCGCCTCCCGCACGGGGGCCGCCGCCCGCTCCCACTCCACGCACAGCCCGGACAGGAAGCCGTCGCCCGGCGGGGCGTCCTCGTCCACCACCCGGTCGCCGGTCTCGCCGTAGAAGCCGATCGCGCTGCCGTTGACGAACACCCGCGGCGGCTCGGCCAGCGCGGTCACCGCCTCGGCGAGCGCGGCCGTGCCCCGCACCCGGCTGTCCCGCAGCAACCGCTTGTACTCCGGCGTCCAGCGCCGGTCGCCCACCCCGGCGCCCGCCAGGTTGACCACCACGTCACAGCCGGCCAGCCCGGCCGGGTCGACGTACTGCCGCCCGGGGTCCCAGCGGACCTCGTCCGCGCCCTGGGGCGCACGGCGCACCAGTCGTACCACTTCGTGCCCGTCCGCGGTCAGGGACCGCACCAGAGCGCTGCCGATGAGGCCGGACGCGCCGGCCACCGCGATGCGTGAACGTTCCATGACCACCAGCATGACCGCACAGGCGCCGGGAAACCCGGTGGGCGCCCCGGACGGTCCGCCGTAGGGTGATCGTCATGTCTGAGCCGTCCCTGCGTGCCGCCCGCCCCGACGACGACGCGGAACTGGCCCGCCTCGACCGGGCCGCCTGGTCCACCCTGCACGAGGTGGTGCCCGCGCCCGAGCCGCCCTACGCGCCGTTCTTCGAGCGGCACGACCCGCGGGACCACCTGGTCGCCGAGGCCGACGGCCGCCTCCTCGGCTACGTCCGCCTCGTCCGCCCGACCCCGCTCGCCTCCCACGCGCACGTCCTGGCGATCCAGGGCTTCGTCGTCGCCGGCGAGGCACGCGGACGGGGCGTCGGACGCGCCCTGATCCGGGCCGCCGTCACCGAGGCCCGCGGGCGCGGTGCCCGGCGCCTCACCCTGCGCGTGCTCGGGCACAACACCCCGGCACGCCGGCTCTACGAGTCCGAGGGGTTCGTCGTCGAAGGCGTGCTGCCCGGGGAGTTCCACCTGGACGGCACGGACGTCGACGACGTCCTCATGGGCCGCCGGCTGTGAGCACCGCGCACCCGGCGGGCCGGGCGGGGGCCACCGGCCGCCCTCAGGAGCCGACCAGCTCGCCCGTGTCCACCGGCGCCGTCGCCGTGGCCGCGCGCCGGGCGTCGGCCGCCACCTCGTCCGCCGTCAGCGCGTAGCCCGTCTCGGCGTCGGAGGTGGAGCGGGCGAAGACCACCCCGAACACCCGGCCGCCCGTCGTCAGCAGCGGGCCGCCGGAGTTGCCCGGCCGGACCGTGGACCGGATCGAGTACACCTCCCGGACGACCGTGCGGTCGTTGCGGATGTCCTGCCCGGTCGCCCGCACCCGGTTCGCGACCGTCGCCGCCTGGAGGTCCAGGCCCCCGTCCTGCGGATAGCCGGCCACCACCGCCGAGTCCCCGCGCACGGCGCCCCCGCCGAACCGCAGCACCGGGGCGCGCAGCCCCGGCACGTACAGCACCGCCACGTCCCGGTCGGCGTCGAACAGCACCACCCGGGCCTCGTACGACGGCCCGACCCCGCCGACCCGCACGCCCGGACGGTCGATGCCCGCCACCACGTGCGCGTTGGTCATCACCCGCTCCGGCGCGTACACGAACCCGCTGCCCTCCCGGCCCTCGTTGCCCGCGGTGCCCTCGATCTTCACCGAACTCCTGCGGGCCGCCTCCGCCGCCGCGGGCGTCACACTGTCACCGGAGGGCCGGGCCACCCGGGCCGTCGACTCGTTCTCGAACGGGTTGAACACCTGCGGGAAACCCGCCTCGGTCAGCGCGGACGTCGCCCGCGAGAACCACGACGGCGTCGTCTCGGGCATCGCCCGCTGCACCGCGCCCAGCAACGCGGAGTCGCGTATCTGCGTCGTCAGCGTCCGCGCCGGGGCCGCGCCCAGCACGCTCGCCGCCACCCAGGCCACGATCAGCACCGCCACCGCGTTCGCCGCCGCGCCCCCGGCACCGTCCGCCACCCGCAGCGGCCCCCGGTCCAGCTCCCCACGCAGCCGCAGCGCCAGCCGGCCCGCCAGCTCGTGCCCCACCGCCGCCGGCACCAGCACCGTCAGCAGCGCGAGCACCGTCGCCGTCGTCGTGCCCCGCTCCACCTGGCCCGTCACCCACGGCAGCACCCACACCCCGACGGCGGCGCCGCCCACGAACCCGGCCAGCGAGACACATCCGGCCACCAGCCCGCGCCGGTAGCCGGACACCGCGTACACGACGATCACCAGCGTGAGCAGCAGGTCGAGCAGGTCCACGGAGCCGCCTTTCTCTCGGACCCCTCCAAACGGCCGGGACGGGCCCGCCGGCCGGCCGCCCGTGCGTGAGCACACCCGGCAGCGAAACCGGCTCACGTACGTGTGTACCCCGGAAACGTCCCGGACCCGGGCGATGGTTCCACCGGGAAGGTCCCTCCCCCGCGTCCGCCCTCGTCCGGGCCCCCGCGTCCGCCCTCGTCCGGGCCGCCACGGCCCCGCCGCGTCACCCCCGTCGACGGGTCCACCGCCGCGCGGACGGGCGCCGACGTCGGACGTCAGTCCTTGAACCGCTCCCACAGGCGCGGGTACCGCTGCGCGAGCGCCCGCTCGTTCTCCAGGTCCACCGGTGTGCCCTCGGGCTCGGCGGGCGCCGGGGCGATGCCCAGATCGGGTGCGACGGTCCCGGTCAGCTGCTCGTACGCCTCGTCCGCCGCGTAGCCCAGCTCCTCGCCGTCGCCGTCGATCTCCTCGTCGAACTCGCCCAGCAGCCCGGCCAGCGCGTCCGGATCGTGCAGCGCGCCCTCGAAGACCTCCCGGCCCTGGCCGATCAGCCAGCACCGGAAGAAGTCGAAGGCGTCGTCGCTGCACCCGTCCAGCAGCACCCAGGCCGCGCCCCACAGGTCCCACCGGTAGGCGCGGTTGTAGCGGGCCTCGAAGTGCCGGGCGAAGTCGAGGACCAGCTCGGGGTCCAGCCGGAGCAACCGTTCCACGAGCAGGTCGGCCTGTTCCTCGGGGTCGCCCCCGGCGCCCTCGCGGGCGGCGTCGATCAGCTCCCAGAACTCCGTCTCGTCCATCACGCCACCAGCATCGGGCCTCGGCCGGTGCGCCGCACGCGGAGTGCCGCGGATCGTTACCCGGCGTCCGGCCGCCCGTACAGCCTCGCGAGCCGGGCCGCGTCCGCCGCGCACCGCTCCCGCAGGCTCGCCGGGGCCAGCACCTCCGCCTCCGGCCCGAGCGCCGTTAGCTGGGCGTGCGCGACCTCCTCCGACTCCACGGGCAGCGTCACCGTCACCCACCCGTCGGCGTCCGGCGCTCCCACGCCCTCCAGCGCCCGGCGCGCGGAGAGCGGGTCGACGGCGTGCGGCAGCCCGCGCAGGCCCCGCGGGGACAGCCGTACGACGACCTCGGCGCGCAGGATGGACCGGGCGAAGCGCTCCGCCTGGTCCGCCCAGTGGGCGGGCAGGTCGAAGTCCGGGTCGCGGGCGAACCGCTCGTCGAGGGCGTCGACGGTGTCGAACCGGTCGACGCGGTACGTCCGCAGGGAACCACCGCCGGCCACCCGCGCGCACAGGTACCAGACGCCTGCCTTCAGCACGAGCCCGTACGGCTCCAGCCGCCGCTCCACGGCGCTCTCCCCGCGCCGGTGGACCACGTCGATCCGCCGGTCGTCCCACACCGCTTCCGCGATCACGGGCAGCCGCTCGGGCGTCGCCGGCTCCCGGAACCAGGCCGGCGCGTCCAGATGGAACCGCTGGGCGGCACTGTCCGGGGCGTCCCGCAGCGAGGGCAGCAGCGCTGCCGCCACCTTCAGCCGGGCCGCCGAGGCGGTCTCCTCGAGCCCCATCTCCCGCAGCGCCCCCGGCACCCCGCTCAGGAACAACGCCTCCGCCTCGCCGCGCGCCAGCCCCGTCAGCCGCGTCCGGTACCCGCCGGCCAGCCGGTATCCGCCGGCCCGCCCGCGGTCGGCGTACACCGGCACCCCGGCCTCCGACAGCGCCTGCGCGTCCCGCGCCACGGTCCGCTCCGACACCTCCAGCTCCCGCGCGAGTTCGGCGGCGGTCATGACCGGCCGCGACTGGAGCAGGAGAACCATCCTGATGAGCCGGGCCGCACGCATGGACTCATGATGCCGGAGCCCACCGACGGCGCGGCCGGGCACGGTCGGCCGCCGGCCACCGCCGCGCGGACCGAGCGCCGTCACGGCGGAGAACACGGACGCGGCGGACCGGGGACGCGAACAAGCGTCCCCGGTCCGCCGCGACCGCGGTACCCGGTGTCCTACAGCCCGTACTTCTCCCGGGCCTCCTTGACCGCGGTGGCCTTCACCTCGCCGCGCCGGGCGAGCTGGGCCAGGGCCGCGACGACGATCGACGGGGCGTCGATGCCGAAGTGGCGGCGGGCGGCCTCGCGGGTGTCCGACAGGCCGAAGCCGTCGGCGCCCAGCGACGAGTAGTCCTGCTCGACCCACTGCGCGATCTGGTCGGGAACCTGGCGCATGTAGTCGGACACGGCCAGCACCGGGCCCTCGGCGCCCTGGAGCGCCTGGCGGACGAACGGCACCCGCTCCTCGCCGCGCAGCAGTGCCGCGTCGGCCTCCAGCGCGTCCCGGCGCAGCTCCGTCCAGGACGTCGCCGACCACACGTCGGCGGCCACGCCCCAGTCGTCGGCGAGCAGCCGCTGCGCCTGAAGGGCCCAGTGGATCGCCGTACCGGAGCCGAGGAGCTGGACGCGCGGGGCGTCGGCGGGCACGGCGACGCCCGCGGACTCGGCCGTGTTGAAGCGGTACAGGCCCTTGACGATGCCCTCGTCGATGCCGAGGCCCTGCGGCTTGGCGGGCTGCGGCAGCGGCTCGTTGTAGACCGTCAGGTAGTAGAAGACGTCCTGGTCCTCGCCCGGCCTGGCCTCGCCGTACATCCGGCGCAGACCCTCACGCACGATCACCGCGATCTCGTAGGCGAACGCGGGGTCGTAGCTCAGGGCGGCCGGGTTGGTGGCCGCGATGACCGGGGAGTGCCCGTCGGCGTGCTGGAGGCCCTCGCCCGTCAGGGTCGTACGGCCGGCCGTCGCGCCGACGAGGAAGCCGCGGCCGAGCTGGTCGCCGAGCTGCCACATCTGGTCGGCGGTGCGCTGCCAGCCGAACATCGAGTAGAAGATGTAGAACGGGATCATCGTCTCGCCGTGCGTGGCGTACGCGGTCGACGCGGCGATGAAGTCGGCCATCGAACCGGCCTCGGTGATCCCCTCGTTGAGGATCTGGCCGTTCTCGGCCTCCTTGTAGTACATAAGCTGGTCGCGGTCGACCGGCTCGTACGTCTGGCCCTTGGGGGAGTAGATGCCCAGGGACGGGAACAGCGACTCCATGCCGAAGGTGCGCGCCTCGTCGGGGACGATCGGCACCCAGCGCCGGCCCGTCTCCTTGTCGCGGACCAGGTCCTTGACCAGACGGACGAAGGCCATCGTGGTGGCCACGTTCTGGGAGCCGGAGCCCTTGTCGAAGGAGGCGAAGGACTTCTCGGCGGGGGCGGGCAGCGGGGCCGGCGCGTGGACGCGGCGGGCGGGGGCCGGTCCGCCGAGGGCCGCGCGGCGCTCCTGGAGGTAGCGGACCTCGGGGGAGTCGGCGCCCGGGTGGCCGTAGGGGACCACGCCGTCGACGAAGTCGCTGTCCTTGATGGGCAGCTCCAGCAGGTCGCGCATCGCCTTGAACTCGTCCACCGAGAGCTTCTTCATCTGGTGGTTGGCGTTCTTCGACGCGAAGCCCTCGCCGAGGGTGTGGCCCTTGACCGTCTGGGCCAGGATCACGGTCGGCGCGCCCTTGTGCTCGACGGCGGCCTTGTACGCGGCGTACACCTTGCGGGACTCGTGACCGCCGCGCGAGAGGTGGAAACACTCGAGGATCTTGTCGTCGCTCAGCAGCTTCGCCATCTCCGCCAGCGCCGGGTCGGCGCCGAAGAAGTCCTGGCGGATATAGGCGGCGTCGCGGGTCTGGTACGTCTGGACCTGCGCGTCCGGTACCTGGCGCAGCCGGCGTACCAGCGCGCCCGTGGTGTCCAGCTCGAACAGCTCGTCCCAGGCGGAGCCCCACAGCGTCTTGACGACGTTCCAGCCGGCGCCGCGGAACTGGGCCTCCAGCTCCTGCACGATCTTGAAGTTGGCGCGGACGGGGCCGTCGAGGCGCTGGAGGTTGCAGTTGATGACGAAGGTGAGGTTGTCCAGCTCCTCACGGGCGGCGAGCGCGAGGGCCGCCGTCGACTCCGGCTCGTCCATCTCGCCGTCGCCGAGGAACGCCCACACGTGCGAGGCGGAGACGTCCTTGATGTTGCGGTTGGTCAGGTAGCGGTTGAAGCGCGCCTGGTAGATCGCGGAGAGCGGGCCGAGGCCCATCGACACCGTCGGGAACTCCCACAGCCAGGGCAGCCGGCGCGGGTGCGGGTACGACGGCAGGCCGGTGCCGCCGGCCTCCTGGCGGAAGTTGTCCAGGTGGTGCTCGTCCAGGCGGCCGTCGAGGAAGGCGCGGGCGTAGATGCCGGGGGAGGCGTGGCCCTGGATGTAGAGCTGGTCGCCGGAACCGTCACCCTCCTTGCCCCTGAAGAAGTGGTTGAAGCCGGTCTCGTACAGCCAGGCCGCGGAGGCGAAGGTGGCGATGTGGCCGCCGACGCCGTGCTTCGCGCCGCGGGTCACCATGGCGGCCGCGTTCCAGCGGTTCCAGGCGGTGATCCGGGCCTCCATCTCCGGGTCGCCGGGCACGGACGGCTCGGCGGCGGTCGGGATGGTGTTGACGTAGTCGGTCTCGAGGAGCTTCGGCAGCGCGATGCCGCCCGCCTCGGCGCGCTCCAGCGTGCGGCGCATCAGGTACGCGGCGCGGTGCGGTCCCGCCTCCCGGGCGACGGCGTCCAGGGAGGCCTGCCATTCGGCGGTCTCCTCCGGGTCGCGGTCCGGGAGCTGGTCGAGCGCGCTCGGCTGGATGGCGTGGGGGTCGGTCATGTCGCCGCCTTCCTCAGTCGAAGGGGGTTCCCTCATCGGTAAGGGTTCGGGGTTGCCCTTGGTCTTTGGCAGGACAGGGCAGCGGACTCCGGTAGAAGTCCGTCGGCGACTGTAACTCCCTGATCGATGATCGATCAAAGGGTTGAGCGCGAAAACCTCTTGATTTGAAGAAAGTCGGCACCCGGTGCCTTCGATACTGGCACCCGGTGACGCGTTGAGAGAGTGTTTTCGCAGGTGAGCGGGGGAATGCTCGGGTGCGTCAGGCGCGCGGGGCGCAGCCCAGGACGTGCGCCTTCACCAGCTCCGCGATCCGCGGATCCCGGCGCTTGAACGCCTGCACCAGCTCCTCGTGCTCCTCCGCGTACGACTGCTGGACCGTGCCCAGCCAGCGGATGGACAGCGCCGTGAACACCTCGATGCCCAGGCCCTCCCACGTGTGCAGCAGCACGGAGTTCCGCGCCGCGCGGACCAGCTCGCGGTGGAAGCCGACCGTGTGGCGCACCTGGGCGGTGCCGTCGGCCTCGCGGTCCGCCTCGTACAGGGCCAGCACGTGGGGCTCCAGCGCCGAGCAGTCCTCCGCGAGCCGCTCCACGGCCAGCTCCGCCGCGATGGCCTCCAGGCCCGCCCGGACCGGGTAGCTCTCCTCCAGGTCGGCCGCGGTCAGGTTGCGGACGCGGACGCCCTTGTTCGGGGCCGACTCGATCAGGCGCAGGGACTCCAGCTCGCGCAGGGCCTCCCGGACCGGGGTCTGGCTGACCTCCAGCTCGGTGGCGATCCGGCGCTCCACGATCCGCTCACCCGGCTGCCAGCGCCCGCTGACGATCCCCTCCACGATGTGCTCGCGGATCTGTTCGCGCAGCGAGTGGACGACGGGCGCGGTCATGAGGGCTCCTTAGGGAGGGCTGACGTGTAGACAATACGGCGGGTTGGCTCCGTGGGCAGGGCGCTCGGGGGTGCTTCGGTGCAGGTGAGACGAGGCGCACACGGTGTGGGTGACGTCGCGCCTCCGACGCCGGTTCCCCCCGGACGCCGGTCCCCCCGGACGCCGGTCCCCCCGACGCCGGTGCCCTCAACGCAGGTGCCCCCGCCCGGAACGTCCCGGGCGGGGGCACCAGCGTGTGGCAGCCGGTCGGCGGCTACAGGCCCAGCTCGACCTCGAACTCGCCCGCCTCCAGGATCGCCTTGACCGCCGTCAGGTAACGGGCCGCGTCGGCGCCGTCGACCAGGCGGTGGTCGTAGGAGAGGGTCAGGTAGGTCATGTCGCGGACGCCGATGACCGTGCCCTCCTCGGTCTCGATGACGGCCGGACGCTTGACCGTGGCACCGATGCCGAGGATCGCGACCTGGCCCGGCGGCACGATGATCGTGTCGAACAGCGCGCCGCGCGAACCGGTGTTGGAGATGGTGAAGGTCGCGCCGGACAGCTCGTCCGGGGTGATCTTGTTGGCGCGGACCTTGCCCGCCAGCTCCGCCGTGGCCTTCGCGATGCCGGCGATGTTGAGGTCGCCCGCGTGCTTGATGACCGGGGTCATCAGGCCCTTCTCGGAGTCCACCGCGATACCGACGCTCTCGGTGTCGAAGTAGGTGATCGTGCCCTCGGCCTCGTTGATCCGGGCGTTGATGACCGGGTGGGCCTTCAGCGCCTGGGCCGCCGCCTTGACGAAGAACGGCATCGGGGAGAGCTTGACGCCCTCGCGTGCGGCGAAGGAGTCCTTGGCCTGGGCGCGCAGGCGCATCAGGCGGGTGACGTCGACCTCGACGACCGACGACAGTTGGGCCTGCTCGTGCAGCGCCTTGACCATGTTGTCGCCGATGACCTTGCGGATGCGGGGCATCTTGACGGTCTGGCCGCGCAGCGGGGAGGCCTCCAGGGCGGGGGCCTTCTTCGCGGCGGGCGCGGCGGGCGGGGCGGCGGCCGGAGCCGGGGCGGCCTTCGCGGCCTCGGCGGCGGCGATGACGTCCTGCTTGCGGATACGGCCGCCGACGCCGGTGCCCTTGACGCCGGACAGGTCGACGCCGTTCTCCGCGGCCAGCTTGCGCACCAGCGGGGTCACGTACGCGCCCTCGTCGGTCGCCTGGGCGGCGGGCGCCGGGGCGGCCGGGGCGGGGGCGGGCGCCGGAGCGGACGGCACCGGGTCGGGCGCCGGGGCCGTGACCTGCTGCGGGGCCGGAGCCGTCGGCGCCTGCGGGGCGGCCGGGGCCGGAGCCGGAGCCGGCGCGGGGGCCGGAGCGGGCGCGGGGGCCGGAGCGGGCGCGGGGGCCTGGGCGGCCGGGGCGGCGGCGGGCTCCGCGGCCGGGGCGGCCGGAGCCGGAGCGGCGGCCGGAGCCGCGCCCGGCGCGCCGATGACGGCGAGCTTGGCGCCGACCTCGGCGGTCTCGTCCTCGTTCACCACGATCTCGAGCAGCACGCCGGAGGCGGGCGCCGGGATCTCGGTGTCGACCTTGTCCGTGGAGACCTCGAGCAGCGGCTCGTCGGCCTCGACCGAGTCACCCACCGACTTCAGCCAGCGGGTGACGGTGCCCTCGGTGACGGACTCACCGAGCGCGGGCAGGACCACGTCCGTGCCCTCGGCGGACGAACCGCCGGAGGCGGCCTCGGCCGTCGGGGCCGGGGCGGGGGCGGCCTGCTCCGTGGACGGCGCGGCCTGGGCGGCCGGGACGGCCGCCTCGGCCTGCGCCGGCTCGGGCTCGGCGGCCGGGGCGGGCTCGGCGGCCGGGGCGGGCTCGGCGGCGGGGGCCGGGGCGGCGGCGGGCGCGCCCGTGCCGTCGTCGATCACGGCCAGCTCGGCGCCGACCTCGACGGTCTCGTCCTCGGCGACCTTGATGGAGGCCAGCACACCGGCGGCGGGCGAGGGGATCTCGGTGTCGACCTTGTCGGTCGACACCTCGAGCAGCGGCTCGTCGGCCTCTACGCGCTCTCCCTCGGCCTTCAGCCAGCGGGTGACAGTGCCCTCGGTGACGCTCTCACCGAGCGCCGGAAGGGTTACGGAAACCGCCATGGTTTCGGTTGCTCCTAACGAATTGCGGAAGTCTGTGTCGTCGCGCCCGTTGACCGAAGGCTCAGTCGTGGGAGTGCAGCGGCTTGCCGGCCAGCGCCAGGTGGGCCTCGCCCATCGCCTCGTTCTGCGTCGGGTGGGCGTGGATGAGCTGGGCGACCTCGGCCGGCAGCGCCTCCCAGTTGTAGATCAACTGGGCCTCGCCCACCTGCTCGCCCATCCGGTCGCCGACCATGTGGACGCCGACCACGGCACCGTCCTTCACCTGGACGAGCTTGATCTCGCCCGAGGTGTTCAGGATCTTGCTCTTGCCGTTGCCCGCCAGGTTGTACTTCAGAGCGACGACCTTGTCCGCGCCGTAGATCTCCTTGGCCTTGGCCTCGGTGATACCCACGGAGGCGACCTCGGGGTGGCAGTACGTCACCCGCGGCACGCCGTCGTAGTCGATCGGGACGGTCTTCAGACCGGCCAGACGCTCCGCCACCAGAATGCCCTCGGCGAAGCCGACGTGCGCGAGCTGGAGCGTCGGGACCAGGTCGCCGACGGCGGAGACGGTCGGAACGTTGGTGCGCATGTACTCGTCGACCAGCACGTAGCCGCGGTCCATGGCGACGCCCTGCTCCTCGTAGCCCAGGCCCTGGGAGACCGGGCCGCGGCCGACGGCGACGAGCAGGACCTCGGCCTCGAACTCCTTGCCGTCGGCGAGGGTCACCTTCACGCCGTCCTGGGTGTACTCGGCCTTCTCGAAGAAGGTGCCCAGGTTGAACTTGATGCCGCGCTTGCGGAACGCGCGCTCGAGCAGCTTGGAGGAGTTCTCGTCCTCGACCGGGACGAGGTGCTTCAGGCCCTCGATGACGGTGACGTCCGCGCCGAAGGACTTCCACGCCGAGGCGAACTCGACGCCGATGACGCCGCCGCCCAGGATGATCGCGGACTTCGGCACGCGGTCCAGGACGAGAGCGTGGTCGGAGGAGATGATCCGGTCGCCGTCGATCTCCAGGCCCGGCAGCGACTTCGGCACGGAGCCGGTCGCCAGCAGGACGTGGCGGCCCTGGACCCGCTGACCGTTGACGTCGACGGAGGTGGGGGAGGACAGCCGGCCCTCGCCCTCGATGTACGTCACCTTGCGGGACGCGATCAGACCCTGGAGGCCCTTGTACAGACCGGCGACGACACCGTCCTTGTACTTGTGGACGGCCGGGACGTCGATGCCCTCGAAGGTGGCCTTGACACCGAACTGCTCGCTCTCGCGGGCCTGGTCGGCGATCTCACCGGCGTGCAGCAGGGCCTTGGTGGGGATGCAACCCCGGTGCAGGCAGGTGCCGCCGACCTTGTCCTTCTCGATCAGGGCGACGTCCAGACCCAGCTGCGCCCCGCGCAGGGCCGCGGCGTAACCACCGCTACCACCGCCGAGGATCACTAGGTCGAAAACGGTGCTGGCGTCGTTCGCCACGTCACGTCCTCCATGCATGTGTGCCGCGCGCCGGGCACCCTGTCCATTCGGGAGGTGACCGGCCGGTCGGCTGGTGTCCGGCCGCTTGATGCTTCGGCCCTTCGGTGGGGGCCCTGTCCTGCCGGGCTCCATCTTTGCACTTGTTCGAGGCGGACGAGACGCCGGGCCGGGGTGTGACGCACCCCACGTCCCCCGGGAGACGTGGGGCACGGAGAAGGGGCGCGGGGAACCGTGGAGACGGCTCCCCGCGCCCCGGGGTCCACCGCCCGGCGGATCGCGCCGGGCGGTCAGGGGGACGTCAGCCGAGGTCGCCCGCGGCCGTCAGCTCCGCCAGTCGCACCAGCGTCCGCACGGCCGTACCCGTGCCGCCCTTGGGCGTGTAGCCGAACGGGCCGCCCTCGTTGAACGCGGGGCCGGCGATGTCCAGGTGCGCCCAGGCGATGCCCTCGCCCACGAACTCGCGCAGGAACAGGCCGGCGACCAGCCCGCCGCCCCAGCGCTCGCCCATGTTCGCGATGTCCGCCACGGGCGACTCCATGCCCTTGCGCAGGTGCTCCGGCAGCGGCATCGGCCAGGCCGGCTCGCCGACCTCCTCGGCCGCCTCGTGCACGGAGGAGCGGAACGCCTCGTCGTTGGCCATGACCCCGAACGTCCGGCTGCCCAGCGCCAGCATCATCGCGCCGGTCAGGGTGGCGACGTCCACGATCGCGTCCGGGTTCTCCTGCGAGGCCGCCCACAGCGCGTCGGCGAGGACGAGGCGGCCCTCGGCGTCGGTGTTGAGGACCTCGACGGTCTTGCCGCTGTACATGCGCAGCACGTCGCCCGGACGGACGGCGGAACCCGAGGGCATGTTCTCGGCCAGCGCCAGCCAGCCGGTGACGTTGACCGCGAGGCCCAGGCGGGCCGCGGCGACGACCGCGGCGAACACCGCGGCCGCACCCGCCATGTCGCACTTCATCGTCTCGTTGTGGCCGGCCGGCTTCAGCGAGATGCCGCCGGAGTCGTAGGTGATGCCCTTGCCGACGAAGGCCAGGTGCTTCTCCGCCTCGGGGTGCGTGTACGACAGCTTGACCAGGCGCGGGGGTGCCTCCGAGCCGCCGCCGACGCCGAGGATGCCGCCGTAGCCGCCCTTGACGAGGGCCTTGTCGTCGAGCACCTGCACCTTGATGCCGTGCTCCTTGGCCGCGGCCTGCGCGATGCCGGCGAAGTCGGCGGGGGTGAGGTCGTTCGGCGGCATGTTGACCAGGTCGCGGGCCCGGTTCAGCTCCTCGCAGATCGCGACCGCGCGGGCGACCGCGCCCTTGTGGGCGGCGTCGCGCGGCTTGCCGCCGAGCAGCGTGGCCTCGGCGAGCGGGGCCTTGCCGTTCCTGGCCTTCGGGTCGTCGGCGCCACCCTTGTAGGTGTCGAAGGAGTACGCGCCGAGCAGCACGCCCTCGCCGATGGCCTCGATGGCGCCGAGGCTGTCGACGGGCAGCGCGAACGCGGCCTTCCTCGACCCGGCGAGCGCGCGGGCGGCCACGCCGGCGGCCCTGCGCAGCGCCTCGGCGTCGTAACCGGCCTCGGCGTCCTCGCCGTCGGGTCCGGTGCCCAGGCCCACCGCCACCACGAGCGGGGCCCGGAAGCCGGCCGGGGAGGGCAGCTTCGTCAGCTCGCCCTCGGCACCCGAGGCGCCGAGGGTCTCCAGGAGGCCGGCCAGCTTGCCGTCGTACGCCTCGTTCACGGTCTCGGCGCCCGGCGCGAGGACGGGCCCCTGGGCGCCCTTGGCGACACCGATCACGATCGCGTCGGCCCGCAGGCCGGGCGCCGCGGCGGTGCTGAGAGTCAGAGCAGTCACGGTGGTGAGATCTCGCTTCCGATGTGAAGTTGCTGTGGCCGATAAGGGGTGGGTCGACCGGGCCCGAGAGCCGACCCTAGGTCCAGGCGTGGAGGCAGGTGGCACCGGGGCCTTCACCCTGTCGGCGAACACCCGGGACGAGCCTACGCGCGTACCCGCGATCGCTCATTCCTTCGGACGTTCACCCGCACGTGGCGCGATGGCCACTTCTCGCCCCGCGCGCACGTGACCTGAGCCACACTCGACGGGTTCCGACGGGGTGACGACCCACCGGTTCGCAAGATTGCCACTGATCCGCCCCGCGCTCACCGCGGCGGATCCTCTGGGGGGAGGAACCTGTCATGACCCACCGCGCGCACCGCTGGAGAGCGGCCGGCGTCACCGTCACGGCCGCGGGACTGCTCACGCTGGGGCTCGCCGCACCCGGCGCCTCGGCGGCGGCCGAGCCACGCGTCGACCTCCGGGTGCTGGTCGTCGACGACGGCGCGGGCCCGGCCGGCGCGATCACCGCCCAGCTCAGGAGCGAGGGCGTCCCGTACACCGTCCTCGACCTCGGCGACTCCGGGCGCCCCACGATCACCGCCGCCTTCCTGAGCGACACCGTCGGCGGCCGGCCCCGGGCCAGGTTCCAGGGCGTGGTCCTGCCGAACGAGGCCCCGTTCGGCGCGGACTCCGCCGAGCGATCGGCCCTGGAGGCGTACGAGAAGACGTACGGCATCCCGCAGGTCGACGCCTACACCTGGGCCCACCCCGAGGTCGGGCTCGACTACGCCGACCACGACGGTTACGTCGGCCCGCTGGACGGCCGCAGCGCCACCGTCACCCCGGCCGGCCGGACTGGCCCCTTCGGCTATCTGCGGGGCTCCTTCTCCTTCGAGGACAACGCGCCCTCGGTGGACGAGAGTTACGGCTTCGTCGCCCAGCCCCGCACCGGCTTCACCAGCTACGTCGACGCCCCCGTGCCCGGCGGCCCCGGCACCGGCACCCTGCTCGGCGAGTACGCGCACGACGGCCGCCGCGAGCTGGTCGTCACCTTCGCCTACAACCAGTACCAGCAGCAGTTCCGGGTGCTGGCCCGCGGCATGGTCGAGTGGCTCACCCAGGGCGTCCACCTCGGACAGGCCCGCGACTACTTCGCCGTCCACGTCGACGACGTCCTCGCGCCGGACGCCCGCTGGGACACCGAGCGCAACTGCACGCCCGGCGACATCGACTGCACGGGCGGCGGCGAGGACGCCGGGACACCGATCCGCATGACGGCGGCCGACGCGCAGTACGCGGCGCAGTGGGAGCAGAGCCACGGCTTCACCCTGGACCTGGCGTTCAACGCGGGCGCCGGCGAGGAGTGGCGGACCGGGAACGGCGGCAAGGACCCGCTGGCCGACCAGTTGCTGAAGGACAAGGCCGCCTACCGCTGGGTGAACCACACCTACACCCACCTCTTCCTCGGCTGCGTCCAGGACACCTCGGCCGTGCCGTGGAGCTGCGCGAAGAACGCCGACGGTTCCACCAGATGGGTGAGCCGCTCCGACATCTCCGGCGAGATCTCCGACAACGCCGACTGGGCGCTCCTGCACGGCCTGTCCGTCGACCGCAGCGAGCTGGTCACGGGTGAGCACTCCGGGCTGAAGACCCTGCCGCAGCAGCCGGAGGACAATCCCCACCTCGGGCCCGCGCTGGCCGCCGACGGGGTGAGGTGGATCGCCTCCGACAACTCCCGCGAGTCCGGGCAGCGGGCCGTGGGCAGCGGCGCGCTCACCGTGCCCCGCTACCCGATGAACGTGTACTACAACGCCGGCACCAGGGCCGAGATGGCCGACGAGTACAACTGGATCTACACCGCCAAGGCCGACGGCGGCAGCGGCCTCTGCACGGACAACCCGGCCTCCACCTGCCTGTCCGAGCCGCTGGACACCGCCACCGGATTCACCGACCGCATCGTGCCGGCCGAGGCGCACACCGACCTCGGGCACGTCCTGAGCAACGACCCCCGGCCGCACTACGCCCACCAGTCCAACCTGGCCGAGGACCGCGTCCTCTACCCGGTGCTGGACCGGGTCCTCGCCGACCACCAGGCACTGTTCGCCGACAACACCCCCGTCGTGAACCTCCGCCAGAGCGCGATCGGCGCCGAACTCCAGAACCGGGCCAGATGGCAGACCGCCCTCGACGCGGGCAAGGTCACCGCCTACCGCGTCGGGAACACCGTGACGGTCACCGCCCCGTCGGGGACGAGGATCCCGGTGACGGCACCGGAGGGCACCAAGCAGCAGTTCCTGCTCTCCTCCGCCGCCTTCGGCACGCCGTACGCGGGCAAGCGCTCGGCGTGGGGGACACCGGGTGCCCTCCAGACGGCGCTCACGCTGAGACTGCCGTAGGGCGGCACCCGAAGGGGCGCGGGGAACCGTCCGCACGCCGTCGTACGCCCCGGGCGGCGGCTAACGGCCGAGGCACAGCACGACGAGCGCGGCCGTCGCGGCCGTCTCCGCGAGCGCGCCGAACACGTCCCCGGTGACCCCGCCGAACCGGCGGACGCAGCGGCGCAGCAGTGGTTCGGCGACGGCGACGGCGGCGGCCACGGCGAGGGCGGTGCGCACGCCGTCGTACCCGCCGAGGCAGGCCCCCGCCGCGCCGGCCGCACCCACCACCCCGGCCGCCACGCCCAGCGCCGCGCCCCTGGGCACCACCGAGGCCACCGCCGCCCCCAGCCCCTCCGGGCGGGCGGCCGGCACCCCGGCGCGCGCGGCCAGGGTGAGCGCGAGACGGGCGCTGGCCGCCGCGACGACGGCGGCCAGCGCGCCCCGCGCCCAGGAGCCGGCATAGAGCTGGGCCAGCGCGGCCACCTGCGCCATCAGCACCAGGACCAGGGTGAGCACCCCGAACGGCCCGATGTCCGACTGCTTCATGATCCGGAGCGCGTCCTCGGCGGACTTGCCGCTGCCCAGCCCGTCGGCGGTGTCGGCGAGCCCGTCGAGGTGCAGCCCACGGGTCAGCGCGGCGGGTACGGCGACCGAGGCGACGGCGGCGAGCAGCGGTCCCGCGCCGAGCAGGAGCAGCAGCAGGCCGAGCCCGGCCGCGCAGCCGCCGACGACGAGACCGGCCACCGGGGCGCACAGCATGCCCCCGCGGGCGGCCTCCCGGTCCCACCGGCGCACCCGGACGGGCAGCACGGTGAGGGTGCCGAAGGCGAAGCGGAGACCGTCGAGAGGCAAGGACGTGAGCACCGGCGCAGGTTACCCGGCGCCCGCGGGGCCGCCTCCAGCCCCCGGGCGCAC
The DNA here is from genome assembly GCF_003675325.1 of Streptomyces dangxiongensis. Taxonomy (NCBI): domain Bacteria; kingdom Bacillati; phylum Actinomycetota; class Actinomycetes; order Kitasatosporales; family Streptomycetaceae; genus Streptomyces; species Streptomyces dangxiongensis. The sequence goes on from NZ_CP033073.1 coordinate 5,726,984, forward strand.
CGAGTCGCACGGAGACGATGGGGTATATCCGGGTAATGTTCGCCTATGGGGCACTGGTGGGTGCGGAACATCGTAGAGCCGGGCAAGCTGCCCCTGCTGCTCGCCCTCGCCGCCTTCGTGCTGACGTTCGTCGTCACCCGCGTCATCACCCGTCTGATCCGGGCCGGCAAGGGCCCGTTCGGCAACGTCAAGGCGGGCGGCCTGCACATCCACCACGTCGTCCCCGGGGTCGTCCTCACCGTCGTCGGCGGCTTCGGCGCGGTGGCCAGCGACCGGCACGGCGCCGGCGGGGCCGTCGCGGCCGTCGTGTTCGGGATCGGCGCGGGCCTGGTCCTGGACGAGTTCGCGCTGATCCTGCACCTGGACGACGTCTACTGGACCGAGGACGGCCGCAAGAGCGTCGAGGTGGTCGTGCTCACCGCCGCCCTCGTCGGCCTGCTGCTGGCCGGCTTCTCACCGTTCGGCGTCAACGACCTGACCCAGCAGGAACTGGCGGACCGCGGCAGTGCCATCGCCACCCTCGCCGGGAACTTCCTCTTCTCGCTCATCGCCCTGGGCAAGGGCAAGACCCGCACCGCGGTCCTCGGCACGATCGTGCCGCTGGTGGCGCTCGTCGGCGCCGTCCGGCTGGCCCGCCCCGGCTCCGCGTGGGCCCGCCGCTTCTACGGCGGCCGTCCTCGCGCCCGCGCCAGGGCGGCCCTGCGCGCCTACCGCCACGACCGCCGCTGGGCCCGGCCGCGCCGCGCCGTTCAGGACTGGATCGGCGGCAAGCCCGACCCCCGGCCGGCGCGCCTGCCCGGCCGCCGGTGACGCGGGGCCCCGCGCGACACGCGGCCGTGCCGGTGCCGCACCGCCACCAGCAGGCACAGCAGCCCCACGGCCATCAGCGCGGCCAGGTGCTCCTTGCCGGCCAGGTTCTCCTTCACCAGCACCTCGACGACCATCGCCAGGGTCACCGCGCCCGCCGTGCCGTAGGCGCCGTACCGCCAGCTCACGAACACCGCCAGCCCCACGACGGCCGCCGACGGGCCGGTGTCCACCACCTGCGCGTCGGTCCACGGCAGCCCGAACGGGGCGTGCGCGCCGAGCGTGATGCCGACGCGCGCGTACAGCGTGCCGGCGAGCGTGGCGACGTACGCGACGACCAGCGTCCGCCACCAGCCCAGGCACAGCTCGGCGACCCCGAACACCAGCAGGAGCTGCGCCAGCGCCCCCCACACCGGCAGGTCCAGCGCCGGCACGAACAGCGACAGGGGAGTGCGCAGCAGGGCCAGCCACAGCGGGTCCTCGGCCCGTACCGCACCCAGGACCTGCACCACCCGGTACCCCCACGGCTGGTTCTGCACGTACTGGAGCAACGCCGTCAGGCACACCGCCCCGACGGTCATCGGCAGTGCCGCCGGGCCCCGCTCCCGCAGGGACGCGCGCACGGTGCCGTACAGCGGCCCCCACTCGGCGCGGGCCCAGCGGGCGAGCGTATCCATCAGACGTTCCTCACCGGTGCGTGTCCAGGTGCCTGCGGTGCAGCCACTTCGGCAGTCCCGGCGCCTCCAGGAAGCCCTCCGCGCGGGCCGAGGCGAGGCCGATGCGCGGCAGGTCCGCGCTCTTCTCGAAGAGCAGGAACCGCGGCTCCCAGATGGGCCGGTACTTGGCGTTGGCGCGGTACAGCGACTCGATCTGCCACCAGCGGGAGAAGAAGCTGAGCAGCGACCGCCACAGCCTGAGCACCGGCCCGGCGCCCAGGCGCGCGCCACGTTCGAAGACCGACCTGAACATGGCGAAGTTGAGTGAGACCTGCGTGATCCCGATCTCGCGGGCCCGCCGCAGCAGCTCGATGACCATGAACTCCATCAGCCCGTTGTCGGAGTCCCGGTCCCGCCGCATGAGGTCCAGCGAAAGCCCGTGCGGCCCCCACGGCACGAAGGAGAGCAGCGCCCGCAGCCGGCCCTGCGCGTCCGTGCACTCCAGCATCACGCACCGGCCGTCCTCCGGATCCGCGAGCCGGCCCAGCGCCATGCTGAAGCCGCGCTCGGTCGCGCCGTCCCGCCAGTCGTCGGCGCGCTCCACGAGGCAGGCCATCTCGTCCGCCGGGATGTCCTCGTGCCGCCGGATGCGCACCCGGTACCCGGCCCGCCGCACCCGGTTGTACGCCTGCCGGACGGTGCGCATCGCCCGGCCCTCCAGGGTGAACTCGTCGACCTCCACGATCGCCTCGTCGCCCAGCTCCAGGGCGTCCAGGCCGTGCCGCGCGTAGACGGTGCCGGCCTCTTCGCCGGCCCCCATCACCGCCGGGATCCACCCGTGCGTCCGCGCCTGGGCCAGCCACGGCACGATCGCCCCGGGCCAGGCCTCCGGATCCCCGATCGGGTCCCCGGACGCCAGGCTCACCCCGCCGACCACCCGGTAGGCGACGGCGGCCTTCCCGGTCGGCGACCACACCACGCTCTTCTCCCGGCGCAGCGCGAAGTAGCCGAGCGAGTCCCGGTCACCGTGCCGCTCCAGCAGGGCCCGCAGCCGCTTCTCGTCGTCCTCGGTGAGCGGGTCGACGGCCCGCCGGGAACGGAAGGCGGCGTAGAACACGGCGAGGACCAGGACCGTACTGAGCACGTTGACGGTGACATTGGCCCAGTTGGGCGGGTCGATGCCCGGGAAGCGGGACTCCTGCGCGGCCACCGACACCAGGCGCAGGGTGCCGTAGTGCCAGCGCTCCGGGAACGTCGAACGGGCCGCGTCCGGCGCCTGGTTGGTGACCGTCACCAGCAGCCCGGCCAGCAGGCTCGCGGCGAGCCCCCCGACGACGGCCACCGTGGCCGCGAGCCGGGGGTTGGCGCGGTCGCCCTTGGCGTAGAACTCCCGGCGGCCGGCGAGCAGCGCGCCCACGAAGGCGGCCGTCAGCGCGAGGGAGACCCAGTTCTGCGGGTACCGCCGGATGTCCGGGAACGCCATGGCGAACGCGAACAGGGCCAGGAAGAGGCCGCTCACCACCAGGTTCAGGATCCACGCGGCCCGCTTCCTGCGCCGCATGGTGATCGCCAGGAAGGCGGTGAACACACCGGAGGCGAAGCCGGCCGTCAGCAGGTAGGGCGTGAAGAAGTCGTCCTGGTTGTGCCGGCGCACGTCCTGGCCGAGCGAGACCCACACCCCGCTGAGGAAGTTGATGAACGCGACCGTCCGCAGGTACCAGACGGCGAAGGCGGCGGCCCTCCGGGAGGCCCCGGCGGACCACCGCGCCCGTCCGTCCGACCGTTCCGCCTCGGCGCGCTGCTCCACGGCAATTCGGGCATCTCCCATAGGGCAGGATCATATGGCGCGACCCCGGCGAACCAGACCCATTCCACCCGGCCGCCACCATCCACCCGACTTTCCCCCACAACACCACCCCATCGGGAGACGGGCGACGGGCCGGGGCGGAGCGGGGAGGCGGCTACTCCGGTCGTGCGAGGGGGGTGGCCTCGGACTCCGGGTGGACCGGGGTGGCCTCGGGGTCCGGCTGTTCGGGAAGTTCGGGAAGTTCGGCGGCCAGGGCGGCGGCGCTGCGGACCAACGGCAGGGCCAGCAGTGCGCCCACGCCCTCGCCGACCTTCACACCCTGCTCCAGCAGCGGTTCCAGGGCCATCCGGTCCAGCGCCTTGGCCTGCCCGGGCTCCCCGCTGTCGTGGCCGGCCAGCCACCAGTCCGGCGCCCGGAACGCCACCCGCTGCGCGACCAGCGCGCACGCCGCGGCCACGACGCCGTCCAGGATCACCGGCAGCTTGCGCACCGCGCACTGCAACAGGAACCCGGTCATCGCCGCGAGGTCCGCCCCGCCCACGGCGGCCAGCAGTTGCGTCTGGTCGCCGAGGACCGGCCGCGCCCGCCGCAGCGCGTCCCGGATCGCCGCGCACTTGCGCATCCACGCCAGATCGTCGATCGCGAGGCCGCCCCGCCCGGTCACCACGGACGCGTCGGTGCCGCACAGCGCGGCGACGAGCACCGCCGCCGCCGTCGTCCCGCCCACGCTGACGTCACCGAGCACCACGAGATCGGTTCCCGAGTCGGCCTCCTCGTCGGCGATCGCGACCCCCGCGCGCAGGGCCGCCTCGGTCTCGTCCAGGGTGAGCGCGTCCTCGACGTCGATACGGCCGCTGCCCCGCCGCACCCGGTGCCGTACCACGTCCTCGGGCAGGGTCCGCGGATCGCAGTCGAGGGCCATGTCCACGACCCGTACGGGCACCTGGAGCCGGCGGGCGAGCACGGCGACCGGGCTCGCACCCTCCAGCACCTCGCGCACCAGCCGCTCCGCGCCGCCCGCGGGCCGCGCCGAGACGCCCAGCCCGGCGATGCCGTGGTCGCCGGCGAAGAGCACCACCCGCGGCCGTTCGACCTGCCGTACCGGTACGGCACCCTGCGCGGCGGCCAGCCACTCGCCCAGCTCGTCCAGGCGGCCCAGTGCCCCGGGCGGCACGGTCTGACGCTCCCGACGGGCCTCGGCGTCACGGCGCACGCCCCCGTCCGGGCGCTCGATCAGATCGGTGAAGTCGTCCAGATTAAGCCTGCTCATTCGCCGAACAGTACAGCCGGCCGACGAACACCGAGGCGCCACAGGGCCACCACACACCCACGACGTCATTGCACCTCACGGCGGTATCCCATACGTTCCGGTTTGCAGCGGAATGTCGCACAGGGAGCCGCCCATGCCGACCTCGCCTCTCGTCCCCCGGACCACCACCCCCACCGACCCCTTCCAGGAGCCGCGCCGCGAGGACTGCCCCTGGTGCGGCTCCCGGCGCCTGCGGACCCGGCTGCGGGCCCCCGACCCGCTGCGGCACCGGCCGGGCGCGTTCGCCCTGGACGGGTGCCGTGACTGCGGCCACGCCTTCCAGAACCCCCGGCTCAGCGCGGAGGGACTCGCCTTCTTCCACCGCGACTTCTACGAGCGGCAGCTTGAGCGGCTCACCGAACGCGTCGTCCCCGCCCACGTGGCCCGCCGCCGGCACCGCGCCACCGCCTGGCGCCTGTCGGCACTGCGCGAACCGGAGAGCTGGCTGGACGTCGGCACGGGCCACGCCCGCTTCCCCGAGGCGGCGAAGGAGTTCTTCCCGTACACCAGCTTCGACGGGCTCGACCCGACGGTCCGCGTGGAACAGGCGCTGCTGGAGGGCCGCGTGGAGGAGGCGCACCGCGGCTACCTCACCACCCCCGGGACGGCGGCCCGGCTGCGCGCCCGCTACGACGTCGTCAGCATGTTCCACCACCTGGCGCACACCCCCGACCCGCGCGCCGAACTCCGCGCCGCGCTCACGGTGCTGCGCCCCGGCGGTCACCTGGTCGTCGAACTCCCCGACCCGCGCTGTCTCTTCGCCACGCTCCTCGGCAGGTGGTGGCTGCCCCACGGCCAGCCCCGCCACCTGCACCTGCTCCCGCTCGCCAACCTCCGCACGGAACTGCGGGCCCAGGGCTGCACGGTGCTCGTCACCGACCGCACGACCCCGCACCAGCCGTACGACCTGTCGGCGGCCGTCGTCCTGGCGCTGGCCCACGTCAACCCGCTGCTGAGAGGCATGGCCGAACCCGTGCCCGCGCTGGCCGGGGCGGTGGACCGCACGCTGGCGCCCCTGCTGCGCCGTACACCGTTCGCCAACGCGTACCGGATCGTCGCGCGCAAGGACACGCGGTGAGCCGGACGCCGCTCAGCCCCTGAGAACCAGCGCCTGCCCGGCCACGACCAGCACCACCTGCTCGCACTCCGCCCCGAACGCCGCGTTCAGCCGCCCGAGTTCGTCCCGGTAGCGCCGGCCCGACGCCGTCGCCGGTACGATCCCCGACCCCACCTCGTTGGACACCGCCACCACGGTCCGCCGCGTCGCGCGCACCGCGGACATCAGCTCCCGCACCCGTCCCCGCAACGCCTCCCGCGCCCCGCCCGCCCACTCCGAGTCGTCCCACGCCCCGACGGCGTCCATCACGTCGGTCAGCCACAGCGACAGACAGTCGATCAGCAACGGCGGCCCCTCCCCGGCCAGCAACGGCACCAGGTCCGTCGTCTCCGCCGTACGCCACGACCCGGGCCGCCGCTCCCGGTGCGTGGCCACCCGCTCCGCCCACTCGGTGTCCCCGCCCCGGGTGCCGCCGGTCGCCACGTACAGCACGCCCGGGAACGACTCCAGGCGCCGCTCCGCCTCCACCGACTTCCCCGAACGGGCCCCGCCCAGCACCAGCGTCCGGCGCGGCACGTCCGGCAGGTCCGGCACGTTCTGGTACACCCCGGCCGTCAGCGTCGTACCGTCCGTGACCGCCCGCGCCCCGGCCGCCGCGAGCCGGCGCCGCAGCTCCGCGCCCGGCGGCACGTCGTGGTCGAGGTGGACGGCGAGCACGTCCGTCGCCGGACCGGCCGAACCGGCCGCGCGAGAGCCGGGCGAGCGCGTCGGGCCGGCCCACGACGTCCGCCAGGATCAGGTCGTACGACTCCGCCGCCGCCCCCTCCAGGCCGGCCGGTGCCCCGCCCGGCGGCAGATACAGCAGCCGCTGCCCGTCCGGCCCGGTCACCGCGTACCCGGTGCCGCCCGCGTCCATCGCCACCGCCCGCACCCGATGCCCCGTCAGCAGCGCCAGCTCCCGGCCGTCCGGGACCCGGCCGGGCTGCGGCAGCCCGGCCGGCACCTCCACCGCCGGGCCGTCGTGCGGATGCGACAGCAGCGCCTGCCGCACCCCGCCCAGCGAGTGCCCGGCGCGGGCCGCCGCGAACGCCACGCCCGGCGTGAGGTCGAGCAGCAGCGTCCCGTCCACGAGCACGGCGGTCGCGGCCCGTGCGTCCGGCCCGAGCGCGGTCGCGCAGGCGGCGCAGGAACAGTCGGGGCGAGGCAGTCCCGCGGGGGCACCGGTACCGAGCAGAGTGATTTCCACGCACCGATTTTCGCCTGTCCCCGCAGGTCTTGCGCTTCCGGCTAGGCTGCCAGCAGGTGTTGGATCGAAGGAGGACCACATGACGGCATGGACGTGGCGGTTCGAGACGGCCGACGGGACGGAGGTCCAGCCGGCCGTGCAGCCGGAGGACTTCACCACGCAGGGGGATGCCGAGTCCTGGATCGGCGAGCACTGGAAGAGCCTGAAAGAGGGCGGGGCCGACCAGGTGCGGCTGTTCGAGGAGACCAGCGAGATCTACGGGCCGATGAGCCTGCACGCCGACGCGTGATCCGGCCGGCGGTGAGGAGGGCCGCCTCCCTCCTCACTGCTCGCCCAGCGTGACCTGAGCCGTCCGCTCCGTGCCGTCCCGCTGGTACGTCACCGTGGTCCGCTGCCCCGGCCGGCCCGCCGCCAGCGCCTCCGAGAGCGAGGTGATGGAGGTGACGGGCTGGTCACCGAGCCGGGTGATGACGTCGCCCTGACGCAGGCCCGCCCGGGCGGCCGGGCCGCCGCCGCGCACACTGACCACCGCCGCCCCGGCCGGCTGGTAGTGGTCGTCCACCACCGTCCGCGCGGTGATGCCGAGGGCGGCCCGCCCGGAGTCGACGACCTTGCCCTTCTCGATGATCTGGTCGGCGACCGTGCGCACCATGGACGCGGGAATCGCGAACCCGATGCCCGGCGCCGCCCCGCCCCCGAGATCCGGATCGGTCGCGGCCAGCGTCGGAATGCCGACGACCCGCCCGTTCAGGCCGACCAGGGCGCCGCCGCTGTTGCCGGGGTTGATGGCGGCCGACGTCTGCACCATGTTCGCGATGGTCGCGCCCGTACCGCCGCCGGTGCTGCCCTCGCTGACGGTCCGTCCGGTCGCCGAGACGATTCCCTGGGTGACGCTCGACGACAGCCCGAGCGGCGAGCCCATGGCCAGCACGATCTGGCCGACCTGGACCTTCTCGGAGTCCCCGAACACCGCCGGCCGCAGCCCGCCCGGCGGCCGGTCCAGCCTGATCACCGCGAGGTCCTGCTCGGGATAGGAGTACACCAGCCTGGCGGTGAGCGGCTCCTGGTTGTGGGCGGTGGTCACCTGGAAGGTCTTCTCCGAGCCGACCACGTGCGCGTTGGTGACGATGTGCCCCTCGCCGTCGTACACCACCCCGGAGCCCAGGTCGTTGCTCGCCTGGATCTGCACGACCGACGGCAGGACCTCACCGATGACCTTCAGGTACTGGCCCTCCAGATCGGCCACGGACGCCGGCACCGCCGCCCGGGTGGCCGCCGCGGTGTCCGCCCCGGTCCGGGCGGCGGGACCGGAGCAGCCGGCGGCCAGGGCCGCGAAGCACGCCAGCACGGCGGTCACCCGGGCGGCCGTCCGCGGGGCAGGGGCAGGGGAAGCGTTCATGTCCCGAGTCTCACCGCGCGGTGATCACCCGGCCCGCGCTGTTCCCCCGAACGGGCTCAGCCGCGTACGCCGCACAGGTGCAGCAGTGCCGCCACCGAGCGGTAGGGGTCCGTGCGGCCCGCCCGCTCCTCGGCCGCGAGCAGCGCCCGGAGGTCCTCCGGGACGACCGCGCCGTCCGCCACCGCGTCCGTGAAGACCCGCACGCCGTACCAGGCGTGCAGCGGGGCCGCGATGCCGTCGAGCGTGGCGGTGAGGGTCGCCAGCCGGTCGGCCCGGACGTCCGGACCGAACCGGACGGGGGCCCCTGTGTCCCAGTCCGTCCGGGCACGGGGGAGGTGGGCGGTGGTGTCGAAGGCGGCCAGCGCGCCCGCCCAGTCCCCGCACAGACCAGCCCGCATGGCGAGCGCGTCGCCGTTGCGGACCAGCAGGGAGAGCAGACCGCCCGGGGCCAGCATCCGGGCCAGGCCCGCCACCAGCGGGTCCGGCTCCGTCACGTACATCAGCACGCCGTGGCACAGCACCACGTCGAAGCTGCCCGGCAGGAAGTGCACGCCGGTGTCCCGGCCGTCGCTCTGCACCAGCCGGACCCGCTCCCGGATGCCCTCCGGTTCCCGGCCGAGCGTCTCCTGGGCGGCGCCGAGCAGCGCCGCGTCCTGCTCGACCCCGGTCACCTGGTGGCCGAGCCGGGCCAGCCGCAGCGCCTGCGCGCCCCGGCCCATGCCCACGTCGAGCACCCGCAGCCGCCGCCCGACCGGGAACCGCCCGGCTATCTGCTCATCCAGTTGCCGGGACACCAGCTCCTGCCGTACGACCTCACGCAGCCCGCCGGACCCGGCCGGGCCGGCCTGCGCCCCATCCCCGGTGAAAGCCTCTGCGCTCAGGGCCGCTCTCCGCGCTTGACCTGCGGCTTCGGCATCCGGAGCCGACGCATCTGAAGGGACCGCATCAGGGCGTAGGCGACCGCGCCGCGCGTGTTCCCGTCCGGGAAGCGCTCCTTGAGCCGCTTCTTCAGCCGCAAACCGCTGACGGCCGCGTCCAGCACGATCAGCACGATCACGATCAGCCACAACAGCAGCGCGACGCTCTGGATCGCGGGCACCCGGACCACGCTCAGCACGAGGATCACGACGGCGAGCGGCAGGAAGAACTCGGCCACGTTGAACCGCGAGTCCACCCAGTCCCGGGCGAACTTGCGGACCGGGCCCTTGTCCCGGGCCGGCAGATAGCGCTCGTCCCCGCCGGCCAGCGCCCGGCGCTGCCGCTCCAGGGCCTGGCGCCGCTCCTCGCGCTGCCGCTTGGCGGCCTCCTTGCGGTTCGTCGGGGTACTGGCCACGCTGCGGCGCTGGGACTGGGCCTCACTGCGCTTGGGCGTGGGCCGACCCTTGGGGGCCTGCGGGTCACGGGGCTGCTTGGAGAGGGTCACCTGCGCCTTGTCGGCGGTCGGGGCCTTCTCTTCCTTGGCACGGCTACGGAACACAAAACCCAAGGGTAAGGGCTGCACCGGCATGGTCCCCCGCCCGGCGGGGAACGATCCGGCAACACCGGACGTCCTCAAGGGGACAGAGAGGACACGCGAGCGGGCGCTCCGGTGCGATCACCTACTCCTCACGCCGGAGCGGTGCGGACCGCAGTCGTCCTCGGGGATGAGCGCATCACTCCCCGAACAGTGCGGTAATGGAGGCAGGGCCCGTACTGTGGGTCCTGTCGCAGGATCGGTGAGCCGGAGTCCGTCAGAAGGGGGCGCGCGAAGCCCATGAGCGGTGTCATGAAGCGTATGGGGATGATCTTCCGCGCGAAGGCGAACAAGGCCCTTGACCGGGCCGAGGACCCGCGCGAGACCCTCGATTACTCCTACCAGAAGCAGCTCGAGCTGCTCCAGAAGGTGCGGCGCGGTGTCGCCGACGTGGCGACCAGCCGCAAGCGCCTGGAGCTCCAGCTCAACCAGCTCCAGCAGCAGTCCTCGAAGCTGGAGGACCAGGGCCGCAAGGCGCTCGCGCTCGGCCGTGAGGACCTGGCCCGCGAGGCGCTGTCCCGGCGCGCCGCCCTCCAGCAGCAGGTCACGGACCTGGAGACGCAGCACACCACCCTCCAGGGCGAGGAGGAGAAGCTCACCCTCGCGGCCCAGCGCCTCCAGGCCAAGGTGGACGCCTTCCGCACGAAGAAGGAGACCATCAAGGCCACCTACACCGCCGCCCAGGCCCAGACCCGGATCGGCGAGGCCTTCTCCGGCATCTCCGAGGAGATGGGCGACGTCGGCCTGGCCATCCAGCGCGCCGAGGACAAGACCGCCCAGCTCCAGGCCCGGGCCGGCGCCATCGACGAACTGCTCGCCTCCGGCGCCCTGGACGACCCCTCCGGCATGCAGAAGGACGACCTCCAGGCCGAGCTGGACCGGCTCTCCGGTGGTACGGATGTAGAGCTGGAACTTCAGCGCATGAAGGCGGAGCTGGCCGGCGGCTCCCCGCAGCAGGCCATCGAGGGCGGCACCGGCCAGGGACAGACCCAGCAGCAGCCACAGGACACCCCGCGCTTCGACAAGCAGTAGCCCGGCGCCGGGTCCGAGCCGAGGAGGCCGACGTGATCGTACGGATCATGGGGGAGGGCCAGGTCGAGCTGGACGACGTCCACCTCACCGAGCTGAACAGGCTGGACGACGAACTGCTCGCCGAGATGGAGAGCGGCGACGGCGACGGCTTCCGCCGCACGCTGAACGCTCTCCTGGACGCCGTCCGCCGGCTCGGCACCCCGCTGCCGGACGAGGCACTGGAACCCTCGGAACTGATCCTGCCGTCGCCGGACGCGACGCTGGAGGAGGTCCGGGAACTGCTCAGCGACGACGGCCTGATCCCTAGCTGACCCCGGCCGGGCGGCGTTCGGCGGTGTGGCTGACCGGTACGGGGCCGGGCCGTACTGTTCACCCCGTGAGCACTCTCGAACGCGCCCGGTGCAGCCTCAGGGCCCACCCCCTGGCGCTGGACGCGGCGCTCGCCGCGGGCGTGCTGGTCTGCATGGTCGCCGGTTCCTTCGTGGTGCCCCGGCGGGAGAACGCCGTGACCTGGGGCGTACGCGTCCCGGACCCCCTCAGCCTCCTGCTGATGCTGGTCGGCGCCGCCGCGCTCGCCCTGCGCCGCCGCAACCCCAAGGCGGTCCTCGCCCTCACCGGCACCGTCTCCGTGGTCGAGTGCGTCACCGGCGACCCGCGCGCCCCGGTAGCGATGTCCGCCGTCGTCGCCCTCTACACCGTCGCCTCGACCACGGACCGCGCCAACGCCTGGCGCCTCGGCCTGCTCACCATGACCGTGCTGACGGCCGCCGCCGTGTTCGCCGGCCCGCTGCCCTGGTACGCCCAGGAGAACCTCGGCGTCCTGGCCTGGACCGGTATCGGCGCCACCGCCGGGGACGCCGTACGCAGCCGCCGCGCGGTCGTCCAGGCCATGCGGGACCGCGCCGAACGCGCCGAACGCACCCGCGAGGAGGAGGCCCGCCGCCGGGTCGCCGAGGAACGGCTGCGCATCGCCCGCGACCTGCACGACGTCGTCGCCCACCACATCGCCCTGGTGAACGTGCAGGCCGGTGTCGCCGCACACGTCATGGACAAGCGGCCCGACCAGGCCAAGGAGGCCCTCGCCCACGTCCGCGAGGCCGGCCGCAGCGCGCTGAACGAACTGCGCGCCACCGTCGGCCTGCTCCGCCAGTGCGGGGATCCGGAGGCCCCCACGGAGCCCGCCCCGGGCCTGGACCGTCTGGAGGACCTCCTCACCACCTTCCGCAGCGCCGGCCTCCCGGTGCGGGCGGCCGGCGCCGACGGGGCCGGCGGCCTGCCCGCCGCCGTCGACCTGGCCGCCTACCGCATCGTGCAGGAGGCGCTGACCAATGTGCAGAAGCACGCGGGTCCCGGGGCCGGTGCCGAGGTGAGCGTCGTCCGCGCCGGCCCGGACGTGGAGGTCACCGTCCTCGACGACGGGTTGGGAAGACCCGGCGCGCCGGAGGCCGGCGGCGGGCACGGGCTGCTCGGCATGCGCGAGCGGGTCACCGCCCTCGGCGGCACCCTGACCACCGGCCCCCGCCCCGGCGGCGGCTTCCGCGTCCATGCGATCCTGCCGGTCCAGACGGTGACGGCCCAGGGGGAGCCCGCATGACGATCCGTGTCCTGCTCGCCGACGACCAGGCGCTGCTGCGCAGCGCGTTCCGGGTGCTGGTCGACTCCGAGCCCGACATGGAGGTGGTGGGGGAGGCCGCCGACGGGGCGGAGGCGGTCCGGCTGGCCCGGGAGCACGGCCCCGACGTCGTCCTCATGGATATCCGGATGCCCGGCACCGACGGCCTCGCCGCCACCCGGCTGATCAGCGCCGACCCCTCCCTCGGGCAGGTCCGGGTGGTCATCCTGACCACCTTCGAAGTGGACGACCACGTCGTCCGGGCGCTGCGCGCCGGCGCCTCCGGCTTCCTCGGCAAGGGCAGCGAGCCCGAGGAGCTGCTCAACGCCATCCGCGTCGCGGCCGGCGGCGAGGCACTGCTGTCCCCGGCCGCCACCAAGGGCCTGATCGCCCGCTTCCTCGCCCGGGGCGACGACGGCGACGGCCCGGATCCGGCCCGCTCCGAGCGGCTCGGCGCGCTCACCGGCAGGGAACGGGAGGTCCTCGGCCTGGTCGCCGGCGGCCACTCCAACGACGAGATCGCCGAGCGCCTCGCGGTCAGCCCGCTGACGGTGAAGACGCACGTCAACCGGGCCATGGCCAAGCTGGGCGCGCGCGACCGGGCCCAGCTCGTCGTGATCGCGTACGAGTCGGGGCTGGTCCGTCCCCGGATGGAGTGATCTCCACCCGGGTGTACTGCGCGCGGAGCAGGGGCGCTCACCTGTGCGTCCCGTCGCTGCTTCGGCCGCGTGGCGAAGCACTTCTGCCGCTCACAGAGGAGAGACCCTCACCCAGGTCCTGGCTGTCCCGGTCCAGCCTCGCGCAACGGGCCCTCGTCGGGTTCGTCGCGCTCGTCGCGCTCGCCTTGGGATGATCGCGATCCCCCAGATCACGCCGCATCGAGCTGGTCGGTGAGGGCCCGCTGGTCCTTGTCGGAGGTGACGGCGAGGACCACGGTCGGCAGGTCGTCCGTTGATCCGGAGACGACCTGCGGGTCGACGTCGGCGGGGAGCCGGTTGCGGGCCCGGTCCACGGCCTGCTGGACGTCGGAGACGATCCGCTTGGTGTCGTTGCCGTAGTCGAACGACGCCATGATCACGGCGTTGCCCTCGCTCGCGGTGGAGGTGACACCGGTGACGCCGTCGACGGCCTGGAGGTTGTCCTCGATCGGCTCGACGGCCTGCTCCACGACATCGGGCGAGGCGCCCTGGCAGGGGGCGGTCACCGACACCATGGGCAGTTCGGCGCTGGGCAGCAGCAACGCGATGCTGGAGCTGCGCGAGGAGCGTCGGGCGCGGAAGCGGGCGGCGGAGCGGACGCCGGAACCGGCCGGGGTGTGACGGCACGCGCACCCGGCACGCGACGGCATGAGAGCCGGGGGGTGACGGCACGAGAAAGGGCCGGGCCTCTCAGGGAGATCCGGCCCTTTCGCGCGCGCGGCGGCGGTACGGGCTACGGCACCGCCGGCTACGGCAGTGCCAGCATCCGCTCCAGCGCCAGCTTCGCGAACGCCTCCGTCTCCTTGTCGACCTCGATCCGGTTGACCAGGTTGCCCTCGGCCAGGGACTCCAGGGTCCAGACCAGGTGGGGCAGGTCGATGCGGTTCATGGTCGAGCAGAAGCAGACCGTCCTGTCGAGGAAGACGATCTCCTTGCCCTCGGGGGCGAAACGGTTCGCCAGGCGGCGCACCAGGTTCAACTCGGTGCCGATGGCCCACTTGGAGCCGGCCGGGGCCGCCTCCAGCGCCTTGATGATGTACTCGGTCGAGCCGACCTGGTCCGCCGCGGCGACGACCTCGTGCCGGCACTCGGGGTGGACCAGGACGTTCACGCCCGGGATGCGCGCGCGGACGTCGTTCACCGAGTCCAGGCCGAAGCGGCCGTGGACCGAGCAGTGGCCGCGCCACAGGATCATCTTCGCGGCGCGCAGCTCCTCCGCCGTCAGGCCGCCGTTCGGCTTGTGCGGGTTGTAGAGCACGCAGTCGTCCAGGGACATCCCCATGTCACGGACGGCCGTGTTGCGGCCCAGGTGCTGGTCGGGCAGGAAGAGCACCTTCTCCCCCTGCTCGAACGCCCAGTCGAGGGCGCGCCGGGCGTTGGACGACGTGCAGATGGTGCCGCCGTGCCTGCCCGTGAACGCCTTGATGTCGGCGGAGGAGTTCATGTACGAGACGGGGACCACCTGGTCGGCCACCCCGGCCTCGGTCAGCACGTCCCAGCACTCCGCGACCTGCTCGGCCGTCGCCATGTCGGCCATGGAGCAGCCGGCGGCGAGGTCGGGGAGGACGACCTTCTGGTCGTCGGAGGTCAGGATGTCCGCCGACTCGGCCATGAAGTGCACACCGCAGAAGACGATGTACTCGGCCTCGGGGCGCGCGGCGGCGTCCCGGGCGAGCTTGAAGGAGTCGCCCGTGACGTCGGCGAACTGGATCACCTCGTCGCGCTGGTAGTGGTGGCCGAGCACGAAGACCTTGTCGCCGAGCTTCTCCTTGGCCGCGCGGGCACGCTCGACCAGGTCGGGGTCGGACGGCGAGGGCAGGTCACCGGGGCACTCGACGCCCCGCTCGCTCTTCGGGTCGGCCTCACGGCCGAGCAGCAGCAGGGCGAGCGGAGTCGGCTGCACGTCGAGTTCCGGGGTCTGGGCGGTGGTCACGACACGCGACCCTTTCTGCTTTTCGTCTAATTGACGCTATCTATCATAGCCGGTTCACGTCACTTTGACGACGGCCATACCGTCCATGTGACGTGAATCCCCTCGGGGGCCCGCTCCGGTCCCTCCCCGCCCGCCGAAGTCCCCTTCCGGGCCGCTGCCGCCCCCATGGGCATGTGCGAGCATGAAGAAGGAACAAAGAACGCGACCACGTGACTGCCCGGCCCGGAATGAATCCGCGGAAGCGCTGGTTGCACTCGTCGGCAAGCAGTCTCCGTACAACCCGGGAGAGATGTAGATGTCCGTATCGGACGAGACCACCACCGTCACCGACGGCATCATCCTGACCGACGCCGCCGCGGCCAAGGTGAAGGCCCTGCTCGACCAGGAAGGCCGTGACGACCTCGCGCTGCGCGTCGCCGTCCAGCCCGGCGGCTGCTCCGGCCTGCGCTACCAGCTCTTCTTCGACGAGCGCTCGCTCGACGGCGACGTGGAGAAGGACTTCGACGGGGTCAAGGTCGTCACCGACCGCATGAGCGCTCCGTACCTGGGCGGCGCGACCGTCGACTTCGTGGACACCATCGAGAAGCAGGGCTTCACGATCGACAACCCGAACGCGACCGGCTCCTGCGCCTGCGGCGACTCCTTCAGCTGATGCCGTGGCCGTCCGGCGGCGTGACCGCCGGCGGTGTGACGAAGGCGGCGGCCCCCGGACAGGGGGCCGCCGCCTTCGTGCGTGCGCGACCGGTCAGCGCGGTCGCGCCGACGCGTCCGGCCGCAGCGAGCCCGCCTCCGCCCTCGCGACCTTCCCGCCGTCGGTGCCGACCACCGTCCGTCCGTCCAGGGGTGCGCGGAGCCGCACGGTCTTCACGTACTGCCTGGCGATCAGCACGCACACCCGGTCCGGCCAGGGCGTCTCGGTGACCTTCACCGTCACCCGGTCGCCGCTCTCCCGCGCCGACGTCCGGTAGTCGGCGCACACCCCGCCGGAGAAGCTCAGGTTCAGCGTCCGCCCGTCGGCCGTGTAGGCGTCCACCCGCACGCTCCGGCTCTTCCCGGACGTACCGGACGTCCGCGGCGCCGAGGGCGTGACGGACGCCGGGGACGGGGACGCCGACGCCAGATACGCCGGGTCGACCGCCGGGTACGTCACCGTGAACGCGCCCCCCGCCGTGGACCCCCGCGCCCGGAACAGCCAGGACGGCACCAGCGTCTGCCGGCCCCCGACGGAGTGCGCGGCCAGCCCGAACACCGCCTTCTCCACGGTGACCGTGTCCCGGGCCGCCCCGGGTGCGGACGCCTCGGGGGCCTGACCGCACGGCTGTTCCAGCCGGTCCTTCAGCGGCACCGGGGTGGCACACCCGCCGATCCCCATCCGGTGGCCGCCCTTCGCCGCCGGCCCGTTCATCAGCTCCAGCGTCCGGCGCGCGCCCAGCACGGGGTACGTGTCACCCTTCACCGGCGCGGCCAGCAGCCCGTGCCCGCCGACCAGCTCGCCCCGCCGGCCGACGGCCAGGCCGGTCGTCCAGCCGTACGTGGGCAGGCCGCCGACGACCGGGTCGGCGTTGACCACGCGCTGGTCACCCATGACCTCGCTCGCGTCGGTCTTCGCGTCGTCCAGCCCCGCCGCCTTCAGGACCGGCGCCGCCGCCTTCTCGGCGCCGGCCACGCTCACCGGGGCGCCTGCCGGGGCAGCCGGGTCGTGCGTGCAGACGGTCACCTTCCGGCAGTTGTCGGTGCCGGGTGCCGACCGGGTGAAGGTCCAGCTCCCGGGCGCGTCCCGGCTCACCTCCAGGACCGGACCGGAACCGTCCTGCCCGCCGATCCGCCAGAAGCGCCCCTCGGCCACCGGGGTGCCGCCGACGCCGAGCGCCTTCGCCAGCCGGACCACCCGGTCCCGGCCGATCCCGGCCCCCGGCTCGTACACCGGCGCGGAACCGGGCCCGTCCGGCAGCTCACCCCGCGCCACGTACCGGACGCCGTACGGGTCCGGCTCGCCGGGCGCGACACCGCCCGTGCCGTCGGTGGCCCAGCCGTCCAGGGCGAGCGGCGGGGGTGCGGTGCCCCCGCCGGACGTGGCCGGGCCGCCCGTACGGCCGCCGCCGTCGCTCGCGGCGACGTACGCGCCGCCGCCCCCGGCCAGCAGCACGGCCGCGGCGGCTACGGACACCACGACGGCGGCCGGCCGCCGCCGCCCCGTCGCCTCGGGGGTCCCGGAGGTCTCGCGATCGGTCTCGCGATCCGCGGAGATGTCCGGCACCTCCGCAGAGGGCCGGGAGGGCGTGTCCGCAGGGGGTCGGGAGGGCGTCTCCGCAGGGGTCCGGGAACTGCTCTCGTCGGGCCCGGACGCCCCGGAGGGCTTCACCGGCCCTTCCCCGGATGCCCGGGGAACCTCCGCGTTCCCAGGGTTCTCAGGCCGCTCGGTGTTCACCGCATCGCTCCTCGCTGGGTCGTGTCCCGGTCCCCGGCACGGGGGACGCCGATGGGACGCGAGAGGGGAGCGCACGGTTCCCCGGAGCGAGGGAAGGCGGCGCACGGTTCCCCGGAGCGCGTCCCGGGGAACCCGTCCCGCGGGTCACGCCCCTGCGGGCCGCGTCCCGCGGATCAGTCGCCGTAGTCCGACATCGCGTCCAGCAGCCGGGCGGACCGCGCGGGCACCGACACGCCGTGGATGCGGGACGGCGGCACGGGCCGGGGGTCGGCGTGCTCGGGGGCCGCCCAGTGCGGGGCCATCCGGGCGCAGTCGCCACGCAGGGCGGCCAGGTCGCCGTCGGTGTCGGCCGGGGCGGAGGAAGTGACCTTCGGGTTCGTCATGTCCGCACCGTAAGCACGGCATGAGCCGCGAAGAAAGGTCTACTATCGGGTAGTTTCGTCAGCTACAGCGGCGGCCCCCGAGCGGGTAGCGTGAACTGTCAACTCAGCCTCCCGCAGGAGAATTCGCGTCGTGCGCATCGCAGTCACCGGCTCCATCGCCACTGACCACCTCATGACCTTCCCCGGCCGCTTCGCGGACCAGTTCGTCGCGGACCAGCTGCACACGGTTTCCCTCTCCTTCCTTGTCGACAACCTCGACGTACGCCGGGGCGGCGTGGGCGCCAACATCGCCTTCGGCATGGGCCAGCTCGGCACCCGGCCCATCCTGGTCGGAGCCGCCGGCTTCGACTTCGACGAATACCGCGCCTGGCTCGACCGGCACGGCGTGGACACCGAATCCGTCCGCATCTCCGAGACCCTGCACACCGCCCGCTTCGTGTGCACCACGGACGCCGACCACAACCAGATCGGCTCGTTCTACACCGGTGCGATGAGCGAGGCCCGCCTCATCGAACTCAAGACCGTCGCGGACCGGGTGAACGGCCTGGACCTGGTCCTCATCGGCGCCGACGACCCCGAGGGGATGCTCCGCCACACCGAGGAGTGCCGTTCCCGGGGCATCCCGTTCGCCGCCGACTTCTCCCAGCAGATCGCCCGCATGGGGGGCGAGGAGATCCGGATCCTGCTGGACGGCGCCACCTACCTCTTCTCCAACGAGTACGAGAAGGGCCTCATCGAGTCCAAGACCGGCTGGACCGGCGACGAGATCCTGGCCAAGGTCGGCCACCGCGTCACCACGCTCGGCTCACGCGGCGTGCGCATCGAGCGGGTCGGCGAGGACCCGATCGAGGTCGGCTGCCCGGACGAGGAGCGCAAGGCCGACCCCACGGGTGTCGGCGACGCCTTCCGCGCGGGCTTCCTCTCCGGGCTGGCCTGGGGGGTCTCCCTGGAGCGGGCGGCGCAGGTCGGCTGCATGCTGGCGACCCTCGTCATCGAGACGGTCGGCACGCAGGAGTACCGGCTGCGTCGGGCGTCCTTCATGGAGCGGTTCACCAAGGCGTACGGGGAGTCGGCCGCCGAAGAGGTGCAGGGCCACCTGCGCTGAGACCCGGCCCCGGCCCGGGGCGCGTGGGGGACTTCACCGACGGCTCCCCACGCGCCTCCCGGAACCGCGCCTCCCGGATGGGCGTCACCCGCATTCGTGCCTCCGGGAACCGGGGCTCCCGTATCCGTGGCCCCCGTATCCGTGCCAGATCAGCGCTCCCGTGAACCGTGCGGATGCGCGCTCCCGGATCCGCCCGGCCGCCCTCCCGGAACCGCCGGGAACCGCTCCCCGGACCATCTCCCTCAGTTCACCCGGCGGACCACGTACGCCGTGCCCCGTTCCGCCGGTTCCTCACCGGCGTACTCCTGCCCGCGCATCTCGCACCACGCCGGGATGTCCAGCCGGGCCGCCTCGTCGTCGGACAGCACCCGCACGGTGCCGCCCACCGGCACGTCCCCGATCACCCTGGCCAGCTCGATGACCGGCACGGGGCACCGTCTGCCGAGCGCGTCGACGAGGAGTTCCGCCGCCCGGACGGCCGTCGCCGGCGCCGGTGCCGGCGCACCCAGCTTCTCCCGTACCCCGGCCACCGCTCCCGGCAGCACCTGGAAAAAGCGCTCCACGTCGGCCTCGGCGGTGCCCGGCGCCAGGGACACCCGGACATTTCCCTCGCTCAGCACTCCCATCGCCTTCAGCACATGGCTGGGGGTCAGCGTGCTGCTCGTGCAGGAGGAGCCGGAGGAGACCGAGAAGCCCGCCCGGTCCAGCTCGTGCAGCAGCGCCTCACCGTCGACGTAGAGGCAGGAGAAGGTGACGATCCCGGGGAGCCGGTGCCGGGGGTCGCCGACCACCTCCACGTCCGGCACCAGCGCCGGCACCCGCGCCCGGATCCGCTCCGTCAGCTCCCTCAGCCGTACGGCCTCCTGGGCCGCCTCGGCCCGTACCGCGCGCAGCGAGGCCACGGCCGCCACGATCGCCGGGAGGTTCTCGAAGCCGGGCGCCCGGCCCGACTCCCGCTCGTCCACCGGCCCCTGGGCGGCGAACCGCACGCCCTTGCGCACGACGAGCAGCCCGGCCCCCGCCGGCCCGCCCCACTTGTGCGCGCTGGCCGCCAGCAGCGACCAGTCGCCCGCGACCGGCCCCCAGCCCAGCGACTGTGCCGCGTCCACCAGCAGGGGCACCCCGGCCGCCCGGCACGCCTCGGCCACCTCGGCCACCGGTTGTACGGTGCCCACCTCGTGGTTGGCCGACTGGAGGCAGGCCAGCGCGGTGTCCGGGCGGAGCGCGGCGGCGAAGGCGGACGGGTCGACGGCTCCCGTCCGGCCGACGCCCACCCGGGTGACCGTGCCCCCGTCCGCCTCGAACACGTCAGCCGAATGGAGTACGCAGGAGTGTTCGACCGCGGACACGATCAGGTGGCGTCCGACCCGGCGCCGTCCGGCCAGCGCCCCCGCCGTCCCGCTGTGCACGGCCCGGGTGCCGGACGCGGTGAACACGACCTCGTCCGCCCGGCACCCCACGGCCTCGGCAGCCGCCTCCCGCGCGGCGTCCAGCAGCATCCGCGCCCTGCGTCCCTCCCGGTGGAGCCGGGCGGGGTCGGCCCAGCCGTCGTCCAGCGAGGCCAACAGGGCCTGGCGGGCGACGGGGTGGAGCGGGGCGGCGGAAGCGGCGTCGAAGTAGGACACACAGCCACGGTAGAACGTGGTCCGCGGCGGCCTGCCGCAGGGGCACGCGGCCAGGCCCGAACGAGGGCCCGCCGTACGGCGCGAGCAGCCATTACGTGTGAGCGGCGGTGCCCCAAACCGCGACAACCCCGAGCTATCAGGCGCCCGATCCCACCCCGTCGGAGTGACAGGCGGCGCGTATGCCCCCCTCCCCGCGAGCCCCCCAAGGGCGTCGGCTAGGGTTTGGTCCGCATAAACATCCAAACCCCTGCCCGACGCAGGGCGGCGACCGACCAGCGAGAAGGCCGCAGCCGACCGCGCGGGCGAGACTCTCGGGAAGGCGCTACGTGAGTCCCAACGGCTCCGACCGCTCGCCGCGGCGCCCGATGCGGCGGAAGCTGCTGCAGGCACTGACCGCGGGCCTGGTCCTGGCGACCGCAACCGGTTGCACATACAAGGACTTCCCCCGCCTTGGCATGCCCACCCCGACCACGGAAGAGGCTCCGCGGATCCTCTCCCTGTGGCAGGGCTCCTGGGCCGCCGCGCTCGCCGTCGGCGTGCTGGTGTGGGGCCTGATCCTGTGGAGTGCTTTCTTCCACCGGCGCAGCCGCACGAAGATCGAAGTACCTCCGCAGACGCGGTACAACATGCCGATCGAGGCCCTCTACACAGTGGTCCCGATCATCATCATCTCGGTGCTCTTCTACTTCACGGCCCGGGACGAGTCCAAGCTCCTCGACATGTCGAAGAAGCCCGACGTCACGGTCAACGTGGTCGGCTACCAGTGGAGCTGGGGCTTCAACTACATCGCGGACGTCCCCGGTTCCACCGGTGACGCGCGGACCGACGCCAACCTGGCCGGTGTCCCGGACCGGTACAAGAAGTACTTCCCGGCGAACGCCGGCGGTGTCTACGACGCCGGTACGCCCGGTACGCGGAACCCGCAGAACGGCAACCCCGGCCCGACGCTGTGGCTGCCCAAGGGCAAGACGGTCCGCTTCGTCCTGACCTCGCGTGACGTCATCCACTCGTTCTGGGTGCTGCCGTTCCTGATGAAGCAGGACGTCATTCCGGGCCACCCCAACGCCTTCCAGGTGACTCCCAACAAGGAGGGCACCTTCCGGGGCAAGTGCGCCGAGCTGTGCGGCGTGGACCACTCCCGCATGCTGTTCAACGTGAAGGTCGTCTCGCCGGAGCGTTACGAGCAGCACCTCAAGGACCTCGTCAAGAAGGGGCAGACCGGTTACATTCCCGCGGGCATCGAGCAGACGACCCACGAGAAGAACCGGGAGTCGAACATCCTGTGAGCATCCTCAACGAATCCCAGGGTGCCGCGGCAGCAGGGTCCCACTATGAGGACGAGCTGCCGGTCCGGCGCCAGCGCCGCGGCGAAGTCGTCGTCAAGTGGCTCACGACCACCGATCACAAGACGATCGGCACGCTGTATCTGGCGACGTCGTTCGCGTTTTTCCTGATCGGTGGCGTGATGGCGCTGCTGATGCGCGCCGAGCTGGCCCGGCCGGGCCTGCAGTTCATGTCGAACGAGCAGTTCAACCAGGCGTTCACGATGCACGGCACCGTGATGCTGCTGATGTTCGCCACCCCGCTGTTCGCCGGTTTCGCGAACTGGATCATGCCGCTCCAGATCGGCGCGCCCGACGTGGCGTTCCCGCGGCTGAACATGTTCGCCTACTGGCTGTACCTGTTCGGCTCGCTCGTCGCGGTCGCCGGTTTCCTCACCCCGCAGGGTGCGGCCGACTTCGGCTGGTTCGCCTACTCCCCGCTGTCGAACGCGGTGCGTTCGCCGGGCCTGGGCGCCGACATGTGGATCATGGGTCTGGCCTTCTCCGGCTTCGGCACCATCCTCGGTTCGGTCAACTTCATCACCACGATCATCTGCATGCGCGCGCCGGGCATGACCATGTTCCGCATGCCGATCTTCGTGTGGAACGTGCTGCTGACCGGTGTCCTGGTCCTGCTGGCCTTCCCGGTGCTGGCCGCCGCCCTGTTCGCCCTGGAGGCGGACCGCAAGTTCGGTGCCCACGTCTTCGACGCCGCGAACGGCGGAGCGCTGCTGTGGCAACACCTCTTCTGGTTCTTCGGCCATCCAGAGGTGTACATCATCGCGCTACCGTTCTTCGGGATCATCTCCGAAGTGATCCCGGTGTTCAGCCGCAAGCCGATGTTCGGCTACATGGGGCTGATCGCCGCGACCATCGCGATCGCCGGCCTGTCCGTGACCGTGTGGGCCCACCACATGTACGTCACCGGCGGTGTGCTGCTGCCGTTCTTCTCCTTCATGACCTTCCTGATCGCCGTCCCGACCGGTGTGAAGTTCTTCAACTGGATCGGCACGATGTGGAAGGGCTCGCTGTCCTTCGAGACGCCGATGCTCTGGGCCACCGGCTTCCTGATCACCTTCACGTTCGGTGGTCTGACCGGTGTCATCCTGGCCTCGCCGCCGATGGACTTCCACGTCTCCGACTCGTACTTCGTGGTGGCGCACTTCCACTACGTCGTGTTCGGCACGGTCGTCTTCGCCATGTTCTCCGGCTTCCACTTCTGGTGGCCGAAGTGGACCGGCAAGATGCTGGACGAGCGCCTCGGCAAGATCACTTTCTGGACGCTGTTCATCGGCTTCCACGGCACCTTCCTGGTCCAGCACTGGCTGGGCGCCGAGGGCATGCCGCGCCGGTACGCCGACTATCTGGCGGCCGACGGGTTCACCGCCCTGAACACGGTCTCGACGATCAGCTCGTTCCTGCTGGGCCTGTCGATCCTGCCGTTCCTCTACAACGTGTGGAAGACGGCCAAGTACGGCAAGCCGGTCGGCGTGGACGACCCGTGGGGCTACGGCCGCTCGCTGGAGTGGGCGACCTCCTGCCCGCCGCCGCGGCACAACTTCGTCACCCTGCCGCGGATCCGCAGCGAATCCCCGGCGTTCGACCTGCACCACCCCGAGATCGCCGCCCTCGAGCAGCTTGAGCACGCCGGCCACGGCACCAGCGCTGTCACGGGCAGCAAGGAGGCCGGCAAGTGAAGATCCAGGGCTGGCTGTTCATCTGGCTGAGCGCCTTCATCCTGATCATGGCCGTCGTGTACGGCGTGTGGTCGAAGGAGCCCGCCGGTACCACCGCGCTCTTCCTGGCCTTCGGCCTGACCGTCATGATCGGCTTCTATCTGGGCTTCACCGCCCGGAGGGTCGACGCGGGCGCCCAGGACGACAAGGAGGCCGACGTCGCGGACGACGCGGGAGAGCTGGGCTTCTTCAGCCCGCATAGCTGGCAGCCGCTCATGCTGGGTGTCGGCGGCGCGTTCGCCTTCCTCGGTGTCGCGGTCGGCTGGTGGCTGCTCTACTTCGCCGCCCCGATCATCATGATCGGCCTGTTCGGCTGGGTGTTCGAGTACTACCACGGTGAGAACCGCACCCAGTAGCACGTACCGAACGCACCGGGAGCCCGGATCCTCCGCAAGGGGGGTCCGGGCTCCCGGCGTTTCCTTGGCCGGGCGTGTCAGTCCTTTGCCGGAGTGTCGTTCGCTCGTACGGATTACCTGCCGTGCCGGTAAGGTCTCCACCTCATAGCGTGATCATATGAATCACACTCCGCGGACCCGCACCGTCGTCAGCTGCACCCTGCTGGTGACCGCCCTGGGCGCGGGCGTCACCGCCTGCGGTTCGGACGGCAACCCCCTGTCGGCCAAGCCGTACGACGCAGCGGGCCTGATCTCCTTCAACGGCCCCACCGGTGCAGAGAAGCGGGCCGATCCGGACAAGCCCCTGGAGGTCACCGCCAACGGTGACGAGGGGCGCATCACCGACGTCACCGCCCAGGACTCCACCGGGCGCTACGTCGCGGGCGAACTCGCCGCCGACGGCAGCCGCTGGCACAGCACCTCCCCCCTGGCCGCCAACGCCCACTACACGGTCACGGTCAGCACCGAGGACGAGGACGGCGCACCCGGCCGCAAGGTCCTCACGTTCGACACCAGCAAGCCCACCAGCAAGAAGCGCCTGACCGTCACGTTCGGGCCGCAGGCGGGCACCTACGGCGTCGGGCAGCCCATCACGGCCCAGCTCGACCACGAGATCAAGGACAAGGGGCAGCGCGCCGTCGTGGAACGCGCCCTGAGGGTGGAGTCCACACCGGCCGTACAGGGCGCCTGGTACTGGGTGAACGCCAAGGAACTCCATTACCGCCCCAAGGAGTACTGGCCCACCCACGCCACCGTCCGGGTGCACAGCAACCTGGACGGCATCCGGATCGACGACCGGCTGTGGGGCGGCGCCGCCAAGCCGCTGAAGATCACCACGGGCGACCGGATCGAGGCCGTCACGGACGCCTCGTCGCACCAGATGACGGTCTACAAGAACGGTGCGGAGATCAACCAGATCCCCGTCACCACCGGCAAAACCGGCTACGAGACCCGCAACGGCGTCAAGGTCGTCCTCGGCAAGCAGTACTTCGTACGCATGCGCAGCACCACGGTCGGCATCGCCGAGGGCAGCTCCGACTCCTACGATCTGCCGGTCTACTACGCCACCCGGGTGACCTGGTCCGGCGAGTACGTCCATGCCGCCCCCTGGTCGGTGGGCTCCCAGGGCTACGCCAACGTCAGCCACGGCTGCACCGGGATGAACACGTCCAACGCCGAATGGTTCTTCGACACCGTCCGCGAGGGCGACATCGTGCGGGTCGTCAACTCCGACGGCGACGCGATGGAGCCCTTCGGCAACGGCTTCGGCGACTGGAACGTCGACTGGGCGAAGTGGCGCCAGGGCAGCGCCCTCTTCAACGGCACACCGGACGGCCCGGCGCCGGGGGACGCGCTGCGTCTCCAGCCGACGGCCGTGTGAGCGTCCCCCGGGGGCGCGGGGCCGTACCGGCGTGCGGACCGTCCGTGCGGGCGCGAGGAGCGCCCACGGAGCCGTACAGGCGCACGGCCCGGCGCCCCGGGCCCCTAGGCGCTCAGGAGCCTCTTGCGGCGCAGGAGGGAGGCCAGCGAGGAGGCGAACTCCACCGGGTCCACCGGCAGCGTCACAGCGGCGTCGGCGCGGCTCCAGGTGGCCAGCCAGGCGTCCTGGGGGCGGCCCATCAGCAGGAGCACCGGCGGGCAGTCGAACACCTCGTCCTTGATCTGCCGGCACATCCCCATGCCCCCCAGCGGCACGGCCTCGCCGTCGAGCACGCAGACGTCGATGCCGCCCTTGTCCAGCTCGCGCAGCGCCCCCTCGGGAGTCGCGCACTCCACGAACTCCAGCGGGGGGACGTCCGGGGCCGGCCTGCGCCCGGCTGCCAGCCGTACTTGCTCGCGGGTGTTGGAGTCGTCGCTGTAGACCAGCACCGTGGCGGTCGGCTGCATTGTTCCTCCGGGACGTCAGCGTCGTACGGACAGGACGGACAGGGCCGTTCGGGCGGATGCTACTCCCATGAACACCACGTCAGCACCGGTTCGGCGGGTGGCAACACTCCGAACGGCACCCCCCGGAGTGAGGGCGGGATAAGCGACCGACATAATGTCGGTCGTGGCGACAGCAACGACAGTAGAAACCGGGCACGCGCACCCGTCGGTCAACCGGCCGAACCTCACCAGCGTCGGAACCATCATCTGGCTGAGTTCCGAGCTGATGTTCTTCGCGGCCCTCTTCGCGATGTACTTCACCCTCCGGTCGGTGACCGGACCGGCCCATTGGAAGGAGATGGCGCACGCGCTCAACGTGCCCTTCTCCGCGACGAACACCACGATCCTGGTGCTCTCCTCCCTCACCTGCCAGCTCGGTGTCTTCGCTGCCGAACGCGGCGACGTGAAGAAGCTCCGTGGCTGGTTCACTCTCACCTTCATCATGGGTGCGATCTTCATCGGCGGTCAGATCTACGAGTACACGGAGCTGGTGAAGAAGGACGGCATCTCGCTCTCCTCCGACCCGTACGGCTCGGTGTTCTACCTGACCACCGGCTTCCACGGCCTGCACGTGACGGGCGGTCTCATCGCCTTCCTGCTGGTCCTCGGCCGCACCTACGCGGCCAAGAGGTTCACGCACGAGCAGGCGACCGCCGCCATCGTCGTGTCCTACTACTGGCACTTCGTCGATGTCGTCTGGATCGGCCTCTTCGCCACGATCTACCTGATCAAGTAGCGGCGACCGCTCCCGCATTCCAGAAGCACCGACGCAGAAGATCCTGACACCGGGGTAATCCGTGAAAAAGCTCTCCGCACGACGACGCCATCCGCTGGCGGCGGTCGTCGTCCTACTCCTCGCGCTGGCGGCCACTGGGGGGCTGTACGCCGCGTTCGCGCCCGCGGGCAAGGCGCAGGCCGATGACACCTCCCAGTCCCTCACCATCAAGGAGGGCAAGAAGCTCTACGAGGTCGGCTGCGCCAGTTGCCACGGCACCGGTGGCCAGGGCTCCTCCGACGGCCCCAGCCTGGTCGGCGTGGGTGCGGCCGCGGTCGACTTCCAGGTGGGCACCGGCCGCATGCCGGCCTCCACCTCGCAGATGGCCCAGCTTCCGCGCAAGAAGGTCAGCTACACGCAGACCGAGATCGACCAGCTCGCCGCGTACGTCGCGTCGCTGGGCGCCGGCCCGAACGTGCCGACCAAGGACCAGTACGGCCCGGCCGGCGCGGACATCGCCAAGGGCGGCGAACTGTTCCGGACCAACTGCGCGCAGTGCCACAACTTCACCGGCAAGGGCGGTGCCCTCACCAAGGGCAAGTACGCGCCGAGCCTGGAGGGTGTCGCTCCGAAGCACATCTACGAGGCCATGCAGACCGGCCCGCAGAACATGCCGTCCTTCCCCGACACCACGATGTCGGAGAAGAACAAGAAGGACATCATCGCGTACCTGAACGCGGTCGACGGCGATGAGACGGAGAACCCGGGTGGTCTGGAGCTGGGCGGCGTCGGGCCGGTCAGCGAGGGTCTCTTCGGCTGGATCTTCGGTCTCGGCGGACTGATCGCCGTCGCCGTGTGGGTTGCCGCCCGGACCGCAAAGGCCAAGAAGTCATGAGTAGCCAAGACATTCCAGAAGAGAACCTGCCCGCCGGGCGGGACCACGCGCACGGCGCGGTAGACGTCGCGGACCACGAGAACCCGTTCGCGAACCCCGGACTGCCGCCGCACGAGCACCGGATCCAGGACATCGACGAGCGGGCCGCCAAGCGGTCCGAGCGCGTGGTCGCCCTGCTGTTCACGGTGTCGATGCTGGCGACGATCGGCTTCATCGCCGCCTACCTGGCGATCCCGAACGACAAGTCGATCTTCGTCTTCCCGCTCGGGCACATCAGCGCGATGAACTTCGCGCTGGGGCTGACCCTGGGCATCGCCCTGTTCTGCATCGGCGCGGGCGCGGTCCACTGGGCCCGCACCCTCATGTCCGACGTGGAGGTCGCCGACGACCGTCACCCGATCGAGGCCTCCCCCGAGGTCCGCGCGAAGGTCCACGACGACTTCCGCCTGGGTGCCAAGGAATCGGCGCTCGGCCGGCGCAAGCTGATCCGCAACACCATGTTCGGCGCGCTGGCCCTGGTGCCGCTCTCCGGCGTGATGCTGCTCGGCGGTCTGGGCCCGGCCCCCGGGACCAAGCTCCGCCACACCCTGTGGGCCAAGAACAAGCGCCTGGTCAACATGAACACGAACCAGCCGCTGCGTCCCGAGGACATCGCCGTCGGCTCGCTCACCTTCGCCAAGCCCGACGGCCTGGAGGAGCGCGCCGAGGACTTCCAGGACCAGATGGCCAAGGCGGCCCTGATGATCGTCCGGCTCCAGCCGGGCAACATCAAGGACAAGCGCGAACTCGACTGGTCGCACGAGGGCATCGTCGCGTTCTCGAAGATCTGCACCCACGTGGGCTGCCCGATCTCGCTGTACGAGCAGCAGACGCACCACGTGCTGTGCCCGTGCCACCAGTCCACCTTCGACCTCTCCGACGGCGCCCGAGTCATCTTCGGCCCCGCCGGCCACCCCCTGCCGCAGCTGCGCATCGGTGTGGACAGTGAGGGTTACCTCCAGGCGCTCGGCGACTTCGAGGAGCCCGTCGGTCCTGCTTTCTGGGAGCGCGGATGAGTACTGCATCGAACGACGAGACCCGCTCCCGCGGGCGGGCACCGGCCGGCGAGCGGATCGCCGACTGGGCCGACGGCCGGCTGGGGATCTACTCCCTGGCCAAGGCCAACATGCGCAAGATCTTCCCGGACCACTGGTCCTTCATGCTCGGCGAGATCTGCATGTACAGCTTCATCATCATCATCCTGACGGGTGTCTATCTGACGCTGTTCTTCCACCCGTCGATGAACGAGGTCGAGTACCACGGCAGCTACATCCCGCTCCAGGGACAGCTGATGTCCGAGGCGTTCAACTCGACCATGCACATCTCGTTCGACGTGCGCGGTGGCCTGCTCATCCGGCAGATCCACCACTGGGCGGCGGTCGTCTTCCTCGCCGGCATGTTCGTGCACATGATGCGCGTGTTCTTCACCGGCGCGTTCCGCAAGCCACGTGAGATCAACTGGCTGTTCGGCTTCCTGCTGTTCGTCCTCGGCATGTTCACCGGCTTCACCGGCTACTCCCTGCCGGACGACCTGCTCTCGGGCACCGGTGTCCGCTTCACCCAGGGCGCGATCCTGTCCGTGCCGATCGTCGGCACGTACATCTCGATGTTCCTGTTCGGCGGCGAGTTCCCCGGCCACGACTTCGTGGCCCGGTTCTACTCGATCCACATCCTGCTGCTGCCGGGCATCATGCTCGGCCTGATGGTGGCGCACCTGATCCTGGTCTTCTACCACAAGCACACGCAGTTCGCGGGCCCCGGCCGGAACAACAAGAACGTCGTCGGCATGCCGCTGCTGCCGGTGTACATGGCCAAGGCCGGCGGGTTCTTCTTCCTGGTGTTCGGCTTCATCGCCCTCATCGCCGGTATCGCGTCCATCAACCCGATCTGGGCGATGGGCCCCTACCGTCCGGACCAGGTCTCCACGGGCGCCCAGCCCGACTGGTACATGGGCTTCGCCGAGGGTCTCGTCCGCGCCATGCCGGGCTGGGAGATCAACTTCTGGGGCCACACCCTGGTCCTGGGCGTGTTCGTCCCGCTGGCCCTGTTCGGGCTGTTCCTCGCGGTGATCGCGCTGTACCCGTTCATCGAGTCCTGGATCACCGGCGACAAGCGCGAGCACCACATCCTGGACCGGCCGCGCAACGCCCCGACCCGCACCGCCTTCGGTGCCGCGTGGGTCGCCGGCTACGTGATCATGCTGATCGGTGGCGGCAACGACATCATCGCCACGCACTTCCACCTGTCGATCAACGCGGTGACCTGGTTCGTCCGGATCGCGTTCTTCGCCGGGCCGGTCCTGACGTTCATCGTCACCCGGCGGATCTGCCTGGGCCTCCAGCGTCGCGACCGCGACAAGGTGCTGCACGGCCGCGAGACCGGCATCATCAAGCGGCTGCCGCACGGTGAGTTCATCGAGGTGCACGAGCCGCTCAGCCAGGAGCAGCTTCACACGCTCACCGCGCACGAGCAGTACCGGCCGGCCGAGATCGGTCCGACGACCGACGAGAACGGCGTCGAGCGCAAGGTGGGCGCCTCCGAGAAGCTGCGGGTCAAGCTCTCCAACGCCTACTACGGCGAGGACAGCCAGATCCCGAAGCCGACCGTCGAGGAGTTCAAGGAGATCACGAGCGGCCACGGCCACCACTGATCCCCGCGTCGCCACACCACGCAGAAGGGCCCCGTCCGTGTCGCGGACGGGGCCCTTCGCGGTGCCCGCGGCTGGATAGGGTGGGGTACGACGGAGCAGGACTGCGTACGAGGAGCGGCTGATGAGCGCTGTGACCCCCGCTGGAGGCGACACCGCGGCGGGCCGCTCCTGGCCCGTCCTCCTGAACGGCCTGCTGGAGGGCCGTGACCTGGCGGCCGACGACACCGCGTGGGCGATGGACCGCATCATGCGCGGTGAGGCGACCGACGCCCAGATCGCCGGGTTCGCGGTGGCGCTGCGGGCGAAGGGGCAGACGGTCCAGGAGATCACCGGCCTGGTCCGCACGATGTACGAGCACGCGAACGTGATCGAGGTGCCCGGCCGCACCGTCGACATCGTCGGCACGGGCGGCGACGGGGCCAGGACGGTGAACATCTCCACCATGTCCTCGCTGGTCGTGGCCGGTACCGGCGCGAAGGTCGTCAAGCACGGCAACCGCGCCGCGTCCTCGGCGTCCGGCTCCTCCGACGTCCTGGAGAAGCTCGGCGTCAACCTCGACCTGACCCCCCGCCGGGTCGTGGAGGTCGCTCAGGAGGCCGGCATCACCTTCTGCTTCGCCGTGAAGTTCCATCCGGCGCTGCGCCATGTGGGCGCCGCCCGCGGACAGCTCGGCATCCGGACCGTGTTCAACCTGCTCGGCCCGCTGACCAACCCGGCGCGGGTGCGGGCCCAGGCGGTCGGCGTCGCCGTCGCGCACGAGGCACCGATCGTCGCGGGCGTGCTCGCGGAACGGGGCAACTCCTCCCTGGTCTTCCGCGGCGACGACGGCCTGGACGAGCTGACGACGACGTCCACCTCCCGGGTGTGGGTGGTCCGCGACGGCCGGGTCCGCGAGGAGTCCTTCGACCCGCGCGACGCCGGCCTCCCCCTGGTCCCGGTGGAGGCGCTGCGCGGCGGCGACCCGGCCCACAACGCCGACGTCGCCCGCCGCCTGCTCGACGGCGAGCAGGGGCCCGTACGGGACGCCGTCCTGCTGAACTCGGCGGCGGCCCTGGTGGCCCTGGAGCCGACGGACGCGCCGCTCACCGAGCAGCTCCGCGCGGGCATGGCGAAGGCCGCGGAGTCGGTCGACTCGGGCGCGGCCCGGCGGACGCTGGAGCGGTGGGTGGCGGCCAGCAACGCCTGACCGCACCGCACGTCGTCCCGCGATCCGGACACGGGTTGCGGGGCGACGATCAGTTCGCGTACGTTCTTCCACCAGGTCATGAGTGACAGTCATGAGGCCCCGGCCGACTGTCCGGCAACCCTCCGTCCGTGGCGGGGTGCCCCGGGTGAAGACCAGGCCGTGGACAGCAAGGTCCACGGCAAGCGCGGATCCCTCGCACACTTACCGCAAGTGTGGGACCAGGGATCCTGGTCGTCGAGGAGCCTCCCGTGAGCAAGCGAATGCGCTAGGGCCGCAGAGCCCCGCCTCCGCATCCCCCTTCACCCCACCGGCGCCAGAGCACGCCCGCTCGCCCGGCGGATTCCACCTGCCTTCACGGGAGTTCAGCCATGTCCGTCTCCACCGCTGCCGCCGACCGGTCCCTCTGCGCCCCGCTGCCCGTGCTGGGCCGGGATGTCACCGTCCCGCTCGTCACGGGCGGTGAGGTCGCCTACGCCGCTCTCGACTACGCGGCCAGCGCCCCCGCCCTCCAGCGCGTCTGGGACGACGTCGCGGCCTACGCCCCGTACTACGGCAGCGTGCACCGCGGCGCCGGCTACCTCTCCCAGCTCTCCACCGACCTGTTCGAGAACGCCCGCGGGACCGTCGCCGGGTTCCTCGGCTGCCGCCCGGACGACCAGGTCGTCTTCACCCGCTCGACCACCGACTCGCTCAACCTCCTGGCGCGCGCGCTGCCCGCCGGCTGCCAGGTCTTCGTCTTCGAGACCGAGCACCACGCCTCCCTGCTGCCCTGGCAGGACGCCCGGGTCACCTACCTCGACGCCCCGCGCACCCCGCAGCAGGCCGTCCGGACCCTGGAGCGGGCCCTCGCCGAGCGCGACCCCCACGGCCCGGCCCTGGTCTGTGTCACCGGCGCCTCCAACGTCACCGGTGAGCTGTGGCCGGTGCGCGAGCTGGCCGCCGCCGCGCACGCCCACGGCGCCCGCATCGTCCTGGACGCCGCCCAGCTAGCCCCCCACCACCCGGTGGACCTCGGGGACCTGGACGTCGACTGGGTCGCCTTCTCCGGCCACAAGCTGTACGCCCCGTTCGGCTCCGGCGTCCTGGCCGGCCGCGCCGACTGGCTCCGGGCGGCCGAGCCGTACCTCGCGGGCGGCGGCGCCAGCCGCAAGGTCACCCGGCGGCAGGACGGCGGGGTGGACGTGGAGTGGCACGACAGCGCCGCCCGCCACGAGGCCGGCTCCCCGAACGTGATCGGCGCCTACTCCATCGCCGCCGCCTGCAAGGCCCTCACCGAGGCCGGCTGGGACACCCTCGTCGCCCGTGAGGAGCACCTGATCCGCACGGTCCGCGAAGGCCTCGCCGAGGTCCCGGAGGTCAGGATCCTCTCCCTCTTCGGCGACGACGCGCCGCGCGTGGGTGTCCTCTCCTTCGTCGTCGAGGGCTGGAACAGCTCGCACTTCGCCGCCGCCCTCTCCGCCGAGTACGGCATCGGCGTCCGCGACGGCCTCTTCTGCGCCCACCCCCTGGTCCGCACCCTGCTGGGCACCGACCCGCAGACCCAGGGGGAGTGCGGCGCCCCGGAGACGGCCCCGGGCGAGAAGTCCCTGAACGCCGTCCGGGTCAGCTTCGGCGCCGGCACCCCCGACGAGCACGTCGAGCGCTTCGTGACCGCCGTACGGGAACTGGTGCGCGACGGCGCCCGGTGGCAGTACCGCACGGAGGACGGCCGCTGCGTCCCGGCGGTCTGAGGACGGCCGGCCCGCCGCCCGCCGGGGTGGCGGGCTCCCTAGTTGTCGAGGCCGATCGCGAACGCGGCCTCCAGGTCGTGCTGCGAGTAGGTGCGGAACGCGACGTGCGTGTCGGTGGCCTCCACGCCGGGGATCTTGCTGATCCGGCCGGGGATGATCTCGGCGAGGTCCTCGTGCTGCCCGACCCGGACCATGGCGATCAGGTCGTAGGTGCCGGTGACCGAGAAGACCTCGCTGACGCTCTCCAGCGCGGCGATGCGCTCCGCGATCTCGGGGATCCGGTCCACGCTGGTCTTGATCAGAACGATCGCGGTGATCACGGCTGTGTCTCTCCCTCGGTGACCGGAGCTGGTGCGGCCTTCACTCTAGTCGCCCGGCCGTCCCCCACCACCGCCCCGCCGGGACCGCCCGCGCGGCTGCGCCCGCGTCCGTAGCGCAGCCACGCGTAGCAGAACCCCAGGCCGAACCCGACCATGTGCGCGAGGTAGGCCACTCCGGGCCCGTCGGAGGCCCGGCCCGCCGCGAACCACTGGAGCGCCGCCCAGAACGGCAGCACCACCCAGGCGGGGAAGCGCAGCGGCAGGAAGAACAGGAAGGGCAGAAGACTGGTCACGCGGGCGCGGGGGAACAGGTAGAGGAAGGCTCCGAGGACCGCCGAGATCGCCCCGGAGGCGCCGACCAGCGACTGCTCGGAGGTGGCGTTGGCGGCCGCGTAGCCCAGCAGGGCGAGGTACCCGCAGCCGACGTAGAACAGGGTGAACGCCACCCGTCCCATGCGTTCCTCGGTCATCGCCCCGAAGACGAAGAGGAACAGCATGTTGCCGAGCAGGTGGACCCAGCCGCCGTGCACGAACAGCGCGGTCGCCGGGGTGAGCGCCTCGCGGGCCGGTCTGCCGAACAGGTCGGCCGGGACCACGCCCCAGCGCCGGAAGTACGTCCGCTGCGCGGCGAGCAGCGCGTCCCCGGCGCGGTACCCGGGGGTGAGCCCGGACGCGGGGCCGAGGACGAAGATCAGGCAGCACAGGACGATGAGCCCGTACGTGATCGGTGCCGGGATGCCCCGGACCGCCCTGAGAGTCCTGCCGGCCGCCGTGCTCCAGGTGCTGATCATGACTACAGAGCATGACGTAACGGGACGCAAGCTGACAGACCGCCTCGCCGCCGTGGACGGGCGGGCGGCGAAGACCCCGCAGGCCGTAGGGTTACGAGCCATACGCGCCGGGGAACGGCGCGGACCGACACGAGAAGGAAGCGGACAGTCACGATGACGGTTCCCCTGCCGACGGCCACGACACGATGGCGCTGCACCCTGTGCGGCAACCTCACCCGCTTCGACGTGACCCGCTCGTCCAAGGTCGTCGAGTACGTCCATCTCGACCTGGCCGGTGAGCCGACGGTGGAGGAGCGCGAGGTGGTCAGTGAGACCATCGAGTCGGTGCGCTGCCGCTGGTGCAACGCGGTGGACCAGGTGGAACTCGTGGACAGGCCGGGCA
This sequence comes from Streptomyces dangxiongensis, assembly GCF_003675325.1. NCBI lineage: Bacteria > Bacillati > Actinomycetota > Actinomycetes > Kitasatosporales > Streptomycetaceae > Streptomyces > Streptomyces dangxiongensis. The sequence goes on from NZ_CP033073.1 coordinate 5,761,681, forward strand.
CCGGCTCCTGAGCGGAGCGGTCCCGGGAGCGGCTTTTTCGGTATTGGGGTGTGACGGATGGTGGAGACCGCGGGCGGGGGGCCGGACGACGGCACCGCCGAGGTGCTTGACCGTCCGCTGCCCGACGGCGTGCGCCGGCGGGTGGTGCAGATCGTCTCGGACGGCTTCGGCGGGCTGACCGTGGCCGAACTTCCCGCCCAGTTGCGGCAGTACGCCCGGTTCGCCCCGAACCGCCGGGCCAAGTTCGCCGGCAACGCGATGGCGGCGGCGCTGGAGACCGATCCGCTGTTCCGGCAGCGGATCGGCGAAAAGTTCAGAGAGGCGCAGCCGGAACTCGCCGGCGCCCTCGGCTCCGGCTCGCCGCCCCCGGCCGCGGACCCGCTCGACGTGGCGGCCGCGGCCTACGTACTGCGCCCGGCGGGCTGGGTGAAACTCGTCACCGCGGCCGGCGAGGAGGCCCAGCGCGCGGACGCCGAGCGGGCCGACGAGGAGAGCCGCGCCGAGCTGGACCGGCTGCGCGCGGAGCTGGCACAGGCCCGCGACCACATCCGCGCCGAGACCGAACGGCTGCGCGCGGAGCTGGAGTCGGCGAAGAAGGAGGGCGAGTCGCTGCACCGCAAGCTGCGGGCCGCGCTCAGCGACGTCAGGCGGGGCGAGGCCGCCCTGCGCAAGGCGCACGGCGAGATCGACGCCGCGCGCGCCGAGGCGCACGCGCGGGTGTCGGCCGCGGACAGCGAGTCGCGGCGGCTCAAGGCCCGTCTGAGCGAGGCCGAGGCCGCGCTGGAGGCCACCCGGCGGGCGGCCCGGGAGGGCCGCAGTGTGGAGGACATGCGGGTACGGCTGCTGCTCGACACCCTGCTGGAGGCGACCCAGGGCCTGCGGCGTGAACTCGCCCTCCCCCCGGTGTCCGTGCGGCCGGCCGAGACGGTCGACGCGGTGGAGCCGGGCCGGATGACCCCGAAGGACATCGCGGCACGCGCCCTGTCCGAGCATGACCCGGCCATCCTCGACCAGCTCCTCGCACTGCCGCAGGCGCATCTGGTCGTCGACGGCTACAACGTGACCAAGACCGGCTATCCGCAGATGCCGCTGGAGAAGCAGCGGCTCAGACTGCTGGGCCAGCTCTCCGCGCTCGCCGCGCAGACCGGGGCGGAGGTGACGTGCGTCTTCGACGGCGCCGAACTGGCCGCGCCGGTGCTGCTCGCGCCGCCGCGCGGGGTGCGCGTGCTGTTCTCCAAGCCGGGGGTCACGGCCGACGAGCTGATCCGCCAACTGGTGCGTGCGGAGCCGCCGGGGCGTCCGGTCATCGTCGCCTCCACCGACCGCGAGGTGGCCGACGGGGTCGCCAGGGCGGGTGCCCGTCCCGTGGCTTCTGCGGTGCTTCTGAAGCGACTGTCCTGAAGGTCCAACGGGCGTCATACATGCCCGGATTGGGCGTAACGTCACGCAACGTAGCGTCAATCGGCTCTCACTGCAGGTGAGTTATGTGCAAAGAATGCATGGCGTGACAGGGTTTTTTGCTTGAGGATTTGAACTGATCACAACTGTGTCACTAGGGTCTGGGCTCGAACCTCCGAACGGGTGATCACTCACAAGAAGGAGTTCGTCCTCCGTGGCGTCCCACCGTCGACCCAAGCAGCCCAGTCGCACCCGTGTGACCGTGCTGACCACCGCAGCCGCCGCTGCCGTCGCGCTCAGCGCGAACGCCGCCAACGCCGCCCCCAGCGAGAAGCTGAGCAAGGACGAGGTGAAGGCCAAGGTCGACAAGCTCTACGAGCAGGCGGAGCAGGCGACCGAGAAGTACAACGGCGCCAAGGAGAAGCAGCAGAAGCTGCAGAAGGACATCTCCACCATCCAGGACGACGTCGCCCGCGGCCAGGAGGAGCTGAACAAGCTCCGCGACGGCCTGGGTTCGCTGGCCACCGCCCAGTACCGCTCCGGCGGCATCGACGCCTCCGTCCAGCTCTTCCTGTCCTCCAATCCGGACGACTACCTCGACAAGGCCTCCACGCTCGACCAGTTGAGCAGTCAGCAGGTCGACGCGCTGAGGAAGATCCAGGACAAACAGCGCGAACTCGCCCAGGAGCGGGCGGAGGCCACCGAGAAGCTCAAGGACCTCGCCGCCACCCGCACCGAACTGGGCAACAAGAAGCAGGAGGTCCAGGGGAAGCTCGCCGCCGCGCAGAAGCTCCTGAACACCCTGACCGCCAAGGAGAAGGCGCAGCTCGCGCAGGAGCAGCAGCGCGCCAACCGCTCCTCCACCGAGCGCGTGGACCTCGGCGACGACGCCCCGCCCGCCTCCGGACGCGCGTCGGCGGCCTTCTCCGCCGCCCAGAGCCAGATCGGCAAGCCGTACGTCTACGGCGCCACCGGCCCCTCCTCCTTCGACTGCTCGGGCCTGACCTCCTGGGCCTACGCCCAGGCCGGCGTGTCCATCCCGCGCACCTCCGAGGCGCAGGCGAACATCGGCACCCGGATCGGCTCGGTCGGTGACCTGAAGGTCGGCGATCTGGTCTTCTTCTACGGCGACCTGCACCACGTGGGCCTGTACGCCGGCAACGGCCAGGTGCTGCACGCCCCGCACACCGGTGCCGTGGTCCGCTACGAGGCCATCGGCAACATGCCGTTCCAGTTCGGCGTCCGGGTCTGACCCCGTACGACACGGATACGGGAGGCGCCCGAACGGGCGAATCCCGGTGACCGGAGCTGACGTCACGCCCCGCCCATGACCTGCGTCAGTGGCGGGGGGTCAATCCGCGTTGACTCCGCGGTCTTTGGCCGCGACCCCTCCGCACGGCTACTGTCTGCCGCGTTTCCCCGGCGCCGGGGCCTCCCCGTCCCCGGCGCCGGGGCGACGCGTCCTGCAAGGCCAGCGGAAGGAACACGGCTTCTCGTGGGCTCTCATCGTCGCCTCGCCCCGTCCGGATTCGACCGGGGCTCCGTCGCCCTGTGCGTGGTGTCGGCCGCGGCGGCCGCGCTCGGCGCCGTACCGGCGCACGCGGCGCCGGACGCCGACACCCGCGCCGAGGTGGACCGTCTGTACGAGGCCGCCGAGAAGGCGACCCAGGCCTACGACCGGGCCGACGAGCGGGCCGGGGTGCTGCGCCGGGAGGTCCGTGCCGCGCAGGACCACATCGCCCGGCAGCAGCAGCGCATCAACACCCTGCGGGAGCGGCTCGGTTCGCTGGCCGGCGCCCAGTACCGCGCCGGCGGCATCGACCCGGCCGTCGCCCTGCTCTTCTCCGACGACCCCGACGACTACCTCGACAAGGCCTCCACCCTCGACCGCATCGGCAGCCGGCAGGCGGGCCAGCTCCGGCAGTTGCAGGCCGCGCTGCGCGACCTGGCCCAGGAACGCGCGGAGGCCACCGGCAAGCTCGCCGAACTGGAACGCAGCCGCAGGGCGGTGGCCGCCCACAAGCGGACCGTGGAACAGAAGCTCGCCCGGGCCCGGCGGCTGATCAACGCCCTGCCCGCCGCCGCGCGCGCCGCCTACGACCGGGCCTCCCGGGGCAGCCGCGCCGGCCTGCCCGACCCGATCGGCGCCGTCGCCGCCGACGGCCGCGCCGCCGCGGCCCTGGCCGCCGCCCGCTCCGCCCTCGGCCGCCCCTACGTGTGGGGCGCCAACGGCCCCACCGGCTTCGACTGTTCGGGCCTGATGCAGTGGTCGTACGCGCACGCGGGCATCCATCTGCCGCGCACCTCGCAGGGGCAGCGCTTCGCCGGCCGGCAGGTCCCGCTCTCCCAGGCCCGCCCCGGCGACCTGGTCGTGTACCGCTCCGACGCCAGCCACGTGGCGATGTACGTCGGCAACGGCCAGGTCATCCACGCGCCCTACCCGGGTGCCCCGGTGCGCTACGACCCGGTCGGCATGATGCCCGTCTCCTCGGTCACCAGACCCTGACCGCCCGCGCGCCGTACGATCGGGAAGTGGCTGGTCGCAGGCGGGCGTGGGGTGTCGGAGCGTGGGGGCTCGCGCTGCTGCTGCCCCTCGCCGGGTGCGGCGGCGGACCGGTGTCCGACCCGGCCCGGGCCGAGGTGCAGCAGGTGCTCGACCGGCGCGCGGCGGCCCTGCTCGGCCACGACGAGACGGCGTACGGCGCGACGGGCGCCCGCACCGAGTACGCCCGGCTGCGCGCCCTCCCGCTGGCCTCCTGGAGCTACCGGGTCACCGGCCTGCACCGCACCGGCGCCGGCGCCACCGCCGACGCGGACCTGCGCTACCGCGTCGCCGGTTACGACCGGGCCCCCGTCGCGGCCCGCCGTACCCTCACCCTCGGCCGCACCGCCGGCGGCCGCTGGCACGTCACCGCCGACAGGCCCGCCGGGAGGGCCGGACAGCAGCTCTGGGACCAGGGCACGGTGACCGCGGTGCGGGGCGCGCACAGCCTGGTGCTCGGCGCCGGCGGGTCCGCCGCCGGTCTGCGGACGTACGCCCGGCTGGCCGACCGCGCGGTCCCGGCCGTCTCCGGGGCCTGGGGCACCGGCTGGAGCCGCCGGGTCGTCGTGCTGGTCCCGCGGTCCCTGGCGGGGATGGCGGCCCTGCTCGGCTCGCCGGCCGCCACCTACCGGGGCATCGCCGCCGTCACCACGGGCGAGGTGAGCGCGACCCCGGCCGGGTCCGCCGGTGCGGCCCCCGCCGACCGGGTGGTGGTCAACCCGGAGGCGTACGCCGTGCTCGGTGACCTGGGCAAGCAGGTCGTGCTCACCCACGAGACCACCCATGTCGCCACCCGGGCGCAGACCACCGCCGCCACCCCGCTGTGGCTCTCCGAGGGCTACGCCGACTGGATCGGCTACCTGGACACCGGGCGCACCCCGGCCGAGGCCGCCCCGGAACTCGCCCGGGCCGTGGGGAGGGGCGAGCCGCCCGAGGCCCTCCCCGCCGACCGGGACTTCGGCTTCACCAGCGATCCGACCGACCTGGCGCGAGCCTACGAGGGAGGCTGGCTGGCCTGCCGCATGATCGCCGGGCAGTGGGGCACGGCCCGGCTCGACGCCTTCTACCGGGCCGTAGGCGGCCACGGGAAACGGGCGGGCGCGGTCGAGGGGGCGCTGCGGGAGGTCCTCCACACGACACCGCGGGAGTTCACCGCGCGCTGGCGGCAGTACGTCACGGCACAGCTCGGCTGAGCCGGTCCACGGCCTCCCGCGACCACTGCCGCTCGGCCGCCCACTCACCCCCGCGACCCGCGACACGCCCTCCCGGACGGCGGGCCGGGTGTCAGGAGGAGACCGGGGTCTCCTTCGGCCGGGTGGCCGGGGGTGGGAACGGGGCGGTGGCCGCGGACGGTGGGGCGGTCGAGGACCACAGGCGGCGGGCCGCCGTCAGGCCGGCCGCGAGCAGCAGGCCGTCGCGCACCGCCAGCAGCGCGACGCCGTACCAGTCGCTGGCCACCACGTGCGAGAAGCCGAGCGGGAACTCCAGGACCGTCACGAACGACGCGAGGACGACCAGCAGCGCGGGCGCCGTCATGCGGCTGGCCCGGTGCGACAGGCACACGGCGGCCAGACCGACCAGCCACACCAGGTACTGCGGGCTGATCACCCGGCGGCTGGTCACCGTGAACAGCAGCACCGCCGTCAGGGCCGCCTCGGCGAGGACGTGCGCGGGGAGGCGGCCCGCGCGCAGCCGCCACAGCAGCAGCCAGCCGAACGCGGCCACGGTCAGCCCCAGCGCGGCCGTGCTGACCCGGTCCACGTACGGGCCGAGGAACTCGATCGAGCCGTAGTTCAGCAGCACCTGCCCCTGCCAGCCGAAGTGCCGGGCCACGTGGAAGACCAGCGCGCCCAGCGACTCCACCTCGGTGCCCCGCTCCCGCTGGAAGGCCAGGAAGGCGAACGCGCCCGGCACGGACACCGCGAACAGCGCCGCGAGGCCCGCCGCGGTGACCGCCGCCGTCCGCCAGGCCCGCCGCACGGCCCCGGCCAGCAGCAGCACCGGCCACACCTTCAGCAGCGCGCCGAACGCGGCCAGCGCGCCCAGCGCCCGCGGGTGCCGCGTCCCGGCGAGCAGCGCCGCCACGGCCACCGCGGTCACCATCACGTCGTAGCGGGCGTACACCGTGGGGCCGAGCAGCGGCACGCCCGCCACCCACACCCAGGCCCCCCGGGGCGACCGGCCGGGGCGCCCGCCCGCGACGAGCAGCGCGGCCAGCACGGCGGCGTCGGCGAGGCACGCCAGCAGGAAGAAGGCGTGCGCGTAGGACAGGAACGGCAGGACGGCGGGGGAGAGGACGGCGAGGGCGGCGGCGGGCGGGTACTGCCAGGTCACGTCGTCCAGCGGAAACGTTCCGTGGCGCAGCACCTCGTACCAGCCGCGGTAGATCACCGACACGTCCGAGGTGACGTCCGGGCCCGGGAAGGCGTACACCCGGAAGACGAACAGCAGCAGCACCGCGCGGGTGACGCCCCATGTCACGAGCGGCCGGGCCAGGGACCGCCGGACGGCCTTCGTCTCCACGTGAACCCCTGTCGTCCGTCCCCGGCACACGGGCGCGCCGTTCGATTCCGTCTCGGGCGACCATGATGTCCTGCGCACCTGTGCGATGCCACAGACCCGGCCGCGCCCGGCGCCGGACGGGCGATTGGGTAGGGTCGGCGGACGATGCGCAAGACCCTGATCGTCACCAACGACTTCCCGCCCCGCCCGGGCGGGATCCAGGCCTTCCTGCACAACATGGCGCTGCGCCTGGACCCCGACCGGCTCGTCGTGTACGCCTCCACCTGGAAGCACGGCCGTGAGGGCGCCGAGGCCACCGCCGCCTTCGACGCCGAGCAGCCCTTCACCGTCGTCCGCGACCGTACGACGATGCTGCTGCCCACCCCGCGGGTCACCCGGCGGGCGGCCGGGCTGCTGCGGGAGCACGGGTGCACCTCGGTGTGGTTCGGGGCCGCGGCGCCGCTCGGCCTCATGGCGCCCGCGCTCCGCGGGGCCGGCGCCGAGCGGCTCGTGGCCACCACGCACGGACACGAGGCCGGCTGGGCCCAACTGCCCGCCGCCCGGCAGCTACTGCGCCGGATCGGGGAGAGCACCGACACGGTCACCTACCTCGGTGAGTACACCCGCTCCCGGATCGCCACCGCGCTCACCCCGGCGGCGGTCCGGCGGATGGCGCAGCTTCCGCCCGGGGTCGACGAGAAGACCTTCCACCCCGGCTCCGGCGGCGACGAGGTCCGCGCGCGGCTCGGCCTCACCGACCGGCCGGTCGTGGTCTGCGTCTCCCGGCTGGTGCCGCGCAAGGGCCAGGACACCCTCATCCGGGCCCTGCCCCGCGTCCTCGCCGCCGAGCCGGACACCGTGCTGCTCGTCGTCGGCGGCGGCCCCTACGAGCAGGACCTGCGCCGCCTCGCCCACGAGACCGGGGTCGCCGGCTCGGTCCGTTTCACCGGCGCCGTGCCCTGGTCCGAGCTGCCCGCGCACTACGGCGCCGGCGACGTGTTCGCCATGCCGTGCCGCACCCGCCGCGGCGGCCTGGACGTGGAGGGCCTCGGCATCGTCTACCTGGAGGCGTCCGCCACGGGCCTGCCGGTCGTCGCGGGCGACTCGGGCGGCGCGCCGGACGCGGTACTGGAGGGGGAGACGGGCTGGGTCGTCCGGGGCGGCTCGGCCGAGCAGACCGCGGAACGGATCGTCGTCCTGCTCCAGGACCCCGCGCTGCGCCGCCGCATGGGCGAGCGCGGCCGGCGATGGGTGGAGGAGAAGTGGCGCTGGGACCTGCTGGCGGAGAGGCTGAAAGCCCTGCTGTGAACCGCGCGGCCGGCCGGCCGCGACCGCGGTCCTGCTCCCGGTGACCCTGCCCCGCGCGGGAGTCGACGTTCCGTCAGCCGACCGAGCGGCGCGACGGCGCGGGTCCTCACCGAGGACACCGCGCCGTCGGACCTGCTCACTTGGCGTAGATCGCCTCGATCTCGCCGGCGTAGTCCTTCGCCACCAGGTTCCGCTTGAGCTTCAGCGACGGGGTGAGGTGGCCCGACTCCTCCGTGAACTGGTACGGCAGGATGCGGAACTTGCGCACCGACTCCGCCTTCGACACCGCGGCGTTGCCGTCGTCCACGGCCGTCTGGACCGCGGCGATCAGATCCGCGTCCGTACGCAGCGACGCCGCGGTGGAGCCGGCCGGCTTGCCGTGCTCGGCGCACCAGCGGCCCAGGAACTCCTCGTCCAGGGTGACCAGCGCGCCCACGAACGGCCGCCCGTCGCCCACCACCATGCACTCGGCGACCAGCGCGTGCGCCCGGATCCGGTCCTCGATCACGGCCGGGGCCACGTTCTTGCCGCCCGCCGTGACGATGATCTCCTTCTTGCGGCCGGTGATCCGCAGATAGCCGTCCTCGTCGAGGGTGCCGATGTCACCGGTGTGGAACCAGCCGTCCGCCAGCGCCTCCGCGGTCGCGGCCGGGTTGTTCCAGTACTCCTTGAACAGGTGCTCGCCGTGCAGCAGCACCTCGCCGTCGTCCGCGATCCGCACCACCGAGCCGGGCAGCGGCTGCCCGACCGTGCCGATCTTCTGCCGGTCCCACGGGTTGAACGCGGTCGCCGCGCACGACTCGGTCAGGCCGTAGCCCTCCAGCACGGTGAAGCCGATGCCCCGGAAGAAGTGTCCGAGCCGCTCGCCCAGCGGGGCGCCGCCGGAGATGGCGTACTCGCCCCGCCCGCCCAGGACCCCGCGCAGCTTGCTGTAGACCAGCTTGTCGAACACCTTGTGCTTGATCTTCAGGCCCAGGGACGGGCCCGACGGGCTGTCCAGCGCCTTGCTGTAGGCGATCGCGGTGTCGGCGGCCCGGTCGAAGATCGCGCCCTTGCCGTCCGCCTGCGCCTTGGCCCGCGCCGAGTTGTAGACCTTCTCGAAGACCCGCGGGACGCCGAGGATCAGCGTCGGCCGGAACGCGGCCAGCTCGTCCGTGAGGTTCTTGATGTCCGGCACGCAGCCCAGCTTGATCGGCGCCATCATCGGCGCGACCTGCACCAGCCGCCCGAAGACGTGCGCGAGCGGCAGGAAGAGGAGGACGGAGCACTCGCCGGTGCGGAACAGCGGACGCAGCCGCTCCACGACGTTCCCGCACTCGGCGAAGAAGCTGCGGTGGGTGAGGACACAGCCCTTGGGCCGCCCGGTCGTACCGCTCGTGTACACGATGGTCGCCGGGTCGTCGGCCCTGGCCAGCGAGCCGCGCTCCTCGACCGTCCGCTCCGACACGTCCTGGCCGAGCCGCCCCAGCTCCTCCACGCCGCCGGCGTCGATCTGCCAGACGTGCTTCAGCGCGGGCAGCGACTCGCGCACCGATTCGACGGCCGCCGCGTGGCCGTCCAGCTCCACGACACAGGCGGTGGCGCCCGAGTCGGACAGGATCCAGCGCACCTGCTCCGGCGAGCTGGTCTCGTACACCGGCACGGTGACCGCGCCCGCGCTCCAGATCGCGAAGTCCAGCAGCGTCCACTCGTAGCGCGTGCGGGACATCAGGCCCACCCGGTCGCCCGGCTGCACCCCGGCGGCGATGAGCCCCTTGGCGGCGGCGTGCACCTCGGCGAGGAACGTCCGGGCGGTCACGTCCTGCCAGACACCCCCCACCTTGCGGGCGATGACGGCGACGTCGGGATGCTGCGCGGCGTTTCTGCGGACGATGTCGGTCAGATTCCCGTCCGCGGGGACCTCGTACAAAGCCGGAAGGCTGAACTCGCGCAAGACTGCTGCTCCTCATAGGGCGCCGGCGCCACGACGTTGTGCGATGCGACGGTGCGGTCCAAGGCTCGGGCAAGTGCTCGCGGATTCACATGTTGAAATCCTGAGCACGCTGGACTGCCCGGACGTTACCCGCCGGTATGCCGTCTAGGACAGGGGGGCCAGGGCAGATGTTCGCTGCGTCACACACGGGGGCGTTCCTTCGCGCACATTAGTCGACGGCCGCTCCGACCGGCGAGTAACCGCGGGCCCGACCGGCACTGTTCACAGGTGCGGCGCGCCGCCTACGCTTGATCGCCATGGCATCCACACACACCGGCAGCCGGCGGACCCGCGTCCACGTGGTCAGCGACGTCCACGGCAACGCCCGTGACCTGGCCCGGGCCGGCGAGGGTGCCGACGCCCTGATCTGCCTGGGCGACCTCGTCCTCTTCCTCGACTACGCCGACCACTCCCGCGGCATCTTCCCCGACCTGTTCGGCACGGAGAACGCCGACCGCATCGTCGAGCTGCGCACCGCCCGCCGCTTCGAGGAGGCCCGCGCCTTCGGCGCCCGCCTGTGGAGCGGCATCGGCACCGACCGGGCCGCCGCCATCGAACGGGCGGTGCGCAAGCAGTACGCCGAACTCTTCGCCGCGTTCCCGGCCCCCACCTACGCCACCTACGGCAACGTCGACATGCCGGCCCTGTGGCAGGAGTACGCCCGGCCCGGCACCACGGTCCTCGACGGCGACCGCGTCGAGATCGGCGGCCGGACCTTCGGCTTCGTCGGCGGCGGCCTGCGCACCCCGATGCGCACGCCCTACGAGATCGGCGACGAGGAGTACGCGGCGAAGATCGAGGCGGTCGGCGAGGTCGACGTCCTGTGCACCCACATCCCGCCGGAGGTGCCCGAGCTGGTCTACGACACCGTCGCGCGCCGCTTCGAGCGGGGCAGCCGCGCCCTGCTGGCCGCCATCCGCCGCACCCGGCCGCGGTACGCGCTGTTCGGGCACGTGCACCAGCCGCTGGCGCGCCGGATGCGGATCGGCGCCACCGAGTGCGTCAACGTGGGCCACTTCGCCGGTACCGGCACGCCCTGGGCGCTCGAATGGTGAGGCCGCGCAGGCGGGGTGACGGCGGCGGGGCGGTGGCGCGGTAGCCTTCACGCTGCACACACGTGCGCAGTCCGGCGCACACACCCCTCTCCACACGGCCCGCATCCGGAGGAGCCACGACGATGGCGGAACACACCAGTTCGAGCACCACGATCGAGGCGGCCCCGGCCGACGTCATGGCGGTGATCGCCGACTTCGGGCGCTACCCGGACTGGACCGGAGAGGTGAAGGAGGCGGAGGTCCTCGCCGCCGACGGACAGGGCCGCGCCGAACGGGTCCGCCTCGTCATGGACGCCGGCGCCATCAAGGACGACCAGACCCTCGCCTACACCTGGACGGGCGACCACGAGGTCTCCTGGACCCTCGTCAAGTCCCAGATGCTCCGCTCCCTGGACGGCTCCTACCAGCTCAAGCCGGCCGGCGCGGGCGCCACCGAGGTCACCTACCGGCTGACGGTCGACGTGAAGATCCCCATGCTGGGCATGATCAAGCGCAAGGCCGAGAAGGTCATCATCGACCGCGCGCTCGCCGGACTGAAGAAGCGGGTCGAGTCGGGGGACGCGTAGTCACCCCGGCCTCCGCCGCGCGCCCGGCGGTAGCGTTCACCTCCATGCGCACCATCCTGATCACGGGCCCGGGCGGCAGCGGCCGTACGACGATCGCCGCCGCCACCGCGCTCACCGCCGCCCGCGAGGGGCACCGCACCCTCCTGTTGAGTGCCGACCGCACCGACACCCCCGGCACGGCACTGGGCGCCGCGACAGGAACGGACCCCGCCGGGGCCGCCGAGCGCCTCACCGCCTGGCGGCCCGACGCGGCCGCCCGCTTCCGCGAGGACCTCACCGCCTTCCAGACCCGCGCCGCGAGCCTCCTCGACCTCCTCGGCGCCGCCCGCCCGGATGCCGAGGAGATCACCCCGCTGCCCGGCGCCGAGGAGCTGTCCTTGCTGCGCGCCCTGCGCGACGCGGCCCTCTCCGAGCGCCACGACCTCCTCGTCGTCGACCTCCCGCCCCTCCCGCAGTCCCTCGCCCTGCTCGCCCTGCCCGAGGAACTGCGCCGCTACCTGCGCCGCCTGCTGCCGCCCGAGCGGCAGGCCGCCCGCGCCCTGCGCCCGGTCCTCGGCAAGCTGGCCGGCGTCCCCATGCCCGCCGAGTGGCTGTACGAGACGGCGGCCCGCTGGGACGCCGAACTCGCCGCCGTGCAGGCCGTCCTCGCCGACCGGGACACCGCCGTACGCCTGGTCGCCGAACCCGGCCCGGCCGGCGCCGACGCCGTCCGCGCCGCGGGTCTCGGCCTCGCCCTGCGCGGCCTGCGCACCGAGTCCCTGATCGCCAACCGGGTCCTGCCCGAGGCCGGCGGCGACTGGCTCGCCGGGCTCCTCGCCCAGCAGCGCAAGGCCCTCGACGGCTGGCGGGAGCAGCCGTACGACGTCCACCCCGTGCCCCACCTCGGACGCGACCCGCAGGGCTCCGACGACCTGGCGGCCCTCGCCGTACCCGGCGTCAACCCGGCGGCCGCCCCGGTCGAGTGGCCCGTCACCGACCGGACGGCCGAGGACGGCGTGCTGGTCTGGCACCTCCCGCTGCCCGGCGCGATACGGGAGGAGCTGGACCTGGTCCGGCGCGGCGACGAACTCCTGATCACCGCGGGCCCGTTCCGCCGGATCGTGGCGCTGCCGTCCGCCCTGCGCCGCTGCACCGTCGCCGGAGCCGCGCTCCGCGAGGGCGAGCTGCGCATCCGGTTCGCCCCCGATCCCGGCCTGTGGCCCGCCGCCGGACGGTGAACGGGGCACGTCCGTTCGGGTAACGTCGTAAGGGCGAACCGTCGTCAGGAGTCCGCCATGAGCGAAGAGCGCCCCGCACCCGAACCCGACGAGCAGCGGGCGACCGACGCCGACGCCTGGGCCACGGCCTGTGCCGAGGACCTCGCCGCCGAGAAGGCCCGCCGGCACACCGGCCACGGCCCGCCGCCGGGCTCCGCGGCCGAGGAGCTGAGAAAGCTCATGGACACGGTCGCCGACAAGCTGTCCGGCCTGCGCTCACCGCTGCTCGGCACCCTCGCCGGACCCGCCGCGCAGCAGGTGGTGCGGCAGGTCGTCGAGCAGGCGAAGGCCGCCGTCGAACCCGTCGTGGAGCGCAACCCGGACGTGTTCGACCACCTGGCCGCGGCCGGCGGTGAGCTGCTCGCCGCCTACCGCTCCGCCGTGCAGGCCCAGGAGCGCCGCTGGACCGCCGGCCCGGCCGGCCGGCCGGGCCCGTCCGACGGGGACGAGGGCACCGGCCCGGGCGAACGCATCGACCTGGACTGAAGCCCTGCCACCGCAGGGCCTCGGGTACGGTTGGCCGTAGCGGGGCTCGACCGGAACTGAGGGATTCATGGGACTCACCATCGGCGTCGACATCGGCGGCACGAAGATCGCGGCCGGCGTGGTCGACGAGGAAGGCAACATCCTCTCGACCTTCAAGGTGCCGACCCCCACCACGCCCGAGGCCATCGTGGACGCCATCGCCTCGTCGGTGGAGGGTGCGCGCGCCGGGCACGAGATCGTCGGTGTGGGCATCGGCGCGGCCGGATACGTCAACCGGCAGCGCTCCACGGTGTACTTCGCGCCCAACATCGACTGGCGCAACGAGCCGCTCAAGGAGAAGGTCGAGGCCCGTACCGGCCTGCCCGTCGTGGTCGAGAACGACGCCAACGCCGCCGCCTGGGGCGAGTACAGGTTCGGGGCCGGCAAGGGCCACCGCAACGTCATCTGCATCACGCTCGGCACCGGCCTCGGCGGCGGCATCATCATCGGCAACAAGCTGCGCCGCGGCCACTTCGGCGTGGCCGCCGAGTTCGGTCATATCCGGATGGTCCCGGACGGCCTGCTGTGCGGCTGCGGCTCGCAGGGCTGCTGGGAGCAGTACGCCTCCGGCCGCGCCCTGGTCCGCTACGCCAAGCAGCGCGCCAACGCCACGCCCGAGCGTGCCGAGGTGCTGCTGTCGCTCGGCGACGGCACCCCCGACGGCATCGAGGGCAAGCACATCTCCATGGCCGCCCGCCAGGGCGACCCGGTCGCGGTGGACTCCTACCGCGAGCTGGCCCGCTGGGCCGGCGCCGGCCTCGCCGACCTGGCCTCCCTCTTCGACCCCTCCGCCTTCATCGTCGGCGGTGGCCTCTCCGACGAGGGGGACCTGGTCCTCGACCCGATCCGCAAGTCGTACAAGCGCTGGCTGGTCGGCGGCAACTGGCGTCCGGTGGCCGACGTGATCGCGGCCCAGCTCGGCAACAAGGCGGGCATGGTCGGCGCGGCGGACCTGGCCCGTGAGCCCGACCCGATCATTTAGCACCCGCGCCACGGCGCCCGCACCCTCCCGAGGGACGCGGGCGCCGACCCGGCCGAACGGCCCCCATCCCAGCCGGACCCCCGGGCCCCGCCGGCCGGGCTCGCTGCCCGGGCCACACGTGCCCCTCCCGCCCCCGGGCGGCGTAAATTGACGGCATGGCAACTCCGCTGCTTCCCAACTCGCGCACGGAGCCCGATGGTTCCGCGGTCATCCGGGTCCTGAGCTACAACATCAGGTCGATGCGCGACGACACGGACGCGCTCGCCCGTGTCATCACCGCCTGCGCCCCCGACCTGGTCCTCCTGCAGGAGGCCCCCCGCTTCTTCCGCTGGCGCAAGAAGCTCGCCCGGCTCGCCGCGGCCTCCGGCCAGGTCGTCCTGACCGGCGGTGCCACGGCCGCGGGGCCGGCGGTCCTGTGCGCGCTGAGGGCCACGGTGGAGCGCACGGAGGACGTGCTGCTCCCGCTCACCCCCGGCCTGCACCGCCGCGGACTGGCCACGGCGGTGGTCCGGTTCGGCGGCGTCCGTCTCGGTGTGATCAGCTACCACCTCAGCCTGAGTCAGAAGGAGCGCCGGGACCAGGGCGCCCAGCTCCTGGAACACCTCACCGGGCTCGGTGTGGAACACGCCGTCGTGGGCGGCGACCTCAACGAGCGCCCCGACGGCGGTACTTTCCGCCACCTCGCCGCCCGCCTCCAGGACTGCCGTGCCACGGCGCCCTGGGGCGGCGAGTTCACCTCGACCCCCGGCCGATCCCCGGCAGCGCATCGACGCGGTCTTCGCCACCGGAGGCATCGAGGTGCTCGGCTGCGGCGTCCCGCTGGACCAGCCGGGCGTCACGCACGCCCGACCTGACCGCCGCCACCGATCACCTTCCGGTGCTGGCCGCCCTGCGGGTCCCGGCCGCCTGAGGCGGGACCCGCTCCGAGGTCAGACCACGGCCCCGCGCCCGGGGTCGTCCTCGTCGTCGTCCGTCCGCATCCGCGTCACCAGCGTCGCGAAGCCGCCGAGGAAGCCGCCGATGCCGCAGGTCGCCAGCCACCAGGTCATGTCCCAGCCGAGCAGCACCGCCAGCAGGAGCAGCACCGGGCCCCCGACGACACCCAGCCAGGCGAACCTGGAGGTGGTGTCGGCGGCCGGCAGCGGCGGCGGCTCCGGGGGTACGAAGTGGCCCTCGTCGTCCTCGTCGAAGTCGTCGTCGGACGGCTCGGCGGGCGTGTGGTCGCGCGGGCCGACCCCGACCGCGAAGGAGACCGAGCCGCCCAGCGGCCGGGCGGGCCGCCGGCCCGCCGCGTCGTCGCCCTCGCCGTCCTCGGCGGTGTCCGTACCGCTGTCCGGACCCGTGTCCTTCGCGGTGTCCGCCGCGGTGTCCGCCCCGGCGTTCTTCTCCAGCAGCGCGAGGTCCTCCACCGCCTTGAAGGGCCGGGCGCCGGGCGGGTCCGGCGGCTCCTTGCCGTACCCGGCGACGATGGCCCGCCAGGCGGCGTCCTCGTCGAAGGGCACCCCCTGCTCGTCCGGCTCCCGGTCCTCCCGGCCGGAGTCCTGCTCAGCCAACTGTGGCCGTCCCTTCCTTGCCGACACTGGGTGCGAGCCGGCCGACGAAGGCGAGGCTCTCCTCGAAGATCCGGTCCGCGTCCAGGTCCAACGTCGCCACGTGGTAACTGTGTTCCAGCACACTCTCCGTCACGTCCGTGGACGACACCCGGCTCAGCACCCGGGCCGCGTCGGCCGCCGGCACGACATGGTCCCGGGCGCTGCGCAGCAGCAGCAACGGCTGGGTGACCTGCGGCAGCTCGCCGTCCAGCCGGCGCAGGAACTCCCGCAGCGAGTGCGCCGCGTGCAGCGGCACCCGGTCGTACCCCAGCTCGGCCGCGCCCTCCTTCGAGATGTCGCTGGCGATGCCCCTCGTCGTCCGCACGAGGTGCCGGGCCACCGGAAGGGCGTACGCGGACAGGCCGTGCACCTTGTTCGCGGGGTTGACGACCACCACGCCCGTGACCCGCTCGCCGTGCCGCGCGGCGAGCCTGAGGGCCAGCGCCCCGCCCATCGACAGACCCGCGACGAACACCCGGGAACAGCGCTCGGTGAGGACGCGCAGCTCGCGGTCCACCTCCGCGTACCAGTCCTGCCAGCCCGTGAGCTGCATGTCCTCCCAACGCGTGCCGTGGCCGGGCAGCAGTGGAAGGGACACGGTCAGGCCGTGGGCCGCGTGGTGCTCCGCCCACGGGCGCAGCGACTGGGGCGAGCCGGTGAAGCCGTGGCAGAGGAGAACCCCCACCTCCCCGCCCTGGTGGCGGTACGGCTCGGCTCCGGGGAGAACTGGCATGTGCTTCACCGTACGCGACCGCACTGACACCGACCAGGGTCGTCGGGCCCATTGACGGTCCTCCGGGTTATGGTCTGTTCGACGGAAACGGGAGGCACACGGGTGTTGTACGGCACGATGAAGGTCGCCATCGGAGGGCCGCTCAAGGTCGCCTTCAGGCCCTGGGTGGAAGGCATGGAGAACATCCCGGCCGAGGGTCCCGCCATCCTGGCCAGCAACCATCTGTCCTTCTCGGACTCCTTCTTCCTGCCGGCCGTGCTGGACCGCAAGGTCACCTTCATCGCCAAGGCCGAGTACTTCACCACCCCCGGCGTGAAGGGCCGCCTCACCGCGGCCTTCTTCAAGGGCGTGGGCCAGCTCCCGGTGGACCGCTCCGGGTCGCGCGGCGCCGGCGAGGCGGCGATCAGGAGCGGCATGGAGGTCCTGGAGCGCGGCGAGCTGTTCGGCATCTATCCGGAGGGCACCCGTTCGCCCGACGGGCGGCTGTACCGGGGCAAGCCCGGCGGCCTCGCGCGCGTGGCGCTCGCCACGGGTGCGCCGGTCATCCCGGTCGCCATGATCGACACGGAGAAGATCCAGCCGCCCGGCAAGGTCGTGCCGAAGCTGATGCGGCCCGGCATCCGCATCGGCAGGCCCATGGACTTCAGCCGCTACCAGGGCATGGAACACGACCGGTTCGTGCTGCGCGCGCTGACCGACGAGGTCATGTACGAGATCATGAAGCTCTCCGGCCAGGAGTACGTCGACATGTACGCCACCGCCGCCAAACGGCAGCTCGCGGAGGCGGCGAAGGCGGCCAGGGAAGCGGAGAAGGCCGCGGCGGCGGAGAAGGCAGAGAAGGCCGAGAAGGCCGAGAAGGCCGAGCAGTAACCGGGCGGCTGCTGGACGGGGGGTCCGGGAGCCGGGGACATCGGGGGGGGACCGGGGGAGATGCCCGAGCGCGAGCGCGTCGTACGGATGTCGGTCGAGCTGCCGCTGTGGCGCGCGCTCGCCGGCTACCGCGTCCTGACCGCCCTGTACGCGATCGGCCTGTGCGCCACCGCGTACGACCGGTTCGTCCGGCCCTGGATCGCCGTCGGCTACTACGCCGTCCTGGTGGTGTGGACCCTCGCCACCCTGCCCAGGGTGGCGAACGCGGCGAGCTGCACCCGGCGCTTCCTGGCCGCCGACCTGGCCGTCGCCCTCACCGGCATCCTGCTCACCCCGCTCGCCGACAGCCACGAGCGGATCGCGGGCGGCGGACCCACCCTGCCGTCGATATGGACGGCCGGCGCGGTGCTGGCCTTCGCCATCAAGGGCGGCTGGCGCTGGGCGGCCGTCGCCTCCACGGCCGTGGCCGCCGCCAACCTGGCCGAGCGCGGCCACCCCGCCCGGGACACCGTGCACAACGTGATCCTCGTCTGGGTCGCGTCCATCGCGATCGGCTACGTCGTGGAGGTGGCCCGCGCCTCCGAACGCACCCTCGCCCGCGCCCTGGAGATCGAGGCCGCGACCCGGGAGCGGGAGCGGCTGGCCCGGGACATCCACGACGGCGTGCTCCAGGTGCTGGCGATGGTGAAGCGGCGCGGCACGGCCCTCGGCGGCGAGGCGGCCGAGCTGGGCCGGCTGGCCGGGGAGCAGGAGGTGGCGCTGCGCACGCTGGTGTCGGGCGGTCTGGTGCCGGTGTCGCGGGACGCGGCGGCCGGAGCCGTCGTACCCCCCGTCGAGGTGGGGGACCACGACGGCCCCGACGGACCGGCCGGCCCGGTCGACCTGCGCTGCCTGCTCGCCCCGTACGCCGGCGCCCGGGTCGCCCTGGCCGAGCCCGGCGCCCCCGTGTCGT
This sequence comes from Streptomyces dangxiongensis, assembly GCF_003675325.1. NCBI lineage: Bacteria > Bacillati > Actinomycetota > Actinomycetes > Kitasatosporales > Streptomycetaceae > Streptomyces > Streptomyces dangxiongensis. The sequence continues at coordinate 5,779,934 of NZ_CP033073.1, forward strand.
TGCCGCCGGCCGTGGCCCGGGAGGTGGCCGCCGCCGTCGGGGCCGCCCTGGACAACGTGCGCCGGCACGCCGGGGAGGAGGCGCGGGCCTGGATCCTGGTGGAGGACGAGCCGGGCGAGGTCGTCGTCACCGTCCGGGACGACGGCCCCGGCATCCCCGCCGGCCGGCTCGCCCAGGCCGAGGGCGAGGGGCGGCTCGGGGTGGCCCTGTCGATCCGGGGCCGGCTGCGCGACCTCGGCGGCGGCGCCGACGTCGTCTCGGTCCCGGGGCAGGGCACGGAAGTCGAACTCAAGGTACCCAAGGGCGCCGTACGGGCGCGGGGGAAGAAGGCGGATCAGTGATGACGGAGCAGCGGGGCCCGATCAGGGTCATGGTGGTGGACGACCACCCGATGTGGCGGGACGCGGTCGCCCGGGACCTGGCCGAGGCCGGCATGGAGGTGGTCGCCACCGCCGGCGACGGCGAGCAGGCGGTCCGCCGCGCCAGGGCTGCCGCTCCCGACGTCCTGGTCCTGGACCTCAACCTGCCCGCCAAGCCCGGTGTCCAGGTGTGCAGGGAACTGGTCGCCCACAACCCGGCGTTGCGGGTCCTCGTCCTCTCCGCCAGCGGCGAGCACGCGGACGTGCTGGAGGCCGTGAAGTCCGGCGCGACCGGCTACCTGCTGAAGTCCGCCTCCACGGAGGAACTGCTGGACGCGGTGCGCCGTACCGCCGCCGGCGACCCGGTGTTCACGCCCGGCCTCGCCGGTCTGGTCCTCGGTGAGTACCGGCGCCTGGCCGCCGAGCCCGCACCCGCCCCGGACGCCGGAGAGCCGGGCGCGCCGCGGCTGACGGACCGGGAGACGGAGGTGCTGCGGCTGGTGGCGAAGGGCCTGAGCTACAAGCAGATCGCCGAACGCCTCGTCATCTCCCACCGCACGGTGCAGAACCACGTCCAGAACACCCTGGGCAAGCTCCAACTGCACAACCGGGTGGAGCTGGTGCGGTACGCGATCGAGCGGGGACTCGACGACGCGTAGCGCGCGCCGGGTCATGCCCCGGAATCACCCGTCCCGCCCCTCCCGTGTGACCTGACTCACCATTAGCGTGACCGGTCGTCAGGCAACCGCGAGAAGGGACTTCCCCATGCGGGTCGGAGTACTGACCGGAGGCGGCGACTGCCCCGGGCTCAACGCCGTCATCCGGGGCATCGTCCGCAAGGGCGTGCAGGAGTACGGCTATGACTTCGTCGGCTTCCGGGACGGCTGGCGCGGCCCCCTCGAAGGCGCCACCGTCCCCCTCGGCATTCCCGCGGTGCGCGGCATCCTGCCCCGCGGCGGCACCATCCTCGGCTCGTCGCGGACCAATCCCCTGGAGGCGGCGGACGGCATCCGCCGGATCAGGGACAACCTGGCCAAGCTGGACGTCCAGGCCCTCGTCGTGATCGGCGGCGAGGACACCCTGGGCGTCGCCGCGCGGCTGTCCGACGCGTACGGGGTGCCCTGCGTCGGGGTGCCCAAGACGATAGACAACGACCTGTCCGCCACCGACTACACCTTCGGTTTCGACACCGCCGTCAACATCGCCACCGAGGCCATCGACCGGCTGCACACCACCGCCGAGTCCCACATGCGGGTCCTGGTGGTGGAGGTGATGGGCCGGCACGCCGGCTGGATCGCCCTGCACTCGGGCCTGGCCGGCGGCGCCAACGTCATCCTCATCCCCGAGCAGCGCTTCGACATCGAGCAGGTCTGCGACTGGGTGACCTCCCGCTTCCGGGCGTCGTACGCGCCGATCGTGGTCGTCGCCGAGGGCGCCGTGCCCAGGGACGGCGCCATGGTGCTCAAGGACGGGTCGACGGACTCCTTCGGGCACGTCCGGCTGTCCGGGGTGGGCGAGTGGCTGGCCAAGGAGATCGAGCGCCGTACCGGCAAGGAGGCCCGCACCACGGTCCTCGGGCACGTCCAGCGCGGCGGCACCCCCAGCGCCTTCGACCGCTGGCTCGCCACCCGCTTCGGGCTGCACGCCGTCGACTGCGTCCGCGACGGCGACTTCGGCACGATGGTCGCCCTGCGCGCCACCGAGATCGTCCGTGTCCCCCTCGCCGAGGCGACGGCCAGGCTGAAGACGGTGGACCCGGCGCTGTACCGGGAGGCCGGCGTGTTCTTCGGCTGAGACCCGGCCGGGTCCGGGGATCGCGTACGGCCCCCGGACCCGCCCGGCCTACGCCGTCCTGCTCGCCCCGCGCAGCCGGTCGAGCAGCTCGTGGACGACCGCCGCGCCGTTCAGGGTGAGGACCGACTCCGGGTGGAACTGCACCCCGGCGAACCCGGGCCCCCGCAGCGCGTGCACCTCGCCGTTCGCCGCCCGGCTCACCTCGACGCCGCGAGCGGCCAGCGCGCTCGCCGTCCCGTCGTCGCAGCGGGCGGCGAAGCTGTTGTAGAAGCCGACGGTCTCCGCCCGCCCGAACAGGTCGATCACCGTCTGCGCCCCCTGGTGGGGCACCTCCTTGCGGACGAGGTCCAGGCCCAGCTCGGCCGCGATCAGCTCATGGCCCAGGCAGACGCCCAGCACCCCGTGCCGGCGCTCCCGCAGCAGGTCGGCGGCGAGCGCCCGCAGGAACCGCATCTTCGGGTCGGCCGCGTCGCGGGGGTCACCCGGACCGGGCCCGAGCACCACCACCGGTCCCCCGTGCGCGAGCACGGCCGCCCGCAGCCCGGGCTCGTCGTAGCGCCGTACGGTCACCCCGAGGCCGCCCGAGCGCAGCACGTGCGCCAGCATCGCGGTGAACGTGTCCTCGCCGTCGACCACGAGGGCGTGCCCGGTGGGCTCCGGGGCGCGGTCCCGCATCCGCAGCCAGAACGGGGCGAGCGCGGCCCGCCGCCCGTCCAGCGCGGACCGCACCCGCGGGTCGTCGGCGAGCCGGGGCCGCCCGCGCTCCGTGCGCGGCGGGCCCGGCCGGACGCCGAGGGCGGCCAGCACGCCCGCCGCCTTGGCGTGGGTCTCGGCGACCTCGCCGGCCGGGTCCGAGCCGCGCACCAGCGTCGCCCCGACCGGGACGCGCACCCGGCCGTCGGCACCGATGTCGGCGGTGCGGATCAGGATGGGGGAGTCGAGGGTCTGGGCGCCCCCGGCATCCCGGCCGAGCAGCGCCAGCGCACCGGCGTAGTACCCGCGGCCCGTGCCGTCCGGCCCGACGGGCTCGTACCGCTCGATCACCCGGCACGCGTTCTGCACCGGCGATCCGGTGACGGTCGCCGCGAACATGGTCTCCCGCAGCACCTCCCGCACGTCCAGGGACGACCTGCCGCGCAGCTCGTACTCGGTGTGCGCCAGGTGCGCCATCTCCTTCAGCCGCGGCCCGACGACGACCCCGCCCATGTCGCCGACGGTGCACATCATCTTCAGTTCCTCGTCGACGACCATCGACAGCTCCTCGGTCTCCTTGCCGTCGGCGAGGAAGGAGAGCAGGTGCTCCGGCGTCGGGCCCCCGGCGGGATAGCGGTAGGTCCCGCTGATCGGGTTCATCACGACCGTCCCCCCGGACATCCGGACGTGCACCTCCGGGCTGGCGCCGACCAGCGTCCGCCCGCCCGCCTCCGCCCCGGTGTGCACCACGAACGTCCAGTACGCGCCGCGTTCGCCCGCCAGCAGCCGCCGGAACAGCGCGAGCGCGTCCGCGCGGCCGAAGCCGGGGACGCGGCCCTCGTACGTGCGCCGGATCACGAAGTTCGCGCCCTCGCCCCGGCCGATCTCCTCGCGCAGCACGCGGCCGACGATCCGCGCGTACTCCTCGTCGGCCACGTCGAAGCCGCCGTCCTCGACCCGCACGTCGTGCGCGGGGAGCTGCGCGAGGACCTCGTCCAGGGGCAGCGTGTGCGTCTCCTCGGGGGTGAGCACGAGCAGCGGGGTGCCGTCGTCGCGGACGTCGAAGCCGCGCTCGCGGATCTGGCGGAACGGGACGAGGGCGAGCCCCTCGTCGGGCAGGTCGGCGAGCCGCTCGCGGCGGGTCACCGGCCCGAGCAGCACCTCCACCGTCCCCTCGTCGTGGCCGGGGGTGCGGCGGCGCAGCAGGGCGAAGGGGCGGGGGTCGCGGAGCAGGTCCTTCAGGTGCACGGGTCGCATTCCTTCTCGATCGTGTGACGGAGAGGAACGGTCCCGGGAACGCCGAAGGCCGCCCCTCGGGCGGCCTTCGCGAAGTGTGGGTACGCGCGATCAGCGGGCCGCCGGAGAAGCGGTCCACCACCAGTTCTGGATCGACGGCGCGAACATGCGAAAAACCCTACCTCACCCCCGCGGTGTCCACGGGGTAATCTCCGCGTCTCATTCTTCGGGCCAGGGCGAAATCATTCGACATGACCCCGTAGTGTTTGTGGGGTGACCGTGAACGCTAAGACCAGCCCGAGCGCTGGCAACACCTGGCGAGACCTGCCCGCGGCGCAGCAGCCCGAGTACCCCGACGCCGAGGCCCTGCGCGCAGCGATCGCGGACCTCGAGTCGTATCCGCCGCTCGTCTTCGCGGGCGAGTGCGACCAGCTGCGCGCCCGGATGGCGGCCGTCGCCAAGGGAGAGGCGTTCCTCCTCCAGGGCGGCGACTGCGCCGAGGCCTTCGACGGGGTGTCGGCCGACCACATCCGCAACAAGCTGAAGACGCTGCTCCAGATGGGTGCCGTCCTCACCTACGCGGCCTCCGTCCCGGTGGTGAAGGTCGGCCGCATCGCGGGTCAGTACTCCAAGCCCCGTTCCAAGCCCACCGAGACCCGCGACGGCGTCACCCTGCCGGTGTACCGGGGCGACTCCGTCAACGGCTTCGACTTCACCCCCGAGTCCCGTATCCCGGACCCCGAGCGGCTGAAGCGCATGTACAACGCCTCGGCCTCCACGCTGAACCTGGTCCGCGCCTTCACCACCGGCGGTTACGCCGACCTGCGCCAGGTGCACGCCTGGAACCAGGACTTCGTGCGGACCTCGCCGTCGGGCCAGCGCTACGAGCAGCTCGCGCGGGAGATCGACAACGCGCTGAACTTCATGCGGGCCTGCGGCACGGACCCGGAGGAGTTCAAGACCGTCGAGTTCTTCTCCTCGCACGAGGCGCTGCTGCTGGACTACGAGTCCGCCCTGACCCGGGTCGACTCCCGCACCGGCAAGCTGTACGACGTCTCCGCGCACATGGTGTGGATCGGTGAGCGCACCCGGCAGATGGACGGCGCGCACATCGAGTTCGCCTCGCAGATCCGCAACCCCATCGGCATCAAGCTCGGCCCGACCACCACGGCCGAGGAGGCGCTGCGGTACATCGACCGCCTCGACCCCGAGCGGGAGCCGGGCCGGCTGACCTTCATCGTCCGCATGGGCGCCGACAAGATCCGCGACCGGCTCCCGGAGCTGGTGGAGAAGGTCACGGCGTCCGGTGCGACGGTGGCCTGGGTGACCGACCCGATGCACGGCAACACCTTCGAGGCGGCCTCCGGGCACAAGACCCGTCGCTTCGACGACGTGCTCGACGAGGTCAAGGGCTTCTTCGAGGTCCACAAGGCGCTCGGCACCCACCCGGGCGGCATCCACGTGGAGCTGACCGGCGACGACGTCACCGAGTGCGTGGGCGGCGGCGACGAGATCTTCGTCGACGACCTGCACCAGCGCTAC